>JAISBT010000118.1 GCA_031266055.1 Deltaproteobacteria bacterium
CGGTACCCGCCGCCAGAGCATTTCAACATTTTCAATGTTAAAATGCTCTATTTACAGGCTGTCACATAAGCAATAGAATATCCGGTATAATCCCTTACTCTTAATACGGAATAAACACTATGGAAAGAGCTTTGCAAAAACTGGCCAGGCAGTTAAATCAATATGATGCGGCTTCGCTCGCCTCTTTATGGGATAATTACGCGAACCTTGTCAAACACTTTGAGCCCACAAAACGCTGGGAAGAAGCGGCCCTGACCTTTTGCATGATCCAGGCTGTACACTGGAAAAACCAACTGTTTAATTTCGGCGTCCGGCAAAGCGCAAAATACCTGGAAGAGATGGATAAAGAGAGCAAAAGGGAGCTTTTAAACAAACTTAAAATACCTACGGAAAGCGGAAAAAAAGAAGCGGAGGCAGAAACAGGAAAGAGTGCGCCTGCGCAAGATAAAAAACAGGAACACTCAGTTGGTGGAGGTACGGAGAAAAAGAAGCGGTGCAAAGTTCTGTTTTTCCCCGTCCGCCATAGTGACAAGCCTTGACATTACATAATAATAATAACGGACATTTTCCACATAATCCAAGGCTTCCTGCGGCCGGAAGCCTTTGCTGGCCACGCCGCTGTCCTGCAAACGCGCGTATACTTCACGCAATTCCGTCCAATTTTGACCCAAGCCTCGGGTTTCAGCCAGGCGCAGAGCGTTGCGCACATTGGCCGGCCCCTGGTTATATGCCGCAAGCGTGAGGCACCAGCGATCCCACTCCGAAATATCAAGATATTGCAGGCTGTCGCTTATATAACGCAAATAACGGGTGCCGCCCAAAATACTTTGTTCCGGATCCAGGCGATCCACTTTAAGCATTTTAGCCGTATCAGAAGTAAGCTGCATTAAACCGCGCACGCCTGTATAGCTTGTAGCCTCCGGATCAAACCGCGATTCTTGAAAAATGACCGCGGCAATAAGCAGCGGATCAAGCCCGGTTTCCTCCGCCGCCTTTGCAATAGCCTCGCTATACAGATCCATTTTTTCCGTGATGATTTGCGCCAAAACGCGCAGATCCTGATGCCTGGAGGTCTTGGGCATAAAACCGTAATAACGCTCGCGCAACTCCACCAGCAACTCGCCCCCGCCGGCATTTTCCCAGAAAGCTTCCATCTGTTCGGTAAGTTGCGCATCGTCGGCATTCCAAAACCATCTGTAGCCTACCGGCTCTTTAAGCGCGCCTTGAACGCGCAAGCCTTCATGCAGGGGAAAAAGAACGGAATAAGCCTGCGGATCCAGCAAAAAAACAGAACCGCTGTCCATATCCGCCACGCTGCTGTGCAGCATGTTGGAATACATATTATCAATCCGGATTTTAGAAGTCGTTTTTACCACTACCGGATAGACGCTGGCATAAACCGGCCCCCGGGCAAAATAGCCGCCGTGTTCTTCGCCAAAATCCCCGCCGAAACCCACCATCAGATCGCAACGTTTTTGTCTAACCAGTTCCATGGCTTCTTTATAGCCGCGCGCATAAAAAAAACTGGCTTCCCGGTTGGTTTCAGCCAGGAAAAGAGCCAGCAATTCTTCATCCATGCCGGGCCCAAAAGGAGCATAGGCGCTGGACAGACGCTTTTCAAACGGAAAGACCACCTTAATTCTGTTCTGAACAACCGTCCGCACAGGGTTGAAGGAGTTCGAAGCCCTGTAGGCATAGTTTTGCCGGGTGCCAGCGTCCGGAGCGTTGGAGGAACTGAAAAGGCAGATCAGAAATACGCTTAAAGCCGGATAAAAAATAACATAAAAATGTCGTGAAAAAAATTTCCCCATGCGCGTACATATAACATAACCGGCCATGGGAATAAACAGGTTGGGCCAAAAAACAAAAATTTCTCAAAAAACCCTTTGCAGCCGCTGGTTTATAAGGCATTATCGTTTTAGAGCATTTTAACGCCGAAGGGTTATTATGCGGCAAAAAGCCTCAAGCAGGATAAAGGAGTTCTTTTATGTCCAGCGTAGTTGTTGTCGGCGCCCAGTGGGGTGATGAAGGCAAGGGTAAAGTCGTGGATCTGCTGACCCGGGACGCGGACATCGTTGTCCGTTTTCAAGGGGGCAATAATGCCGGGCACACGGTTCTCACCGATGGTCAAAAATATTCTTTGCACCTTATACCCTCCGGCATCCTCCACCCCGGAAAACGCTGCTTTATCGCCAACGGCGTAGTGCTTGACCCTGCGGCTTTCTGTAAGGAAATTGACGAGCTCAGAGCCAGAGGAGTGGTGATAACTCCGGATAATCTGTCCGTAAGCCTTTCCACTCACCTGATCATGCCTTACCACAGCGCGCTGGATCAAGCCCGTGAAAGCGATCGGGGAGATTCCAAAATCGGCACAACCGGGCGGGGCATCGGGCCCTGCTACGAAGATAAAGCCGCCCGCATAGGCATACGCGCCGCGGATTTGGCGGATCAGCCCCTGCTCCTGAAAAAAATTCAGCATAACTTGGCGGAAAAAAACGCGCTCTTGTCTCTCTATAAGCAACCGGGCTTCACCGTACAACAGGTCATGGACGAAATTCGGAAAAGCGGAACGGAACTCCTGCCCTTTTTGGCCGATATACCGGAACAAATCGCAATCTGCCGCAAACAGGGCGGAAATATCCTGTTTGAAGGCGCCCAGGGTTCACTTTTGGATATTGACCACGGCACATACCCCTTTGTAACCTCTTCCAACACTGTATCCGGAGGGGCTTCCGCCGGCAGCGGCGTAGCGCCGTGGTCACTGTCGCGCATCATCGGCATAGTCAAGGCGTATACCACCAGAGTAGGCTCAGGACCTTTCCCCACCGAACTTACGGATGCCCTTGGCCTGTACCTGCGTGAGCAGGGCGTCGAATTCGGCGTAACCACCGGCCGGCCCCGCCGCTGCGGCTGGTTTGACGCGGTTATTCTGCGCAGTTCGGTACGCCTGAGCGGCATCACGGAAATTGCCCTGACCAAGCTGGATGTTCTCTCCAGCCTGGATGAACTTAAAATCTGCACGGCTTATAAATATAAAGGCCAAACTATATTTTACCCTCCCCAGGAAGAAAACGGTCTGGACAAAGTCGAACCGGTGTACGAAACGCTGTCCGGCTGGAAGGAAAACCTCGCCGGCGCCCGCCGGGAAGAGGATTTGCCCGCGGCTGCCCGCGGCTATGTGCGCAGGATGGAAGAATTACTGGATGTCCCGGTAAAAATCATTTCCGTGGGCCCGGACAGAGAGCAGACTATTTTCCGTTAAGGAATTCAATTACCATTTAACCATGTGCGCAGCAGAAAGAAAAAAAAAGCCTGAACACCATACGCGCGAAACCTTTGGCGAGCCGGATCAGCATGTTCCCGGGGTTCGGGCCTTTGCCGGACATCCGCGCTTTGCGAATATACGCGCAAGTCTGGCAATTTTAGGCCGGAACCCGCCGCAAAGCCTGCTTCTGGAAGGCGGAAGCGCCAGGGATCGCCTCGTTGCCTCTTTATACTGGGCCGCGCTTTTAAATTGCGCAAATGCCGTCCCGCAGCCGGGCCGCGAAGCTGACCGCTTGGCCCGGCCTTGCCTGCTCTGCCCTTCATGCCTGTCTTTTGTCAATTTGGCGCACCGGGATCTGTTCTTTTTTAACGGCGGCACAAGCAGCATCACCATTGAGGATGTCCGCGCCAGCGGCATCAGTTCCAGCCTTGGCGAAAAACCTGCCTCCGCCTCGCGCCGGGTGGTTTTATTTTATGAAGGGCAGTCCTTCAATGAAGTTTCCGCCAACGCTTTTTTAAAAGCTCTGGAAGAGCCGCAAATCGATACTGTCTTTGTGCTTACCGCGCCACAACGCGAAAGGTTATTGCAAACCCTGGTTTCCAGATCCTGGACGCTCACCCTGCCCTGGCCCGACCCGCACAGCCGCCGGGATACGCAAAATACGGACGGCGACGCTGCCGGCGAAGGCGGTTCCGGACAACTTTTTGATTTGGCTGAGGATCTGCTGGACTTTGCCGCCGGAAAAAATTCCCTCTGGATGGAACGTATTGCGCAAAAAGGCGTTCTTGATAAATATCTGGCGATGCAGATAGTGTTGTTCTGTCAAAAAGCCCTCTTGACGGCGCTTGCCGGTAAACCCGCCCGGGAGGACAGCCGGACGGAAGACGTCTGGGCGCGCGCTTTTTCCGCCCTGCCGCCGGCACGCCTGCATATAGTGAATGAAGCGCTTGCCGAATGCCAGGATTGCCTCGGCGAGAGCCTTAAAGTTCCGGTTAACCCGGCCCTGACGCTTAACTGGCTGGCGACGCGCCTGTTTTTTGTATTTAATTCCAATCCGGGGGCCGCCCGGTCATCAAGGAAACAGCTCTGAAACAACTTCCCAACCAGTTGAAAAAGCTGCCCGCTCTTGCGCACAAGCGTTTATTCATCGGGCTTACTTGCGGTATTTCCCTGCTGCTCAGCCTTATACTTATTCTGGGCTGGGGAATTCCCTATATTGGCTTTAAAAATATCCACCCGTCGGTTCCATATATCACTGGAAGCCTTTTAATTCTGGTTCTGGCTGTTGTCGGCTGGACGACTTTTACTCTGGTCTTTCAAATAACGGCCGGGGTAAAACTATGGGGCGCCGACAAGGCCAGAGGATTGAGCGTTAAACTGTTTTTGCCGCTTATGGAACTTGCGGGCCGATTGGTCGGCATCAAGTCCGCGGAAACACGCCGTTCTTTTATCCAGGTAAATAATGAACTGGTGTATAGCGCAAACCAGCGCTATGCCCCCGGGGAAATTTTGATTTTACTGCCGCATTGCATTCAGTGGAGCGCCTGCACTTGCCGCGTCAGCAACCGGCTTGCGCGCTGCAAGCGTTGCGGGCGCTGCAACATTGGCCCCTTGCTGGAGTTGACGGAAAAATATGGCGTGTCCATGGCTGTGGCTACCGGCGGAACCATCGCCAGACGCATCGTGGTGGAGAAAAAACCCCGGCTGATTATAGCCGTCGCCTGCGAGAGGGACTTAGCCGGAGGGATACAGGATACTTACCCTTTGCCGGTATACGGCATTCTTAACGAACGTCCGCACGGCCCCTGTATTGATACTCTTGTATCCCTCACGCTGGTGGAAAAAGCCCTGCGCAGCTTTATTCACCCTGAAAACCTGCCGGAGGCCCAAAGCGGAAGGTTAAACCGCTTTAACCCGGATTTACCGAGTCCGTGAAAGGATAAGGCCCGGCGAAACTCGCCCGGGTCGCTATCTGGCAGACGTGCGTGTTGAGAACACCATGCTTCCAGTGGTGCAGCAGATAACCCGGCGTCTCCAGGCGAAATTCGTCGCCGCCTTTTTCACCGAGATCAAATTCCATCTGCATTGATACGGCGGGAGCCGTCACCGCCGGAACCCCCATCCATTGGCCCAGGATGGGCCGGTGAATGTGGCCGCAGCAAAGACGGGTCAGCGGATTTTTGCGGATGACGGCGGCAAGGGCATCCACGTTTTCAACGGGAACGTCCATGACCGGAAACCCTGTAGCAAAGGGCGGATGGTGCATGAACAACAGCGTCGGCATGTGCGGCCGCTGCGCCAAGGTTTCATCCAGCCAGGTCATCACCGCCGCGTGGCAACGGCCGTCGTGGGAACCCGGATTCATGGTGTCGATCATCACCAGACGCACCGGGCCGTTCTCCACCGTGTAGCAGATATAAGGCGCAACATCCGAGTCCGCCGGACACCATCCCGGCAGAAGGTCGCGCATCCGGTCGCGCCGGTCATGATTGCCGGGAATCGCGTAAGTCGGCCAGCCCAGCGCCGAGAGGGACGCGTGGAGAATGCGATAAGCTTTTTCGTCGCCGCTGTCCGCTAGGTCGCCGGTAAGCACGAGGGCGTCGGGCTCCTGTTCCAGCGTTTTCAAGTGCGCGACCGTTTCATTCAGGCAATGGCGGGTATTCACAACCCGGAACGACAGGCGATCGTCGCCGCGCACGTGAAAATCCGCAAGCTGAAGCACAATCATTGCGCGTCTCCGAAAAGCAGAAGCGCTTCCGGGAAGAGTTCGACGCCGATTTCCGAACCTGGCGGGATCGTCTCGCTGGAGGAAAGCTCCAGCTTGATGAGCGTATCCTCGCCAATCTGCACGACCAGCCGAGTCTTTTCGCCGAGGAAATGCGCGGTAACCACCGTCCCGCGCATCCTGCCGGGCGCGAGAGGCGCCGCTTGGGCCTGGTTGGGGCGGAAAAACACGCTCACTTTACCCCGCGCGAGAAGCGGGGAGAGTTGAGGAAGTTTGGAGACGCCCGTTTCCATGCTTTTCCCGGAGAGGCTTTCCACAGGAATGACCGCTCCACCGGGCAGACGCAGCGCGCCCGCATCAAAAACTCCCTCCAGCCGGTTCGAACCTCCGACAAATCCCGCCACGAAAGCGGTCGCCGGTTCGTGGTAGATTTCCTGCGGGCTGCCTATCTGCTCAATGCGGCCATCCTTCATAACGACGATAAGATCGCCCATGCTCATGGCCTCGTCCTGGTCGTGCGTGACAATGACCGAGGTAATGCCGAGGGAGGTCAGGAACTGATCCAGCTCTTCACGCACGCTGACCCGCAGGATAGCGTCCAGAGACGCCAGCGGTTCGTCAAGGAGAAGTACCCCGGGCTTGACGGCCAGCGCCCGCGCGAGCGCCACGCGCTGCCGCTGGCCTCCGGAAAGCTCGCTGATCCTGCGGCCTGAAAAGTGTTGCATGCGCACCATCTCCAGCATGTCGCCCACGGTCTTTGCCGTTTCCGTCCGCGAAGTTCCGCGCACCCGCAGACCGTAAGCCACATTCTCCGCCACGGTCATATGCGGAAACAGCGCGTATTGTTGGAACATCATGCCGATCTGCCGCTTTTCCACGGGAATGCGGGTAACGTCTTTATCCCCCATCAGCACCCTGCCGCCGGGATCAGGACTTTCCAGGCCCGCGATGATGCGCAAGGTTGTGGTTTTGCCGCAGCCCGAAGGCCCCAGAAGCACAATTTTGCGGCCCATGGGCATATGCAGGGAAAAAGAATGCAGAACCCGGCTGCGCCCAAAGGTTTTGGAGCAATTTTCCAGGGTGACGGGCACAAGGCTGGACTGTATCCCGCGATACTTCATCACAACAGAAGTCTGCGCCATAAGCGTCTCCGGCGTGTCAGCAGGGGTTATCCTGGTCATCTGGGCCATAAGGGAGGGGATTTTCTGCATCAGCATCAGTACCGGCACAATGAGCACCAGGAAGATCAACGTGTAGGCGGAACCGATTTCAATGCGCATGGAGGCGTAACTATCCGCAAGGCCCACCGGAAGGGTACGGGTGAAAGGAGTCTGGAGCATCCAGGAAATGTTGAATTCACCTATGGAGAGGGTAAACACCTGCAAAGCTCCGGAAAGAATGCCGGGCCCGGCCACAGGCACCACAATATGCCAGAATTGCCTGAAAGCGTCCGCGCCGAGGGTTGCGGCAGCTTCTTCATACGCGGGGAGCGGCACCACGCGCAGCACGGCGGTGATTGACCGCACCATGAAGGGCAGACAGAAAATGGTGTGGCCGGCCAGCAGAAAAAGCCAGCTATGGCGGAACCAGGTCAGGCCGCCCCAAGTCAGCAGGATGCCAAGGCCGATGGCTATACCCGGAATTGAGAGAGGCAGCACCAGGGATTCTTCGATAAAGCAAGCCCAACGGGCTTTCCCGGCCTTGACCAGGACATAGGCAAACGGGACGCCGATCAGGACGCAGACGGCCAAAGTCGCCAGCGCCAGGTAAAAACTGCGGAAAACGGTATCGCCATATGTGACGAACACCTTGTGCAGCCAGTCCAGGGTAAAACCCGAACGTATGCCGCGGAAGGCGTTGACCGTCAGCGCCGTCAGCACGGTCTGGATGATGGGTACCACCAGAAAAGTACAACAGACAAGGGTGAAACCCAGTTGTCCCCAAAAAAAGGCTCCTTTTTTCATATCCCGCTTACCGAAGCCTGGAAGCCGGACAGGAGTTTGCTGAAGAAAAGGATCAGCCAGGTGACGACGCCGAGCACCACGGACAGCATGGTAGCCGTGGCGAAGTTGGCGAACAGGGTAAATTCCGTATAAATGACTATGGGCAGCACGTTGATTTCCGTGGCCAGGGTAAAGGCCGTGCCGAAAGCCCCGATGGATGTCGCAAAGCAGATGGCTCCTGTGGAAGCCAGGGCTGGAACGAGCGCCGGGATGGTTACGTCCACCAGGGTGCGGAGGGGGGATGCCCCAAGAGTGCGGGCGGCCTCTTCCTGGGTCGTATCCAACTTGCCCGCGGCCGCCATGACCGTAGTCACTACCCGTGGGATGGAGAAGTAGAGATACCCTGCAAAAAGACCGGCCATGGAATATGCAAACACGAGACGGGAACCGAATATCGCATTGGCGGCAAGGCCGATGAGTCCCTGGCGGCCGGCCAGCATGATGACCATAAAGCCCACGACCACGCCGGGAAAGGAAAGCGGCAGGATCAGTATGCCAACCAGAAAATCACGTCCGGGAAAGGCGTTGCGTTCCAGAAAAAGCGCCGCCATGCCTCCGATGATCAGGGCCGCGAATGTAACCACCAGGGAAAGGAGCACGGTATCGACCAGACTTGACCAATATCTGGGGTTGGCAAGCACTTGGCCGTAAATGCTCCAGCCCTCCGGCGTATCCAGGGATTGAGGCACCAGCAGGGCTACAGGCAGCAGAAAGAAAGCGGCAAATATGGTCAGAGCGGGAACCAGGAAACAGACGAACAACAGTTTTTTTCGCATGGCGGCTCCGGGCGGAAAACGGGAGCGCCCGGTGGCGGACGCTCCCCTGAGGCATTTTACGCTTGAGATTGTCGCTTAACGGTGAAGCATCGCTGCTGCCTTCATCCGTAAGCTGCTGTGCAGCAACGGCTGAAGCAAGGATTTGCAGGCAAATCCTTGCCGAGCGCTTTGTACATTTTCAATGTTAAAACGCTCTGAGACAATTTAACTTTGAGACGCTTCTATTGCGATACTACGTCCTTGAGATACCTTTCCCCGAATGCCTGCTGTACCTCGGCCATTTTGCCGTAATTCACGGATCCCGCCCTTGCGTATTCGCTTTCAGGCAGGAAAAGCCCGGCGATTTCCGGTGTCATAACTCCGGGCATAACGGGGCGCAGAAAATTTTCCGCCCACAGGCGCTGTCCCTTGACGCCCAGAACGAAATCAATGACTTCCTGGCCGGCCTTGGCGTGGGGAGCGCCCTTTACGAAAGTCATGACATAAGGCACCATGATGGTGCCTTCAGCGGGAATAATGAATTCAACATTGGCCTTGTCCGTGTGTTTCGCGCGGTACGCATTGAAATCATAGTCCAGAAGAATGGGGATTTCTCCCGACAAGACGCGCGCGTAGGCCGTCTGCTTGGGAACGATGGGGGCATTCTTCTGCAACTCGTTGAAATAGGCAATTCCAGGATCAAAATTGTCCAGAGTTCCGCCGAGGGCGTGGTTGGCCGCCACCGCGCCCACATACCCCACAAAGGCCGAGGTGGGATCAAGGAAACCCACCATGCCCCTGTACTCCGGATCGAGCAGATCCTTCCACGACCGGGGTATGGGCTTGCCTTCCAGGGCCTCGACGTTGACCATGAACCCCATGGTGCCCGAGTGAATGGAAACCCAGTATCCGTCAGGGTCTTTCAGGCCTTCGGGCACGGCTTCCCAGCCCTTCGGCTTGTACGCCTCAATTACTCCGGCCTTCCGGGCATTGATGGCGAAGGAAACGCCCAGATAGCAGACATCGGCCACAGGGTTCTTTTGCTCGGCGATGAGCTGGGAAACGGATTGGCCTGAATTTTTGTTGTCCAGCGGGACAATGATGCCCGTTTCATCCTTGATAAGCTGGAGCTGGTTTCCCCAGCCGGCCCATTCAGGCGGGCAGTTGTAACAGATGGCGGTTTCCGCGCCCTGCGCGCTTCCGGCAGCCAGGAAAAGGAAGGCAACAGTAAATATTTTTTTAAATATTTTTTTGAATATCTGTTTGAACGTCTTTTTCTTCGTCATCATTGTCAACCTCCGTGAAAAGGATTAGGCAGCGGTTTGCCGCCGATACAACTTGTCAGTATTCCCTGAAAATACTCCAACCCGTGTTACCATTTCACACCATCTTCATGACAATTCTGCGGCAGTCAGCGGATCCGGCCCGTTGCCTGATATGGCGGCCACGGAACCACGCCCTCCTTTCATTCGGATAAATACCGGCGCACAACCCAGTACCATGTCACACTTAAAACTTCGCTTCGCTACGTTTGAAGTGTGAAGATCGCAAAGCAAAAAACGTGGTTTTTGCTTTGCTCCGCCGCCTAAAGGCGGCGCGCCGGACTTGTTCGCCAGGCGTCAGTACGCTGTTCTATACGAACTTTTAAGCGTTACAGCGTACTAGGCAATTTCCTTACTGTTTCGCCGTATGCAAATATTCAATGCGCGCTTCCACCACGCTGGTATTCGGGTAACTGAAGCGGATACTTTCAAAAAGATCCAGAGCCTCCCGCTTTTTGCCCTGCTGTTCCAAAGCATCAGCCAGCATGAAGACGGACAGTACGCGCAAATCGTCGTCAATCCCCCCCTGATTCAGAAGGTTGCCCAATTCGTTTATGGCCTCCTCAATATTTTCCATCACCAGATACGCATCAGCCAGATCATACTGGCATTCAGATTTTGTAGACTGCGGAATATCTAAAGCCATACACAGACCCAAGGCTTCTTTAGCCAGCTCGAACTCCAGACGGCGCAGATATACCCGCGCCATGTTGCGGTAAAGGGCCGCTTTTTTGATTTGCGAGGTTCCGGGATTTTTTTCCAAAGCTATCCAAAGCTCCATTGCCCTGACATAATTACGATTTTGCTCATATTCCTCCGCCAGACGCTCCTGCACCATCCGGCGCTCCAGTGAATTGACCTCGTATTCTATTGTCATGGCCTCCAAAAGCTCAATCGCCGCGTTACGGTCATGCCGGACATTCAAAGCAATATCCACCAGATTATTCCATACTTCCAGGCGCTCCTGGCCGTCAGGATTCCGGCGCAGATAACGCTCAAAAGATTTTTCCGCTTCAATGAAATCCCTGTGGCGCATGTATTCCCGCGCATCGGTCAAATCATCGGGCCGTTCGCTTTCGTCCAGGCAGCCGCTTAGCAGCGGCACCGCACAAAGCAGAATGAAACATATTTTACACCAGTGGAGCATATGCCGATTCCCATCTGTTCAATCTTACAGCGTACTAGTGCCATGTATCGCTTAAAACTACGCATGCGCTTCGTTTTAAGCGATAAGATCGCAAAGCAAAAAACGTGATTTTTGCTTTGCTCCGCCGCCTTAAGGCGGCGCGCCGGGCTTGTTCGCCCGGCGTCAGTACGCTGTTCTATACGAACTTTTAAGCGTTACAGCGTACTGGTATCGCTTGTTTCAGCCAGAACAACATCCGTCAAGGAGGCATCCGTTTTATCCACCCGGTCAAAGCTTACCACATGCCCCCCTTCATCAATGGAAACCAGGCGTACCCCCTGGGTCGCCCGGCCGATACTGTTCATATCGCCGATACCGATACGGATGATTTTATTGGTGGACGTCAGCAACAGTAAGGTGTCCGTATCATTTACGGCCAAAGCTCCGATAACCGGCCCGGTTTTGGAGGTGACCTTGAAGTTGATCACTCCATAACCGCCGCGCGACTGCAAGCGGTACAGGTTCATCTTGGTTCGTTTCCCATAGCCGTTGCTGGAAACGCTCATAATATCCGCACTTTCATCTTCCGTCCGCATAATCACGCAGGCTACAACCTTATCGCCGGTGCGCAAGGCAATTCCCTTTACCCCCGCGGCAATGCGTCCCATGCTCCGCGCATCCTTACAGGCAAACCGAATCGCCATGCCCTTCCCGGTAGTTAAAATAACATGGCTGCCGTCATCCACCTCATTCACCGCAATGAGTTCATCACCATCGCGCAAACCCAAAGCCTGAAGACCGGTTTTACGGCATCGCGCATACAACTGCGCTTCAGACCGCTTAATCATGCCCTGGCGGGTGGCAAAGAAAAAGGATTTGCTTCCGGTAAAATCGCGTACAGTCAGCACGGTGGCAATATATTCATCTTTCTCCAGGGGCAGCAGATTGGCAATATGCACGCCTTTGGCAATGCGGCTGCCCTCCGGAACCTGATGTACTTTAAGCTGGTGCATCCGCCCGCGGTTGGTAAAAAGCAGCAGATACTGGTGATTGGAGGTGGTAATAAAATCCTGCACAAAATCTTCGTCCCCGGTGTGTACGCCGGCAATACCCTTGCCGCCCCGCTTTTGCTGCTGGTACAGGTCAATGTTGGTGCGTTTAATGTAGCCGCGCCGCGACAGCGCTATGACCACGCCCTCGTCCGGGATCAGGTCTTCTACATCTATGCCGACCGGATCGTCCTGCATCAGTTCTGTCTTACGCGGACTCGCGTAAACGGCTTTAATTTCGGAGAGTTCATCCCGGATAACTTTGCGCAGAGAACCCTCTTCTTCCAGAATGGATTTCAAATAAGCTATAAACTTAAGAAGTTCCGTATATTCTTCAAGCAATTTTTCGTGCTCGAGGTTGGTCAGGCGTTGCAGCCGCATTTCCAGGATGGCCTGGCTTTGCGCGCCGGAAAAGGCAAAACGCGCCATCAGGTTGTCCTTGGCGTTTTGCGGAGTTTTTGACGCGCGTATTATGGCTACCACTTCATCTATATTATCAAGGGCGCGGCGCAGACCTTCCAGAATATGCGCCCGGGCCTCGGACTTGGCCAAGTCAAAACGGGTGCGTCTTATTACCACCACCCGGCGATGATCTAAAAAATGCTCCAAGGCTGTTTTCAGATTTAAAAGCTGCGGTCTGTTATTCACCACCGCCAGCATATTGAATCCGAAAGTTGTCTCCAGAGCGGTAAACTTGTACAGGGAATTAATGATAATATCAGGAATGGTTCCACGTTTTAAATCCAGAACCACCCGTGTGCCGTTCCGGTCAGATTCGTCCCGGAGGGCGGACACTCCGTCCAGCTTATGCTCGTTGACCAAAGCCGCGATTTTTTCCACCAGGGCTTTCCTGTTCACCCCAAAAGGAATTTCGCGGATAACAATGGACTCCCCGCTTTTTTTGCGCGTTTCCAATTCCAGCTTACCGCGTATTTTAACTGAACCGCGTCCCGTATG
>JAISBT010000162.1 GCA_031266055.1 Deltaproteobacteria bacterium
CTGGAAATGGAATTACAGATTTCCGCATGGAAATCTGAACATCAGCCGTCAGGCTGATGTCGCCGCGAAGCGGCGAGAGTCAGCCGAAAACCACGTTTTTCGGCTGACGATCCTCCGCAGGGAAAAGTTTACTTTTCAATGCGGATATCAGTAACCCCCAGCTTCCGGTAACAACCTGAACTTTGACAAAAAATGATGTATGACACCTGGGCGCCCCTGCAGGCTGTTCTGAACAACGGGCCGCATTATGTGCTGGACAATCAGAAAATCTGGACAGATCCCATTGCGGAGTTTAATATGGCCTGCCGCATATCTTCCCCCATCCGGGCTGAATTTTATCTTGCGCCGCAGGCGGACAGCCTGCTGGTGCGCGGAAATATTACCGGACAAGTGATTTTGCCCTGCGTCCGCTGCGCCGAGGATACCCGCTTTGAGCTTGATGAGCATTTTGACACTTTCGAACCGTTTCCCGCTGCAGACTCCGCAGCCGGAAAGCCGCCCGATCCGGAACTGGACGAATATTTCATACGCCTTTCCCCTCTGGGCGCGAGTCTTGAAATAAACCTTGCCGCCCTCGCCTGGGAAGAATTCGCGCAAGCCTTGCCCGGACGTCCCCTATGTTCGCCGGATTGCGCCGGGCTTTGCCCGAAATGCGGCCTTAACCTGAATTACGCGCAATGTATTTGCGCCGAAGAAAACCCGGATCCCCGCATGGCCAAGCTGCGCGGCTTGAAGATTAACCAATAATTTCCATGCCGGATTAAAAAATCGAATAAAAAATTTTTGCCCGGATTCTTTTTACCTTAAGGAGACTGTAATGGCTGTTCAACAAAACAGAAAATCCAAATCCAAAAAAAATATGCGCCGCTCCCACCACCGGGTGGCCGTGCCCAATCTGGTTTTATGCAAATGCGGAGAAAGCGCTGTGCCCCACGCGGTCTGTCCTTCCTGCGGCAACTATCGCGGCAGGCAATATCTGGACATTAGCGCCGAATAATTCCGCCGGCCATGGAACAACAAATTATCCGCACAATCTCCCGCCCGCCCAGAATAGCCGTGGACGTCATGGGGGGAGATTTCGGCCCTTCGGTCGTTATCCCCGGAGCCTTTGCCGGCGCTCGCGAATGCGCCTGCAGCCTGCTGCTGGTCGGCAGAAAAGAGGCTATAGAGCCGGAACTAGCCGGAATTAATACCGCCGGAGTCAATTACGAACTTATAGCTGCCTCCGAAGTGGCGGAAATGCATGAAAAACCTTCCGACATCCTCAGAAGGAAAAAAGACTCCTCCATACAGGTGGCCTGCCGGCTGGTCAAAGAGGGCGCGGCTGACGGGCTGGTCAGCCCGGGACATTCCGGCGCCACGGTGGCCTGCTCCATGTTCATCATCGGCCGGATTCCGGGAGTGGAAAGACTCGGTCTGGCCAGCATCCTTCCTTCCGAGAATAACGGCACCGTTCTTCTGGATGTGGGGGCCAATGTTGATTGCCGGCCGCATCATCTTTTTCAGTTCGGCCTTATGGGCAGTACTTTGGCCCAAACGGTTCTGGGCCGGGTCAACCCCAAAGTCGGGATTCTTTCCATTGGCGAAGAAGAAGGGAAAGGCAACCTGCTGGTAAAAGACGCCTACGAAATTTTAAAAATGGCCCAGCAGATCAACTTTGTCGGCAATGTGGAAGGCCGGGACGTTTTTACCGGCGATGTGGACGTGATGGTCTGCGACGGCTTTGTGGGCAACGTCGCCCTCAAGCTGGCCGAAGGTCTGGGCTCTTCGCTCACCCGCATGCTGAAAAAAGCCCTGCTTTCGAGCCTGCGCGCCAAGATGGGTTCACTGATGGCAAAAGGCGCGCTGAAAAATTTCGCCCAATTTGTGGATTACGCCGAGTATGGCGGAGCTCCGCTGTTAGGACTGAAGGGCGTGGTCATGGTCTGCCACGGAAAATCCAACTCCAAGGCCATACACAGCGCCGTGAAGATGGCCGCGCGCTATATAGAAAGAGACACCAACACCCTTATGGTCAAGGCCATCAGCGCGAATGAGGAATTGGCCCTGTACGGCAAAGCCACAAAATAAAACCATAACAGGAACCATATGACTAACAGAATATACCTGAACGGCTTTGGCTACTATGCCCCGGCGGAAATTCTCACCAATTCCGATTTGCAAAAACTGGTGGATACGAACGAAGAATGGATTGTATCCCGCACCGGAATAGTGGAGCGCCATATGGCCGCCCCCGGCGAAACCAACTCCGACATGGCCGTACATGCCGCATACATGGCTCTTGAAGCGGCAGGGCTGGAGCCTTCCGAACTCACCGCCATTCTTTACGCCACCGCCACCCCGGACTCGCTGGTTCCTTCAACCGCCGCGACCGTGCAAATGAAACTGGGCATTCATCGCGTCATGGCCATGGACATCAACGCCGCATGCTCCGGTTTCATTTACGGGCTTCAGGTAGCCCAGGGGCTGCTTGCGGCCGACCCCGGGCATAACATACTCCTGCTGGCCACGGAGTTGCTGACCGGCAAAGTAAACTGGCAGGATCGCGCAACCTGCGTGCTCTTCGGCGATGGTTCCGGAGCGGTGGTAATGTCCGCTGAAAAGCGCGCGCCGCAACAACCGGCGCTTTTTTCCAATGACGTCCTGCTGGAGGGAGTCATGTCCAGCGCGGACGGAACGAGCGGCGGAGAGGCGCTGCGGATGACCGACGGCGAAAGCAACGGACGCCGCTACAGAGTTGGCGACAAGATTGGCGATGATTACTTCATCAGAATGAACGGGCGTGAAATATATAAACACGCCGTGCGGAACATGCCTGAAATTTGCAACAAACTTATGGACAGCCTGGGCTATACCATTCGGGATATTGACGCGCTTATTCCGCATCAGGCCAACATACGCATAGTCGAGGCGGTCGGCGAACGCCTGAATATGCCCCCTGAAAAGGTCTTCATCAATATCCAGAAATACGGCAACACCTCCTGCGCCTCCATCCCCATGGCTCTGTGCGAAGCGCTCGAACAGAACTTCATCAGACCGGGAATGCGGGTGCTGATTACCGCCTTTGGAGGCGGCTTTACCTGGGGAGCGGCTGTTCTCAAATTTTAGGCCGCAAGGCCCCCGGAGAGAAACATCATGGCAAGAAAAGCAATTACTTCAAAAAAAGCGGCTTCTGTTGGGCCTTATTCACATGGTATTGATGCGGATGATTTTATATTTTTGTCAGGACAAACACCAATGGATCCTGACACCGGAAAGATTATGGAAGGAGATATCAGGGCACAGGCGCAACAATGCTTTGACAACCTATTTGGCGTGCTGGAAGAAACCGGGTCAGGCCCGGATGATGTTCAAAAGGTAAATGTTTATTTAACGGATATGAATGATTTTACGGCAATGAATGAAATATACAAAAAACAATTTTCTGAACCTTATCCGGCAAGAACGACTATTGGAGCAGGATCGTTGCCATTGGGCGCAAAGATCGAAATAGAAATGATTGCCCGCAAAAAACATAATCAATAAGTTTGGCCGGAGCATTTTAACATTGAAAATGTTGAAATGCTCCGGTGGCGGGTACCGCCGCCCGCCCCGCAGACGTAGGCGAAACTTGCTTCAGCCGTTGCTGCGCAGCAGCTTACGGATGAAGACAGCAATTGGTTACACAGAGCGCGAAGCGGGGAACCGCTGTCGCTATCCGTAAAGCGGCAAGCCGCTCAAC
>JAISBT010000169.1 GCA_031266055.1 Deltaproteobacteria bacterium
GTTTGTCCTGCATGAAAAACTCACCCTCGGGCACAAGCTGGCCATGCCGCTTGCCTTGGGCGGCCTGTTTCTGCTGCTGGAAGTAAACCCGCGCGAACTGCCGCCGGAAACAGCCGCCGGGCTGACTCTGGGCATCCTGTCCGCCATGTTTTACGCCGGGTACATTCTGGCGTTGCGCCGCTCCCAGAGTATCGCGGAACGGCTGCCGGCCACAGCCAACATGGG
Source organism: Deltaproteobacteria bacterium (assembly GCA_031266055.1). Classification (GTDB taxonomy): domain Bacteria; phylum Desulfobacterota; class Desulfovibrionia; order Desulfovibrionales; family Desulfovibrionaceae; genus WRHT01. Next base: position 226 of record JAISBT010000169.1, read on the forward strand.
CCTCATCAGCCTGCTCTCCATGCTCATCGCCGGGCTGTACTGCCTGGGAAAAGGCGATTCCTTCGCGATACCCGACTTGCGCACCCTGGGCATTCTGGCTCTCCTGGGCATCGGCTGCCAGGCCGCGGGCTGGGTGCTGCTCTCCGCCGGGCTGCCGCGCATGCCGGCCTCGCGGGCCGGACTTATCATGCTCGCCGCGCCGACTTTGAGCTTTGTCTGGGATATTTTGTTCTACGACCGGCCCACCGGCCTCCCCGGCTACCTGGGGGCCGCCGTAACCATTGCCGCCGTGGGTTTGGGCCTGGGCGGCAGGAAACACAGCGGCCGTGGAAAATAACCGGCCCTGAAACCCGGAGAACAACATGCCAATGTCAACGCACATGGATCACAACGGCAACGCGCTCATGGTGGATATATCCGCCAAAACGCCCAGTTTCCGTACGGCGGTTGCCGAGGGCATTATCGGCCTTTCCGCGGAAACCATGCGCATGGTGCGTGAAGGCGGCAATGCCAAAGGCGATGTCCTGAGCGTGGCGCAGCTTGCCGGAATTATGGCCGCCAAACGCACAGCCGGACTCATACCGCTCTGCCATCCCCTGCCGCTTACCGGCTGCAGGGTACTTCTGGAACCGCTGGAACATTGCGTCCGGGCAGTCTGTGAGGTAAAAACCACCCATGCGACCGGAGTGGAAATGGAGGCGTTAACCGGCGTTTCCGTGGCTCTTCTGACCGTATACGATATGTGCAAGGCTACGGACAAGAGCATGGAAATAAGCGGGATCAGGCTGCTCAAAAAAACCGGAGGAAAAAGTGGCGACTTCAGCAGAAGCTGACGGAGATGCCTTGAGCGCTCCGGTTCTCCATGACGCTTTCGGCCGGCAGATCAATTATGCCAGGCTGTCCCTGACCGACCGCTGCAATTTTCGCTGCATCTACTGTATGCCGCACCAGGGAACCTCTTTCATACCTCACGGGAACATCTTGTCCTATGAGGAATTGCTGCGCCTTTGCGCAATTATGGCCCGGCTCGGCATCACGCGCTACAAAATCACCGGCGGAGAGCCGTTATGCCGCAAGGACGCGGTTTATTTCATCCGGAATCTGGCAAAAATTCCGGGCATTGAAGATATGACCATTACCACCAACGGTACGCTTGTGGCGCCGGTTCTGGATGAACTGGCCGCGATCGGACTGCGTTCGATCACTTTCAGTCTGGATGCTTTTCTCCAAAAAACTCTTGTCGATATCGCCAGAGTCAAGACCTCGCTTAAAGAAATTCTCGCGGCAATAGACAAGGCCGCCGCGCTTGGAATGCAGGTCAAACTCAATGTTGTACCCATAAAAGGCTATAACGACTCCGAACTTGCCGACCTTGCCGCCTACGCTCTGGATCGCGGTTTTCATATCCGTTTCATTGAACTTATGCCCATCGGACAGGGTAAAAAACTCACGGGCATCCCGCAAAATGAACTTTTCCAGCTCATGGGGCAAAAATTCGGCCCGCTGAAAAAGGTTGGGCACAGAACCGGTAACGGCCCGGCTACGGTCTACAGCGTGGAGGGATATTCCGGATTTATAGGATTTATAGCGGCGTTGAGCGCCCGTTTTTGCGGCCATTGCAACCGGGTGCGTCTTGTGTCCACCGGTTTTTTGAAAACCTGCCTCTGCCATGAGGCAGGGGTTGATCTGCGTACCCCGCTCAGAGCAGGCGGCACCGACGGCGAACTCACCCGGATCATCCGCGAGGCGGTGCGGAATAAACCCAAAGGACATACTTTTTTTTTGAACTCCCCTGAAGAAAGGTTGTTCAATATGAATTCAGTGGGCGGTTAACATTTAACCCGCGCCCGTCCCCATGAATACGCGGGGCGGCCGTTTCAGGAGTTGCCATGGGTACTGTCGCAGCCGTATGTATAAGCACGAAAAAAGGAACCGCCAAGCGCCCGGTTCCGGTGGGAAAGCTTGTTGCGGATCACGGCCTGGAAAATGACGCCCACGCCGGAAACTGGCACAGGCAGGTCAGCCTGCTTTCCCTGGAACGTATTGAAGATTTTAAAAAACGCGGCGCTCTGGTCAACTTTGGAGATTTTGGCGAAAACCTTGTGGTTTCGGACATAGATTTTGTGGCTCTGCCTGTGGGCACACGCCTGGCCACGTCCAGCGTCCTTCTGGAAATCACTCAAATCGGCAAAGAATGCCATACCCGCTGCGCTATTTACCACAGTATGGGTGAATGCATCATGCCGACCCAGGGGGTATTCGCCAAAGTTGTTACAGGCGGAGAAATCAAAGCCGGCGACAGCATGCGCGTCTGCAATACGGACGTGCGCAAGGTGGCGATCCTGACCTTGAGCGACAAGGGTTGCGCCGGACAGCGCGAGGACGTGAGCGGCCGGGAAATAAAGACTGCTGTGGAACAAAATGGCTATAGCGTTGTATACGCCCGCATCCTGCCGGATGAGCAAAAGCTGATCAGCGACGAACTGAGGCGCATCTGCGACAATTCCATGGCGGATTTGGTTTTGACCACCGGCGGCACAGGTTTTTCAACCCGCGACGTTACGCCCGAAGCCACCCTGGAGGTGGTTGAACGCCTTTGCCCCGGCATACCCGAAGCCATGCGCGCCTTCAGCCTGAACATCACCAAAAGGGCCATGCTTACGCGGGCCGTAGCCGGCATAAGAGGGCAAACTCTGATCGTCAACCTGCCGGGCAGCCCCAAGGCTGTGCGGGAGTGCCTGGAGTTGATCCTTGACCCCCTGGAACACGGGCTGGATATTCTGGCGGGAAAAACCCGGGACTGCGCAAGGTAAAGGGCTTTCCGGCGAAGCGATCTTCAGCCTGTCCGGATGTCAGCGCAAAAATATCCTGCCGGCCTGATATACGGCCACCGCAAGCGCGTAAGCCATTCCTGTGCTGCTGACCAGACTGAAGAGCGGCCACCTCCAGGACGCGGTTTCCGTGCGCATGGTCGCCAGGGTCACCACGCAGGGCGAGTAAATCAGCACGAAAATCATCAGGCTTGCGGCATTCGCCCTGTTCCATCCAGGGTCGGCCTTGATTGTCTCGCGTAAGGGTTTGGCGTCTTCCGGGTCAACATCGCCCAGAGAATAGGCCGTGCCGAGGGTTGAAACAAGCACTTCTTTGGCCGCCACCCCTCCCAGCAGCGCGACGTTCGTACGCCAGTCAAAACCGGCAAATACGCTGACAGGTTCAAAAAACAAACCTATGCGCCCGGCAAAAGAATGGGTCAGCGCGGCCCCGCTTTTTTGATTAAGCAGCGCGTCCAAAGCTTCCCGAGCCTCATCCAGAGCCACTTTATCCGTTTCCAGGCCGGATGCCGCATAGACGGAGGATATATTTTCAATTCTCTCTCCGGCGGAAGCTATTTTTTCGTCATAGGCTTGCGCCATGTCTTCCGGCAAGGCCGGAAAGGTCAGCAAAGCCCATATGACAATGGAAATGGACAAAATAATGGTGCCGGCTCTCTTCAGATACTGCCAGGCGCGTTCCCAGGTATGCAGCAGAAGGCCGCGCATGGTGGGAATACGGTAAGGAGGCAATTCCATGACAAAAGGGGTCGGTTCGCCGCGCATGACGGTTGAACGCAGGATTTTTGCGCTCAACAGCGCAATCGCCCAACCGGACAGGGTTATGCCCAGCATAATGGCCGCCTGATTGTTCTCGGCAAAAAAAGCGCCCACAATAAGAAGAAAAACAGGAATTTTCGCCCCGCACGCCATAAAGGGCAAGGTCAGCATGGTAGCCAATTTTTCTTTGGGGCCGCGCAGCGTTCTTGTGCCCATAACACCGGGCACGGCGCATCCTCCGGCTATTCCGCCGCTGATCATATACGGCATGATGGAAGCGCCGTGCAGCCCGAACAACCTGAACACTCTGTCCAGCATATAGGCTATGCGCGCCATGTAGCCGCTGTCTTCCAGAAAAGCCACCAGCATAAACATAATGACAATCAACGGCACAAAGGCCATAACTCCGCCCGCGCCCTTGATAATGCCGGAAACAATCAGCGAGCGCGCAAGCCCGTCCGGAATAATTTTTCCGGCGGCTTCAGCCGCCCAGTCGAAAAGAGCGCCGACCATATCCATGGGAATGCCGCCCAGGCTGAAAGCTATCTGATATACGCAGTAAAAAACGGCGGCCATGGCGAAAATACCAAGCCAGCTATGCGTGAGGAACCGGTCAATCTGATCGGAAAAATTGCGTCTGGCGGCAATGTCCGCCTGCCTGGTTACAACATCCTGCCGCAATATGCCGGAAATATATCCATAGCGAAAATCCGCAATAATGGCTTCGGGGTACGTTTGCAACGTTTTTTCAAGATGCTTCGCCAACTGGTCGTATTGCGTCTCAAAATGCGTCCGGCATTCTTCCGAAAAAAACCTTGCGTCATGAATGTCCGGATCATTTTCCAGATATTTAAGCGCCAGCCACCTGGAGGGATAGACCATATCCGCATTTTTGCCGGAATCGGCAAGGCAGCGGTCAATTTCTCCGGTCATTTCAATCAGCACGGGGTCAATATCCGTCCCGTAGGAGATTATCCTGGACTGCCAGGGGTTGCCCCGCTTTCCGGCACCCCTGGCCTCCCGGCCGACCGCGAGCACCGTACGCAGGGCTTCGGTCACCCCCACGCCGGTACGCCCCACGGTTTCCACCACCGGTACGCCCAAAAGCCTGGACAGACGCTTGGTATCAATACTGTCGCCGCGCCTGCGCACCTCGTCCATCATATTCAGGGCAACGACCGTGGGAATGCCCAGTTCGAGCAATTGCACGGTAAGGTACAAATTGCGTTCCAGAGCCCCGGCATCGACAATGTGCAACGCCGCATCCGGCCTTTCCTCGGTCAGCATGCGCCGGGCGACAACCTCTTCCTGGCTGTAAGCCGTAAGCGAATATATCCCCGGCAAATCCACCAGCGCGATGGTCTCTCCCTCAAGACAGGCCAGACCGGTTTTTTTTTCCACCGTGATGCCGGGGTAATTTCCCACATGCTGCCGGGCGCCGGTTATGGCATTGAAAATAGTGGTTTTTCCGGCATTGGGGTTGCCGGCCAGAGCTATGGTGACGGGTCGCATATTTTATGATCCGAAATTTCCGGTTCCACGATTATCCAGTCAGCTTCGTTATTGCGCAAGGTCAGGATAAAGCCTTGCAACCGTATGGCCACGGGGTCTTTTAAAGGCGCGCGCCCGACAATTTCCACCGTCGCCCCGGGCACCACGCCCATATCGCGAATACGCCTGGCAAGTTCACCGCCCACGGAAATGGATACGATGGAGGCTTTTTCTCCAACGCGCAACCGGCGGAGACTTACGGAGCGGCTACTCGTCATGGCATCCGCAAGCACCGGATTTCCGCCTGCTTTCCGGACAGGAAGAAGCTCCGCAGGAACAACTTCCGGAAGATTTGAATACATAACGGTATACCAGGAAAACCGCGGCAGCCGCTACAATTGTCCCGACCAGCGCCTGCTCGAGCATATTTATACCCTCGTGAAATGTGAAGATCGCCGGGCTTGTTCGCCCGGCGTCAGTACGCTGTTCTATACGAATTTTTAAGTGTTACAGCGTACTATTGCCGAATCGCACAAAACATTTGCCGCGCTGCCGTGATCAAGCGCCAGGCTGGTTCCGCGCACCCTGACCTGTACCCCGTTGCTTCCCCTGCCCAAAAGCGCCAGCTCGGCCCCAGGCGTGAACCCCAGCGCGTAAAGACGCGCGCGCGTTTCTCCGCAACAGCGCAGTTCGCTTATATAGTAGCGCATTCCCACCGGGAGTTCCAGTAAATTGCACAGCATGGCTTTTCAAAACCGGCTACATGGAAAAATCTTCGCCCAAGTAAACGCTTTTGGCCTTGGGATCAGCGACAATCTGCGCTGAAGTGCCTTCGATGATCACGACGCCTTGATGCACAAGATAGGCGCGGTCGCAAATACTCAAAGTTTCGCGGACGTTATGATCGGAAATAAGCACGCCGATGCCTTTCAGAGCAAGTCCCCTGACCAGAGACTGAATGTCGTCCACCGCCAGGGGGTCAATACCGGCAAAAGGCTCGTCCAGCAAAACAAATTTGGGGTTGAGGATAAGAGCCCTGGAAAGTTCAAGCCTGCGGCGCTCCCCGCCGGACAAAAAAGATGCCATGGATTTATACAGATGCTCAATATGAAATTCCCCCAGAAGCTCCATGGCCCGCTCCCGGCGTTTTGATTTGGCCAGACTGGTATATTCCAGAATAATCAGCAAATTATCCAGCACCGACAGATTACGGAAAATGGAACTTTCCTGCGGCAAATAGGAAAGTCCCACTCTGGCCCGGTCATGCAAAGGCCAGCCCGCGATATTCATATCATCAAGAAAAATATTCCCGCTGTTCGGCTTGCGTATACCGGTAATCATATAAAAAACAGTGGTTTTACCGGCTCCGTTCGGCCCCAGCAGGCCAACAATTTCACCGGTTTTAACTTCAAGCGAAACATCGCGCACCACCATCCGGTCGCCGTAACGCTTACTGAGGTTTTCCGTCCGCACAATATGCATATATTTTCTACTTTGAAATAATTTCCACTTGCACATGCCCGAATGCTTCGCTTTTATTTTCCTGCAAATAAAACAGCACCACATCCCCGCTCAGCTTGTTAGTGCTGTCGGTCAGCGTGGCCGTTTTTTTCGCGGAGCCTTCCATGCGCACGGTTTCGGTTTTTACAGTGTATATGGCCTTGTCACAAGTACCGACGCGCCCTTCGGACAATAGTATTTTGACGTTCGTATAGGAAATTACCGTTTCAACCTTGCCGGAATCAAAAGTGGAACCACTTTCGGAATCAGCGGATTTATCCGCGCTGAGTAAAAGATCCATTTTGTCGGCAAACATAGTGAAATTTGGATGTATGACGACTACTTTTTTGAAAAAAGTGATTTTCCCGGCGTCCGGATCATACCGCATGGAATCCGCGGTAACATTGATATTTTCCCCCGCCTTGGCGGAAGCGTCAATACCGCCGCTTGCCCCGTAAACCGCGTTTTGATCCGCAACGCACCATAAATATGCCATAAACACCGTAACGCACGGCAAAAACAGAACCCGCATAAATATATTTCGCAACCGCATCATCGAAACCTCAGAGCAGTTTAATTTTGAGATGCTTATTCAACCGGAACCAGAAGCATATCCACCGAAACCTTCTCGGAGGCGTTTAAAACATCATTATCCAGGAACAAGGCGGCCTTGCCCGCGACGCCTTGCATGGAGGGACTGCTGAAATAAGTCTGTTCGGGGCAATAAATTATTTTTTCAGCAGCGACAAATTCCAATTGGCTCGTAGTCAGGTTGTTTTCCTTGCTGACCACCAGAACATCATCCAAAAACCGCATGTCCCCGGCAACCCGGTCAACCTCTCCTCTGAGGCTTTGCACGGTTGTTGTCTCTTCTCCGGATGCCGCCCGTTCATTTTTGGAAAAAAAAGTCAAAAACGGCTTGGACACTGTGACTATGCCGCTGTCGCCACTCGTGAGCATATGTTCGGTGGTCAGAACCCATTCCAGCTTGCCGGCTTCGCCCCTGGAAAGACTGAGCCCGTCAGCCATGACCAGTTTTTGTTTGTTGGCCTGTCCCCGCAGTTTGGCCGCCTGAGTGGTAGCCGTCTCCCTGAGCGGATTAATTATTTTGCCGTGTTCCCTGACCAAAAAAACCGCGCCGCACAACACCAGCAACACTGCAACAAAGACGATTTTTTTCTTGTTCATGGCGCAATGACCTATTTTTCCAGCCAGACAAGCAGCAATTCTTCCAGTTTGTTTTGCGCCGCCAAAATGTGCCGGACAAGCTCGCGCACCCCGCCGCGGCCGCCGCCATATCTGCTCACATAATGCGCGACTCCCCTGACCTCCGGCTGGGCGTCTCTGACCGTCAGGGCAAGACCGGCCTTGCGCAAAACCGGCAAGTCCACCCAGTCGTCGCCGATATAGGCGATGTCAGACCACTCAAGCCGGTATTTATCTTTAAGCGCGGCCATCACTTTGAGCTTGTCGAAAATACCGCAATATATTTCTTCTATGCCCAGGGTTTCAGCCCTGCGCAGCACAGCCCCGGATTCCATGCCCGTGACAACCGCCACGACAATATCCGCTTCCTGCGCAAGTTTCACGGCAACGCCGTCCTGGCAGTCAAAACGTTTGGCATACATGCCGGCGTCATTGTAATACAGGCCCCCGTCCGTAAGAACGCCGTCAACATCCAGAGCCAGAAGCTTTATTCCGGCGGCTTGCGCGTAAGGGAAATCCGGATCAAGCTCGAAAGCGGCCAGAGCTTCGGAATTTACTACAGAAGGTTTATGCACGGCAGACTTTCCATAACAGAGCCATATCTTTAAGCAAGTCCGGCAAATCTTTGAGATCCAGACTGTTTGGGCCGTCGCACAAGGCTTTGTCCGGGTCAGGGTGGCATTCCATAAAAACTCCGTCCGCGCCGGCGGCAATGGCCGCCTTGGCCAAGGCCGGCACGTAACGCCTGTCCCCGCCGGAAGAATCGCCCTGCCTGCCCGGCAACTGCACGGCATGGGTCGCATCCATGATTACCGGAACGCCCAAAGAACGCATGACCGGAAAAGCGCGCATATCCACTACCAGATTATTGTAGCCAAAACAACTGCCCCGCTCGGTCAGCAATATTTTGCGGTTACCCGAGGATTGCAGCTTTTCCAGTAAAGGTTTCATGTCCCAGGGTGAAAGAAACTGACCTTTTTTAACATTGACAATTTTTCCGCTGTCCGCCGCGGCCAAAAGCAAACTGGTCTGGCGCGACAAAAAGGCCGGAATCTGCAAAATATCCGCTGCTTCCGCCACCTCCGGCACTTCGTTCGCCTCATGCACATCCGTAATAACCGGCAAGCCGGTTTTTTCACGGATACGGGCCAGATATTCCAGGCCCCTGGCCAAACCCGGCCCCCTGAACCCGTGAATGGAACTGCGGTTGGCTTTATCGTAGGAACTTTTGAATATGGCGAATAATCCGGCGTTTTTTGCGGCTTCGGACACGGCAAAGGCTGTGTCTTCCGCCAGCGCGTAACTTTCCAGCACGCAGGGGCCGGCAATGACAAAGGGAGCCGCGTTCAGTTGTTCATATAAGGTTTCAGCTTGCATGCGGCATCAGCCCTTGCTGTTTTCCAGTGCAGATTTGATAAAATCGCTGAAGAGCGGATGCGGATGCATGGGCGAAGACTTGAATTCAGGATGGAACTGGCAGCCCAGAAACCATGGATGATCCGGAAGTTCAACAATTTCCACAAGTTCTCCATCTGGGGACAGCCCGCTGAACTTCATTCCGACCGCCTCCAGACTTTCTTTATACTTATTGTTGAACTCAAAACGGTGGCGGTGCCGTTCTTCAATTTCTTCCTGGCCATAAGCCCTTGCGGCCAAAGTTCCGGCAACCAGCCTGCACGGATAAGCGCCAAGGCGCATGGTTCCGCCCTTATTGCTCTGCACATCGCGATATACGCGCTTGCCGGCGCGGTGGTCATACCATTCGGTCATCAGATAAATAATCTTGTCCTCACCCTGGGGGGCGAATTCTTCCGAATTGGCCTTGGGAATACCGGCTATGTTCCGTGAAAATTCAATTACCGCGCACTGCATGCCAAGACAGATGCCGAAAAAAGGCGTTTTATGCTCGCGGGCGTATTTGGCCGCGATAATTTTACCTTCAACGCCCCGGACGTCAAAACCGCCCGGAACCACTATGCCGTCAAGCCCTTGCAAAGTACAGTCCACGGTTTTGCCGGTTATCTCTTCCGCGCTTATAAGGCTTATCGCCACCCGGCTCTTGTTGGCAATGCCGCCGTGCGTAAGGGCTTCAATCAAGCTTTTGTAGGCTTCCCCGGAATCGGCATATTTGCCGACAATACCGATTTTTACGACATGCTCCGGGTTGGCCATGGTATGCACAATATTGTTCCAGGTTGTAAGATTGACGTTTTTGGCCGGCAAGTGCAACATAATCGCAATTTTTTGATCCAGTCCCTCGTCAAAAAAACGTAAAGGGACTTCGTAAATATTTTCCACATCTATGGCTGAAAAAATCGCATCTGACTCCACATCGCAGAACATGGCAATTTTCTCGCGCTTGAACTCGTTACTCACAGCAACTTCGCAACGGCACAGGATGATATCCGGCTGGATGCCCAAACTGCGCAGTTCCTTGACGCTGTGCTGTGTGGGTTTGGCTTTATGCTCCCCGGCGGTGCGCAGATAAGGAACCAGAGTCAGATGCAGATACAGGCAGCGGTCTTTGCCCAGATCTCCGCGCAATTGCCGTATGGCCTCCAAAAAAGGCAAGCCTTCAATGTCGCCCACAGTGCCTCCTATTTCAATAAGAGCAACATCGGGAGGATCATCCTGCCCGGCAATGCCGGTAATGGCTTCTTTTATTTCGTTGGTAATATGCGGAATAACCTGTACGGTTCTGCCCAGGTACTTCCCCTGGCGCTCTTTCTGGATGACCGAGTTATAAATGCTTCCGGAAGTGTAGTTATTGCGCTGGGACATCGGCACATTCAGAAAACGTTCGTAATGCCCCAGGTCAAGATCCGTTTCAGCGCCGTCATCAGTGACGTAAACTTCACCATGCTGTTGCGGATTCATGGTTCCCGGGTCAATATTGATGTACGGGTCAAGCTTTTGAATGGTAACCTTGAGTCCTCGGGACTTGAGCAAAGCGCCCAAAGAAGCGGCCGCCAGGCCTTTTCCCAGGGAAGAAAGCACCCCCCCGGTGATAAAAACAAATTTAGTCCGTTGCATGGTATTTCCTGTTCATGTTTCGCTGTCCAAAAACGTTGGAATCATACGCGTTCAGCGCCTGACACCATATAACATTTAAGCCTGCGCGTATATACTCTTTTTGAATATACCCCGGCACGGCGGTGCGGCATAAATTTTACAAAATAATTTTAGTCTGTTAAAACAATTTAATATTTAGTCGATAAGGACCGACTTAAGGAGCATACAGATGTCTGAAGCGGCCGCGTTGATTATTACGGGTTACGGAACCAACTGCGAAATTGAATGCGCGCACGCGGCTGAACTTGGCGGGGCGGACCACACCCGCATAGCGCATTTTTCAGAGCTGCAAAACGGCGAAGTTTCCCTTTTGGACTATAATTTTCTCATTTTTCCGGGAGGCTTTCTGGATGGAGACGACCTGGGCGCAGCCCAGGCCGCGGCCCTGCGCTGGCAACACGCCACCGACAACGCCGGCACTCCGCTGCTTGCGCAACTGCGCCTGTTTTTGGAGGCCGGCGGTCTGGCGCTGGGCATTTGCAACGGTTTTCAGCTCATGCTCAAGCTCGGCCTTTTACCGGCTCTGGACGGCCTGCGCTTTGAGCGCAACAGTTCCCTGGCGCATAATGTCTCGGCGCGTTTTGAAGACCGCTGGTGCCTGCTTAAGGTAAACCCGCTCAGCCCCTGCGTTTTTACCAAAGGGCTGCAGACGCTCTACCTGCCCGTGCGCCACGGGGAAGGCCGTTTCGTGACAAAAGACACGGCCACCATGCGGCGCCTGCAAACAGAAAATTTAATCACCGTCCAGTATGCCCACCCGGACAATAACGAGGTCACGCAGGAATACCCGTACAACCCCAATGGTTCTCCCTTGGGCATCGCCGGAATCTGCGACCCCAGCGGGCGTATATTCGGCCTTATGCCGCATCCCGAAGCCTATAACCACCCCACCAACCACCCCGGTTGGAGCAATGGGGAAAGCGCGACGTTGGGCATAGCTTTGTTTGCAAACGGAGTGCGTTACCTTAAAACAGGCAGGCCGGAATAGCCATGATTCCCTGCTTTATTTGCGGACGCGATGCCGGAAGCGGCTGGATTAAAGGATTCCCTCCGGCGCCGGACAGCCAGAAGCTTGGACTGTGCAAAGCTCACGATACTGAATTCAACCGGGACATGGTTGCGGATCAATGGCGTAAATACCTGAACAAAGCCATCAGCAGCCTTAATGCGGCCAATGCCCAAAAACTGTATGACCCTCCGCGGCTTTTGAGCATTTTTTTTACCGGCGGCGGCTCCATAGCCGTGCCCTGTATGGATTATGCCACCCCGGATCAGGATCTGCTGAAAGTGACCACCCCGGATAATGAGGTGGTGTTTTTTCCGCTGCGCCAGGTGCGCCATTATGCGCTGACGCCCCTGCCGCAGGCGGACACGGAGCAAAAAGCGCTTGACGCCGAAACTGCTGGTACGCTGTAACACTTAAAAATGTATATGGGGCAGCGTACCATAAAACCGCATGGATGCATAAATATCAAGATAACCAATGAACAAGTCCTTTTAGGGGAAAAATTGGAAAAACTTTTAACAAATATAACCCGGCGCTGATATGTATAACCCGCATAAAAGAGGCGGACGCCTTTACAAAACCGTATCCCTGCAAGACGCGCTGGAGTTTTTTTTCGCCCGGCATCCGGATCGGGCCAATTTTCACCTTGCGCATCTATGGGAAAACTGGAACATGGTCATGGGCGAGTATCTGGGCAAAACAGCCCGGCCTTTGGGCGCCAGGGACAGGACGCTGCTTGTCGGCGCTGATGACAACATGCTTATGCACGAACTGAGTTTTTATACTCAGGAAATTCTCAGCCGGGCCAACGCTTTTATGCGGGAAGAATATTTCACCAAAGTACGCTTCTCCCTCCTGCAGGATCGCGTTCCCCTTTATCCGCCGCCGCCCAGGCACAAGTCGGCGCAAGCTCCGGACGGCAGGCCGAAACCGGAAAACCTGGGAAAGCTCTCCGGCGTTTTCGATCCGGAATCCCCCATCGGCAGGGCTTATGCGAGCTATGTAAAATCTTTTGAAGGCTGACGCCGCGTCAATAGAGTACTGTCAATGTCCGTTACCCTCAATATTACAATGCCGGTATTCAATCGCTATGCAGCAACGCAAAAATCCCTGCTGGCTTTATATAAATCATCACGGGAAATTCCTTTTTCCATAACTGTGGTGGATAACGGCAGCGACGGCACAGTGACAAAGCGTCTTATCGAATTGGCCGAAGGCGGCATTATCGACAAGCTCTTCCTTCTTCCGCGCAATATGGGCATATCCTGCGCAGCCAACATCGGCTGGGACATGACGCCGGCGCCGTTTTATATGAAGCTTGACAATGACACGGTGATGCGTGATCCGCAATGGCTGCCCAAGCTTTTTCGCCTCTGGCGGCACGGCGCCTCCTTATCCACCCTCGGCGGCGCATACGACAAAAAGATGCTGTTGCGCAATCCGGGAGCGCTGCACACGGAAGACGGCATTTTAGGCGCGTGTCCGAGCAACCTGCCCGGACAGGCGATCCTCATCCCCAAAGGAGTGTCGGATATTTTGGGCCAGAGGAATGAAGATTACGGCCTGTATGGAACTGAGGACGGAGACTACGGCTTGCGCATGAATTGCGCTTCATTCCCGCAATACTACTACCACGGGCCTGATTTTTTTACTGATTTACATATAGATGATACCAAAGAAACTTATCTGGCAAGAGGAATAAACAAGCAAACGGAACAATTGTCTTCATTCGGGCGCACGGGCCTGTTTCCGGCAAACAACGCTCTCTTCAATTTGTGCGTACGTTCATGGAAAGTAATGCGGAGATATGCAATAGACGATATTTATGACAAATATCACGTACATGTTGTTGAACGTGAAGAATATGTCGAATTTCGCAAAGACCTTGATCGTGTCGTCGCTTTAATATACAAAATACCACAGTCGGAATGGTCAGATAAATTCATCATGCGGCTCAAGAGACTTATGGCCGGGCATGGCCAGGATTGCGACAGTATGCCTGGCTCTGTTTCTTGATATTACAGGGCGTTTCAGTGTCGCGTCAAGTGACAACAGGTTGTAGACCAGGGCAATCGAATGAATTAAAATTCATGGAGGCACTGCCCCGAGGGCTACAGCCAGATGAGATAGTTTCGACTTGATCTGACAGTTGGCCCTTGCAAGAAGAGGGAAATTCCGTTTTGATGCGAGTTGTCAGGGCAGTCAGTTTGAGGTATATACTGACAGACGGCAAGGAGGCAAAACGTGTCCGATCCTTATGCGATTCCCAAGTATTTTAACATAGCAGGCCCCTGCATTCCGTCAGAACACTATATGCTGGACGCCATTGCCCGGCCGCCCGAAGCGCGTACCCTGGCCGAGAACAAGCATTATTTCGTTATTCACTCTCCCCGCCAGTCCGGTAAGACCACCTTGCTGCAAAGCCTGACCGACGAAATTAATGCCGGGGGAAAATTTTACGCTCTGTACTGCTCATTGGAAACCTTACAGGGAGTGTCTGATGCCGCAGAAGGGGTAAACGGCATTCTCGCATCGTTACGCCTGTCGGCGCGAAAGTCATCTATACCCGCAATCGGCGCCTCATGGCCGGAGTCCGTGTTTCCAGCGACAAATACTCTTATTAATGAAACGCTCACATATTTAAGCTCCGCTCTGGGCAAACCGCTTATCCTTTTCTTTGATGAAGCGGATTGTCTTTCCGGGCAAGTACTCGTCAGCTTCCTGCGTCAACTGCGCGATGGTTATGTCAACCGCGCCCGCGCTCCGTTCCCCTGGTCGATTTCCCTCATCGGCATGCGGGACATCCGGGATTTCAAATCGCAAGTGCGTCCTGACAGGGATACTTTGGGATCGGCCAGACCCTTTAACATCGTCACAGATGCGTTGACTCTCAGTAATTTTACTCCGGAGCAGGTAGCCTCCCTGTATACGCAGCATACGGAAGCCACAGGGCAGATTTTTGAGGAAAGCGCTGTGGAACGCGCCTTTTACTGGTCAGGAGGACAGCCTTGGCT
>JAISBT010000039.1 GCA_031266055.1 Deltaproteobacteria bacterium
CGAAACCCGTTGTCAATCTTGATGAAGAGGCGGTTCGCGCGGAGGCTGAACTGGATGCCATGTACCTGCGCGAGCATGGGGAATTGCCCCAAAAACCCCCAAAAAACCCATAGCGCTTCGTGCCGGCATTGTCCAAAAGGAACCGCCCGCGAACGGGGAGGCTCCTCCTTCACAATAAAGCAATTTAATTTTGAGACGCTCCCTCCGGCGCTTTACGGCGAAACATCGCTGCTGTCTTCATCCGTAAGCTGCTGCGCAGCACCGGCTGAAGCAAGTTTCGCCTACGCCTGCGGGGCAGGCGGCGATGCCCGCCGCCAGAGCGTTTCAACATTTTCAATGTTAAAACGCTCAAGACGATTTCGCAAAAATTGGGCGATCCGCTCTCCGCTTCGGCCATCGCCATAAGGGTTTTTTATGGCGGCGACAGATTGATACGCCTCACGGTCAGACAGCAGACGGGTGGTTGTTTCCAGTATTTTTTCAACCGTTGTTCCCACCAATATATTCACTCCGGCTTCCACTCCTTCGGGGCGCTCGGTAAGTTCACGCATCACCAGCACAGGTTTTCCCAGTGAAGGGCCTTCTTCCTGAATGCCCCCGGAATCCGTAAGTATGAGATAACTGCTGTCCATAAGGCGGACAAACGGCTTATAGGTCAGAGGCGGACACAGGATAATCCCCGGCGCTCCGGCAAGCAATTCATTGACCACGCCCCGCACATTGGGATTAAGATGTACCGGGTAAATGAGCCGGTCTTCAGGAAAACGCCTGGAAATCTCCAAAAGAGCGCGGCAGATGTTGCGGAAGCCTTCGCCAAAACTCTCCCGTCTATGCCCGGTAACCAGAATTATGCGCCGGTTCCGGGCAATGGCCTCTTCCGCTTCCGCGGGAAGCAGCGGGGCGTCAACGCGCACCAGCTCACGCATCCACAACAAGGCGTCGATTACCGTGTTGCCGGTAACCAGGATATTTTCCTCGGGAATTTGTTCCGCCAGCAAATTACGCCGCGCGAGCCCGGTAGGCGCAAAGTGCCAGGAAGCCGCCAACCCGACCACTCTGCGGTTCAACTCTTCCGGGAAAGGAACCGCTATGTTATGGCTGCGCAACCCGGCCTCAATGTGTCCCACGGGGATATGCCGGTAAAAAGCGGCCAGAGCCGCCACCTGCACGGTGGTTGTGTCTCCCTGCACCAGCACGGCGGCCGGGTTTTCCCTGAGGTAAAGCTCGTCTACAGCGAGAAACAGGCGTGAAGACAGAACAGATAAAGTCTGGGCTTCCGTCATGACATCCAGATTAATATCCGGGCGCAGGCCGAAATCCGCCAGGGCCTGGGGCAGCATTTCCCGGTGCTGGCCGGATGCGCACAAGACGACATCAAAAAAGTCAGGTAAAGCGCGTAAGGCCCGCACTACGGAAACGGTCTTGATGGCTTCAGGTCTGGTGCCGGCAATAACAACAATTTTTTTCTTCATAACCCAACCCATAGTCAATACTGAAAAAGTCGGGAAACGACTTTTTCAGTATTGACTATATACTTTTTAAGGGCCGACTATCGCGGCAGTTCAGAATCATGTCCGTCTGTCCGTATATCCGGGGTGGACTGCAACCCGGCACAGATTGATACAATTTCCGTATAATTGCAACCTGATAATTCATGCGCTCGCGACAATTTTACGGCAAAAGGCTTAACCGTCGTTCCGGCAGCGCGTATTTCTCTGATGCGCACCGAAAAGCCCGGAGGGCCTCAAAAAGTATAGGTGACGCCCAGAGTCAGGCTTTGCGCGCGGGAATTCCCGACCATGGGGCTGTCTTTAACCGCGTGGCTCAAAAACGCCACTTCGCCGTGGCAGAAAACTTCCCAGTTATCCGTGATGCTGTAATCCAGAACCAAGCCCAGGCAGGGCGCGAACCCGGAACCGCTCCTGTACTCGTCCAGACCGCTCCTTTGCGCCTCGTTTCCGCTGACTCCATAGTAGTAGTTGTTATATTTGCGGTCGTTCCAGCGGACTCCCACGGAGGGAATCACTTCCAGCGGGCCGTATTCCAGCGGGAGCAGGAAGTCAAAAGTCCCGGTGATTCCCGAGCTTTGCCCGGAGACGTCCGCCGCGCCGCCGGCCTGGAATACGCCGTAAGGGGTGATGACGCGGGCCGCGACCCCGGCAACAACGCCGGGATACCGGTCTTTCAACAGGCGCAGCCGCCTGTCCGACGTATCCGAAGCGTCAAAGGAACTGTCATCATAGCCGGCAAAGACCGAACATTCCAGGTTTTCAAGGTTCACGACTTTAATTCCGGCCGTAAACCCCCGGATATAAGCGTGCCGGCCTTCATAGCTGACGAGGGGGAAGACGGAAAATTGCCCGGTATAACTTTTGTAGGGGCTTGTGGAAACACTGACCGCGACTCCAAGGCTCAGTTCCTCCGCCTTCCGCGAAGGTTCAGGCAGGACATCGGAAACGGCCCCAAGCGCGGGCGCGGGCGGGAGGAAAAGGCAATAAAAAAAGAAAAGCGTAAAAAATCTGCCGCGGTTTATGCCCGGTTTGGCGTGCTTCATCGTATTTCCTTTTTATTCCGTATGGCAATGGAGAGTTTTTTGATGCGGTGCCAGATGCTGCGTTCTGAAATGCCCAAAAGTTCAGCCGCTTTAACCTGTATTCCGCCGGTTTCCTCCAGCGCCCGGCAAACAAGTTCCCGCTCAAGGGTTTCCAGGCTGCGCTCCAGGTTCAACGGAAAGCCGGCCTCAACGGATACCGAAGACAGCCCGGCCGGCAGCCGCGCCGCGCTGTGCGCGTCCTCCGGGGCAATATCCAGCACCGCGCAGGCGGCAAGCTTGTCCAGGGTGATTTTTTCGCCGACGGCGACAATGGTCAGACGCTCCACGCAGTTTTCCAATTCCCGGACATTGCCCGGCCAGGCATAATTTTGCATGGCCGCCACGGCCTCCGGCGTGAACTCCACCCGGCTTTTGCCCATTTCAACGCCGATGCGGGCGGCAAAGTGATCGGCCAGAACGGGAATGTCCTCTTTCCGCTCCCGCAGGGGCGGCATGACTATAGGATAAACATTGAGGCGGTAGTACAAATCCTGCCGGAAATTTCCCCTGCCGATTTCGTCCTGGAGATTCCGGTTGGTTGCCGCAATCACGCGCACGTCCACTTTGCGGGTTTCATGCGAACCCACCGGCTCAATGGTCTTTTCCTGTATGCAGCGCAGTATTTTTGCCTGCAAAGGCAAAGGCATGTCCCCGATTTCATCCAGAAAGATGGTGCCGGAATCCGCCTGGGCGACGCGCCCGGTTCTGTTGGAGCCGGCCCCGGTAAACGCGCCTTTGACATGCCCGAAGAGTTCGCTTTCCAGCAGCGCCTCCGGGATGGCCGCGCAATTGATGGTCACCAGCGGAGCGGAAGCTCTGGCGCCGCCGTAGTGGATGGCTTTGGCCACAAGTTCTTTGCCGGTGCCGGATTCTCCGCTTATCAGCACATTGGCGCTGCTGGAACTGACCTCCAGAATACTTTTGCGCAAAGCTTGAAAAGCCGGGCTTTCGCCAATGAGCCGGCTGGAAGCGTAGGTCTGGCCAAGCTCCCGGCGCAAAAGCGCATTGTCCCGGCTCAGGGCGTAAAAGCGCAGCGCCTTGGCTATGGTGACCTCAAGGGTGTTCAAATCAAAAGGCTTGACAATATAGTCAAAAGCGCCCTCCTTGATAATTTCCACCGCATCTTTAAGCGAGGCGTAAGCGGTCATAATGACCACGGGCAACGCCGGGGCAACGCTTTTGACCTTGTTCAGCAGTTCGCGCCCGCTCAAACCCGGAAGCCGGAGATCGCTCAAAACCAGGTGTATCTCCCGCTCGCGAAGCACCGCCAGCGCGGCTTCGGCTGTTTCAGCCGCGCAGGTGCGGTAGCCCAGATTCTCCAGGGCCATGCACAGCACTTCCCGCAGTTTAATTTCGTCGTCTACAATTAAAATCGCGTACATAGCGCTTCCTTATCCGATTTCCAAATCATCCGTTCAGGCAAATGGTGAAAACGCTCCCTTCCCCCGGTTTGCTGGCGCAGCGGATGCTTCCCCCATGCTCCTCAATAGTGGCGTATACTGTGGCGAGCCCCAGACCGAGGCCGTTTTCCTTGGTGGATATGAACGGCATGTGTATGGTGGGAAGAATATCTTCAGCAATGCCCACGCCGGTATCTTTGACCTCCAGACAGACCCGCGCCGTGGCGTCGGGGGAATCCGCGCCGCCGTTTGGCGGGCTGTCCGCGCTGTACAGGCGCAGGGCCAGTTCGCCGCCGTCCGGCATAGCCTCCATGGCGTTCAAAATCAGGTTCAGCACTACCTGGTGTATCTTGTTGCGCCCGCCGATAACCCGGTCGCCGTTTCCCGGCTTGAGTCCCGTTTCATCCGTAAGAGTGCAGCGTATCTTGCGCCGGGCAAATTCAGCCGCGCTGATTTCCGTTATTTCCTTGACCAGATCGTAAAGGTGAAAATATTCCATGGCGAGCGGCGCGGGTTTGGCAAAAGACAAAAATTCGGTAATCAGCCGGTCGATGCGGCCGACTTCCTCCACCACGAAACCCAGGAGTTTCGCCGGCCTGGGTTTGTCTCTAAGCGTGGAATGCACCACCTCGGCGGAAGTTTTAATAACCATCAGCGGATTGCGTATTTCATGGGCAAAGCCCAGCGCTATTTCGCCCAGCATGCGGGAGCGCTCGCGGAGCGCGGATTGCCGGCTTTCACGGCGCATGATTTCCAATTGTCCGACCATCAGGTTAAACCCGGAACCAAGTTCAGATATTTCGTCATTTCCATGTACCGCAACCCGCTGCCCCAAGTTCCCCGCCGCAATGCTCCGCACTCCTTCGGTGAGTTTTTTTATGGGCCGCACAAGCCGCTTGGCCAGAGCATAGCCTATGCACCCCGACAGGACAGCGCCGATGATGAAAAAACTCCAGAACAGGGTGGCTGAACTGGGCAAACGCCCGTCAAAAGGAAGCATAAGAACCGAAATGACGTACACGGCCAGCAGCGTTCCCTGCCCGTCCCGTATGGGGAGAAGGAGCGAATGCTTGTTGGGGGAGACGTCGGTCCAGTCTTCGTCCGGGATAAAATATTTCGCGGTTTCGTCATACATGGCGCTCGCGGCTTCCGGGGGGATAATATATTGCATTCCGGGTTCGGAGGAATAAACTTGTCTGAATCCGCCGTCTTCCGGACGGAAAATGCTCACCTCTATGGGATCGCTGCCGCCGCTTTCCTCAATGCTTATGTTGAACCGGCAGCCAAGCTCGGCAACCCTGATCCCGCCGTCCGCGGTCATATGCGTCTGTTTCACGGCAACGCCAAGTTCCCTGTCCCCATTATCCATATTGACCCATTTGAGGTGGCTGCCCGGGTACAAAGGTTCTTCCTCCATGCCGCGCACAGCGGGGTGCGCGAACAAGGTTTTGCCGGAAACGCCCTGAATCAGCATAAAATCCGCATCCAAATGGGGAAGAGCCTCAAGTTCATCCTGGCTCAAAACAATTTCCGGACGGGTAAAACGCGCGTGCAGCAGTACATGCAGAGCTTCAAGCTCGTCCACTGTTTCGGCAATGCTTTGAAACAGATAGCTGGACGCCGCGTACAGCCATTTTTCTATATTGCCGTTGATCGAAGAATATACAAGGCGTGTCGCGACTTCGCTCGCCACCAGCATGGGCGGAACCGACACCAGAATAAACGCCAGAACCAGCGTGGAAACCAGCGAGCGTTTACGGTCGAAAAATTTCCGCATATGTGCCTCCTGTCATGTCCCGCCTGTACTGTCGTGGCAGGCGGGAAGATCGCAAGCGAAAAGCGCGGTTTTCGCTTTGCTCCGCCGCCCTCCGGGCGGCGCGCCCGGCTTCGCCGGGCGTGTCACGTCATTTTGCAAATGCCGTGACACCCCACGCTCCATATTATACTAGAAATTGCTGGAGCTAACCACATTTTTTGTAGTTCGGAGAATATTTTCAAGGCGGCTCCCCCGGACAGGCCTGACGAGCCTTTTCATGCAAGATCGGCCGCTTGCGGGATAACTCCGCGAAACCGCGGCTTACGCGCCTATTGGCACTGTATTTGCTTGCGTATATGTATATATGCGGTTATGCTCCGCGCTCGCTGAAATATGAATTGCCATCCGCGGGAGAGTTGAAGTTGGACGACTGGAACATTATCTGCGATTTTGACGGCACCATAACGCCGCTGGATATTACCGACGCAATTCTGCGTAAATTCGCCCCTCCGGAGTGGGAAGAGGTCGAGGAGCGGTGGCTGCGCGGCGAAATTACCGCCCGTCAATGTATGGAACAACAGGTTGCCATGATACAAACCCCGGTGCGCGGCCTGAACGCTTTTTTGGACAGCATGGAGCTGGCCGGAGGGTTCAGGGAGTTTGTGCGCTTTTGCCGGAAGCGCGGCCTGTCCATGCTGATCGTGAGCGACGGGATGGGCTATGCCATCAAACGCGTTTTATCCGCGCACGGACTGTTCGACCTTCCGGTTATTGCGAACCGGCTGCTTTGCTCCGACAGCCGCGGATACGCGCTGGAATTCCCGTACGGCAACACCTGGTGCCCCGCGGGAGTGTGCAAGTGTTCTGTGGCCGCTTCCACCGCGAGCAGGATTCTGCTTATCGGCGACGGCCGTTCCGACTGCTGCCTGGCCGGATCGGCGGCGTTCGTTCTGGCAAAAGAAGGCAAAGAGCTGGCAAGACATTGCGCAACACACGGGTACCCGCACAGGACGTTCGGAGATTTTTACGACATCCGCGCGGAACTTGAAACAGCGGCGGAACCTTTTACAAAGAAGGGTTACCCGCTGCTCACCCCCGGCCGGGCCTGATGCGGATCCGCGCCAATCTTGTGGAGGAAATATATTGAAAACCGTAAAAATCAACACAAAGGAATTGCTGGAAGCCGAATCCAAATATTGCTCATATGGCGACACGGTGCATTATCTGGAACCGGCGAAGCTTTTCACCGGCTGTTCCGGCTCGTACTTGTACGACAATAATGGTACGCCGTATCTGGATTTACAGATGTGGTACTCGGCGGTGAACTTCGGTTACGCCAATGAAAGGTTGACCCTGGCTTTGAAGCGCCAGTTGAACACTTTACCGCAAGTGGCTTCCCAATACCTGCACAAGGAGAAAATCGAGCTTGCCGCCATGCTTTGCTCGGCCATGAAAAACCTCTGGGGTGAGGACGGGCGGGTGCATTTCAATGTGGGCGGTTCCCAGGCCATTGAAGATTCACTCAAACTGGTGCGCAACGCCTGCCGCGGCAAAAGCCTCATGCTGGCCTTTGAAGGCGGATATCACGGCCGAACCCTGGGCGCTTCCGCCATCACTTCATCTTACCGCTACCGCAGGCGTTACGGACATTTCGGCGAGCGCGCCCTGTTTTTCCCGTTTCCGTATTGTTTCCGCTGTCCTTACAAAAAACAGCGCGAAAGCTGCGATTTTTACTGCGTCAGCCAGTTTGAGCGGATGTTTGAAACGGAATATTACGGCCTGTGGGATCCCAAAGCGCGGGAAGCGGAATACGCCGCCCTTTATGTGGAATGCATTCAAGGAACCGGAGGATACGTCATACCGCCGGAAGGTTATTTTCCCAAACTCAAGCGCGTATTGGACGAACACAAAATTCTGCTGGTGGACGATGAAATCCAGATGGGCTTTTACCGCACGGGCAAGCTGTGGGGGCTGGCGAACTTCGGAGTTACGCCGGACGTGGTGGTTTTCGGCAAGGCCATGACCAACGGGCTGAACCCGCTGTCCGGAATCTGGGCCAAGGAAGCCTTGATCAACCCGGAAGTTTTCCCCTGCGGCTCCACCCACTCCACTTTTGCCAGCAACCCCCTGGGTACGGCGGTTGCCCTTGAAACCATGAAAATGCTCGCGGAAAGCGACTACTCCGCCAAAGTGAACGAACTGGGGAGCTACTTTCTCGACGGTCTCAGGGAACTGCAAAAGCGCTACGCCGTCATCGGCGACGTTGACGGGCTCGGCCTCGCTCTGCGCGTTGAAATATGCGCCAGGGACGGCTTCACTCCCGACAAGGCCCTGATGGATCGCATTGTGGATGAAGGCATCAAAGGCGATTTGCGGGTAAACGGCAAAACCTACGGTCTGGTGCTGGACGTTGGCGGGTATTACAAGAACGTGATTACTCTGGCCCCTTCGCTGCACATCACCCGGCCGGAAATCGATCTGGGGCTGCGGCTTCTGGACGAAATACTGCGCCGAGTGACCAACTAGCATGTCACACTTAAAACTTCGCTTCGCTACGTTTGAAGTGTGAAGATCGCTTCGCCGGAAAGCGTGGTTTCCGGCTCGCTCCGCCGCCTGCGGCGGCGCCCACCCCCTTGCGGGGTTGCGGCTATTGCCGCTTGACGCGGCACTAGCACCATGTAGCGCTTAAAACATATAACATGCTTGTATTATTAAATATAAATACCGGCGACAAATATTGGCGGATCAATGCATCATCTTGAACAATTGGGGCCGTTTTTTCCGGGAGGACGCGCGGGCTTTCTGCTCATCCACGGTCTGGCCGGAACCCCGGCGGAAATGAAAATCGTGGGCAAGCGGCTGAACAAATACGGGTTTACCGTACTTTGTCCGCAGCTTGCCGGGCATTGCGCTTCCGAGGCCGAACTTGCAGCCAGCTCCTGGATCGACTGGGCTAAAAGCGCGCTCGACGCTTTTGATCAGCTCTCCGAACATATGGATGCCGTTTTTGTCGGCGGGCTTTCCGCCGGAGCGGTACTCAGCCTGTATCTGGCCGAATGCCGCCCGGAGAAAGTGCGCGGTCTCGCCCTGTATTCCATCACCCTGCGCTATGACGGATGGACCATACCCAAACTGCGTTTCCTGCTGCCCCTGGTGCTGCACCTCCCGTATATCGGCAAACGCTATCGCTTTGAAGAGGCCTTTCCCTATGGCATTATGAACGACTCCCTGCGCAACCGCATTCTCACGCAAATGCGCGGCGGCGATGCAAGCGCGGCGGGGTTTACGGCGACCCCGGGCGTTTCGGTGCGTGAATTGCTGGGGCTGGTGGAAACGGTCAAAAAAGAGCTTCCGGGAGTGTCCACTCCCACCCTGCTCATGCACGCCAAAAACGACGATATCGCGAGCCTGTGGAACGCCAGATATGTGCAGGAACATGTGAACGGGCCGGCGGAACTGCTGCTTCTGGAGAACAGCTATCATATGATTACCGTGGATCAGGAGCGGAAAAAAGTTTGCGACGCCACCGCCCGTTTTGCCTGGAATTTGCTGAGTCCGGAGGAAAAACGCGACCTTTCCGGCTGCGCGGCGGAGAACATCCCGGAGACGGAAAAGGCCGGACGGGCGGACGGGGACGGCCGGGAGACTTTTTCCGGGGCGGCCGGGCATATCCCCACGGCCTCCCAGGCTTGTTGAACGGAGGCGCTGATGGCATCTTTGGCGGCGCTGCTCTGGTTTTTGAACATGCTGGTGGACACGGGCGGGCAGCTTTCTTTCAAAGCTGCCGCCAGCCACGGCGTTCCCGCAACCGGGCCTTCATCCTGGAAAGAACATTGGAAAAACATGGTTGTACGGCCCTGGCTGTGGATTGGCATCGGCTGCTACATCGGGGAATTTTTTGTCTGGATGGCTTTTCTTTCGCAGGTTGAGCTTTCCTCCGGCATCATGCTCGGCTGCTTCAACATTGTGGTCATTATGCTGGCCGGACGCCTGCTTTTTGATGAAAAGCTCACCCCCTGGCGCGTGGCCGGCATTTTGCTGATCACCGGCGGAGTTGCCGTCATAGGATTCGGCGGAGCGGCGTAGCGGAGGGGGCGTCTCAAGCCTGAACGCCACAGGAACAAAGAGGATGAAACGGAGAAATTTTTATCTGGCCGGCTTTCTGGCCCTTTTGAGCTTTGACACTCTGGCCCAAATCTGCTTCAAATACGCCGGAACCTATGCTCTGCCCCTGGATTTTGAACTGAGCTGGTTTGTCCGGCTGTTTTCGCGGCCCTGGGTTTACGGCGCCATCTTCGGCTACCTCGGCGCCTTTGTCACCTGGATGTCCTTGCTGAAATACGCGCCGGTCGGGCCGTCTTTTGCCGCCTCGCACCTGGAACTGGTCAGCGTGACGCTGTTTTCCGTGTGGCTGTTCAATGAACCTTTGAACGCGTATAAGCTTCTGGGCGGATCGCTGATTGTGCTGGGCGTGCTGTGTCTGGCCAAAAGCGAAGGCAAGGAGTCCGGCGAAGACAAAGATCCCGGCGAAGGCAAAGATTCTAGAGCGGTTTAACATTGAAAATGTATAAACCGCTCTGCAAGGATTTGCCCGCAAATCCTTGCCGCGAGATTGCCGCAAGGCGAACTTGCTTCAGCCGTTGCTGCACAGCAGCTTACGGATGAAGACAGCAGCGATGCTTCGCCGTCAAGCGACAATCTCAAGCGTAAAATGCTCTATTGATGCCTGAGTGAAATTTCGGAACAACAGGATATTCAACATCATATCCGACAATATACATATGCCGCCCGGCTTTTCAAAGCCGGCCTTGCCTGCGGGCTCCTTTGAATTGCCGCCCACGGCAGGGCTGCCCGCGGTTTTCGGCGATTTCATCCGTAAACCCGCCCGCGCTTTTACCCTGGGACTGCAAGACTGGCTCGGCTTGCCCGAACCTGTTATTCCCACCTGTTCCGGCACAGCCGCGCTGGTTGTCGCCCTGAAAACCCTGCACCAGCGCGCTCCCGCTAAAAACCAGGTAATTATCCCGGCCTATACCTGTCCGTTGGTCGCTCTGGCGGTAAAACTCGTGCCCGGGCTTTCCGCCCTGCCCTGCGATACCGTACGCGGCGGCATCGATCTTGCCCCTGAGGCGCTGGGCGCGCTTTGCAGCGAGCGCACCCTGGCAATTGTGCCTGCCCATCTGGGCGGCCGGGTGGCGGATCTGACGCGGGTTTGCGCCATAGCGAAAAAATGCGGGGCTCTGGTGATTGAAGACGCAGCGCAGGCCATGGGCGCGTTCAACCACGGGGTAAGCGTGGGCCTTGCGGGCGATGCGGGTTTTTTCAGTCTGGCTGTGGGCAAGGGATTGAGCACTTATGAAGGCGGCGTTCTCTTCAGCAGGCATCCCGACCTTTCCGCCGAACTTGCGGCCATGGCCAAAAAAACGCTGTTGCCGGATTTTTTCCGGAATTTGCGCCGCCTGCTGGAACTGGCCGGTTATATGGCGCTGTACTCCCCTTCCGGGCTGCGCCATGCGTATGGCCGCTCCTTGCGCAGGGAGCTGGCCAGGGGCGACGAAGTACGGGCGGTAGGCGATTACTTCACTCTTGAAGATATACCTTTGCACAGCCCGGACAGCTTGCGCCTGCGCGCGGCGGCCAACGCCCTGGAACGTCTGCCCGCTTTTCTGGCCCAAGGACGCATGCGCGCTGAAAAATATCTGGCTGAACTGCGCAAACTGGAGGGAGTGGCCGTTGTCCGGGACAATCCGGACGCAAACGGGGTCTGGCCGTTTTTCATGGCGCTCCTGCCCGGAAAAAGGGAGAGGGACGATATTCTGCGCAGGCTTTGGACCAGCGGTCTGGGCGTATCCAAATTATTCGCCCACGCTCTGCCGGATTACGCGTATCTGGGAGAGTCCGGCACAGGCAGCCCGGCCGGCGGGCCGGAGGCATATTCAGGAGCCAGAGATTTCGCGGCCCGAATGTTCACCATCACCAACAGCCCCTGGCTGGACGAGGAAAAATTTTCCGGAATTGTCGCGGTTATGCGGGAATCTTTATGATGCAGGCCCAGCGTTACAAAAACATGCTCGAACCGCCGGAACTGGTGGAGCTTTTTCTGCGCTTCCCGCCGGAGGGCTTTGCCTGCGGCCTGAATGCGGCGGGACTGCCTGTTTTTCATACGGACTTTGACATACTGACCACCCTGGAAACGGCCGCGCGGGCCAGACTGCGCAGGGTTCCCCTGTATGCCGCCTGGTCGGATCGGCTGCGTTTCGCCGCCTGTTTCGCGGGGACGACCGTCACGGAGTATGCGCCCGTTCCGGACGGGCTTTCCACAGAGGATTTTCTGGATAATATCCTGAATGAACACTGCAAAAAACAAACCTTGACCATTTTGAAAGATTTGCCCGAGGCTTCCCCCCTGCTCAGCGCCGAAGAAAACGCCTTTGCGGAAAAACTCGTCCGGGAGGCTACGGGAATGGGCTTCATGCAGGTGCGGGGGCAAGCTCTGGCCTATCTGCCCATAGATTTCCGGAGCGTCGAAGAATACCTGCTCCGCCTTTCACCCGGCCGCAGAAAAGATCTGCGCCGGAAAATGAAAATGCGGGACGCCCTGGAAATAGAAATACTCCGACCGGGAGACAAACGCTTTGCCGACCAGCGTCTGCTGGACGAATTTTATGCCCTGTATCTGGAAGTATTCAGGCAGAGCGAAATTCATTTCGACTTGCTGAGCGCGGATTTTTTCGCGGCCCTGCTGCAAAGCCGCGCGGCGGACGGCGTGGTTTTCTGTTACAGATCCGGGCAGCGGCTTGCGGGATATAATATTTGCTTCATCCACCAGGGCGGGCTGGTGGACAAGTACATAGGCCTGAGCTACCCCCTGGCCAGGGAATTGAACCTCTATTTCATAAGCTGGATGGTCAACCTGGAATTCGCCCTGGAAAACAGGCTGTCCGTGTATATTTCCGGTTGGACGGATCCGGAGGTCAAGGCCGCGCTCGGCGCCCGCTTTACCTTTACCCGGCACCTGGTCTGGGTGAAAAACCCTTTGTTGCGCGCTGTGTTATCTCCTTTGCGCCGTTTTTTTGAAGCGGACGCGCAAAACCTGGTACGCGGTAAATCATGCTGAACACTCAGCAACGTCCGGTTATTCTGGATTTTGACCGTTCAGTGCTTGCTGTTTCCGAAGCTGAACTTCGCCTTGAGCTGTCCGGCTGGCAGGAGGACATCCGTTTTGGCTGTTCCTGGAACGATTATGCGCGGCTGAAGGATTACCTGGCCGGGCTTTTACCGGAACCCCGCGGCCCCGTTTTTCTGGGCAGCGGCGATTACCACCACCTGACCCTGCTGCTGCTGCAAGACCTGGAGAAGCGCCTAAAGCTCGCCCCCGCCTCTCTGGATCTGGTCGCGGCGGACAACCACCCGGACAACATGCGCTACCTTTTCGGCCTGCACTGCGGTTCCTGGATCCGCCATGCCGCCGCTCTCGCCTGTATAAGGCACATACACGTCATCGGCATAACTTCGCGGGATATAAGCCTGAAACAGGCCTGGGCAAATTACCTCGGCCCTTTCCGGAAAAAAAAGCTGACCTGCTGGAGCGTATCCAGCCGGGCGGACTGGCTGAAGCTGATTGGCAGGGGAGAGCAGGCCAGATGTTTCGCCTCGGCGGACGACTTGCTGGCCGCGTTTTTGCCGGTTTTGCGCGCATCCGCGCGGCAGACGGAAGGAATTTATCTTTCCCTGGACAAGGATGTGCTCAGCGCACAGGTGGCGCGGAGCAACTGGGATCAGGGCGTTTTTGAACTGCGGCACCTGGAGGAGCTTATCGCGGAATGCGCGGGCCGCCTGCAGGGGGCTGACCTCTGCGGGGACGTTTCCGCTTATGCGTTCACCGGGCTGGGCAAGCGCCTTCTGCTGCGCCTGGAAGGCCAACCGGAAATTGCCGCGGAAAACATGCCGCGCGAACAGGAGATTCACCGGGAAGTGAACAAAAAACTGCTGGCCGCGCTGATCCGCTGTAGTACCACATAAAAAAGTTCAGGTTCTCGCCGCAATTTACTTGCGGCGTCCGCGCAGTGGCGCCTGGAGCCGGCGTGCCTTTCTGAAAAAGTCGTTTCCCGACTTTTTCAGCATCGACGAATTACAAGATGACGCAGGAAGCCTTCTGCCCGCCGCTGACCGCCGGGGCCGAAAGCGTTGCCAAAGCTCCGCCGGATCGGATTTTTTTCTTGCAAGACGGGCATTCCACCGCGCCCCCGACCTGCGACGGACGCAAAAAGCGGTGGGATTTTTTACCGCAATGTTCACAAGTAAACGCATGCAAAGCCATTTTATTCTCCTCGCTCTATTTCAGTAACGGAACATTTAGAGCAATTTAATTTTGAGACGCTCCCTCCGGCGCTTTACGGCGAAACATCGCTGCTGTCTTCATCCGTAAGCTGCTGCGCAGCAACGGCTGAAGCAAGTTTCGCCTACGCCTGCGGGGCG
>JAISBT010000182.1 GCA_031266055.1 Deltaproteobacteria bacterium
CTTCAGCCGTTGCGACGAAGGAAGCTACGGATGAAGACAGCAAATAGTTGCTGGACATTCCATCTTGGACAATCGCTGTCGCTATCCGTAAAGCGGCAAGCCGCTTAACGGCTACCGCGTTTCAGCCGTTGCTGCGCAGCAGCTTACGGATGAAGACAGCAGAGATGTTTCGCCGTAAAGCGCCTTGAGGGAGCGTCTCAAAATTAAATTGCTCTTAAGGAGATGGATCATGTCAGGACACAGTAAATGGAAAACCACAAAATACCGCAAAGGGGCGCAGGATGCCAAACGCGGCAAAGCCTTTACCAAGGCGGCAAAAGAAATTATCATCGCCGCGCGCGGCGGCGGCAACCAGGATTACAACCCCCGCTTGCGGGCGGCCATAGCTGCGGCCAGGGCGGTTAATCTGCCCAAAGACAAAATTGAAAGCGCCATCCGCAAAGGCACGGGTGAGGAAGCCGGAGGCAATCTGGACGAAATCATGTATGAGGGTTATGGCCCGGCGGGGGTTGCCTTGCTGGTTGAGGTGGCTACGGACAACCGTAACCGCACGGTGGCTGAAGTGCGCCATATTTTTACCAAAGGCGGCGGGGCCATGGGTGAAACCGGCAGTGTGGGCTGGATGTTTGAACGTAAAGGCGTGTTCAGCTTTGACAAGAAAAAATATACGGAAGATCAGCTGATGGAAATCGGGTTGGAGCATGGGGCCGAGGATATTCTGGACGAGGGGGATACCTGGGAAGTGCAGTGCCGGCAAGGCGATTTTGAAGCTTTGAGCAAAGGCTTCGGCGCGGCTGAATTCACTCCGGAAAGCTCGGAAATAGGCATGATCCCGCAAAATTACATTGAAGTTGACGCTGAAACCGGGCGTAAACTGTTAAGGTTGGTGGACGAACTGGAAGATAACGACGACGTGCAGAATGTTTACGCCAACTTTGATCTGCCGGAGGAAGTTTTGGCGGAACTCGAATAACAGGAAAAAGACAAGCCTCAGGCTCTCGGCACAAAATATACTCGCGCCGTTGACATTTTTCCAGAGCCGTTTTATTTAGAAAGGGAACCCCGGCCCCTGCTGGAACAGGAACCGGGGCTGGCACGGCGTGGTTTGCGCCCCCGTGCACGGCTACCGGAGCGGTTTATAGTTTTCGGCCCCGACCAGCGCGTACTGGTCGGGGCCAACTCTTACCGGGCGTCGGACGCCAGTAAAAGCACCACAGCCAGTGCAAGGATCAAGACGATCGCTATCCGCATCGGCTGATACCCTCCTTTACGGTTTGCGCCGTGCCGGCGCATAAGGCAGCTTGAGGGCAGCCGAGCAAATTTCATTTACGCTATCTTGCGTTCATTGGCAACACTTCACTATGGCATTGTATGATGGCTTGCATTGCCGGCTTGGGCGGGATATACGAATTGTCCTTGATGACGGGCAAGCGAACCGTTGCCGTCCCGGCAAAGGAAACGTCGCGGTTGTTCATGGCGCATTGACCTGATCAGGTTTTACGCAAAAAAACCTTGCCCGGCTGCTGCGGATCGGCCTGGGCTATTTGCAGGCCCAGGCGGGCGACATGGTTAATAATGATGGGCCCGGTCAGGTTGAGAGCGGTTTCTTCAGGCTTCCCGGCGGGAATGCTTACGGTTACCAGCACGGAGACCTGATTCGGGTTGTCTATGTTCAGCATATGCTGCTCGGCGTCGTTCAGTTTGATGCTGAAATCGTCAATAAAGCTGTAAGGGTCAGCCACCATCAGACCCAGCGAGGGATCTTCCAGGCTTTGCAGGATGAGAAAAGGAACCCCTTCGCGGATTTGCAGCAGGGCAAAATCCCGCCTGTCCGCATAGCCGATTAACCCTTTAGGAAAACGGATTATACGATCCACAGCCACCTTTTGCGTACCAAGGCGGGTTTCATATTCGATTACTTTCTTTTCTGCCATTTACTCGCCACCATTAATAAATCGGAATTGCTGGCCTGAACAGCCCGCAAATTTTCAGCTTTTATGCGCAGATAAACTTCTTCACGATAAACCATAACATCAGAAGGAACATCAATGCCCAGTCTTACCTGCTTTCCCTGAATACTGAATACGGTAATTTTGGTATTGTCCCCAATATGCAGGCTTTCGCCGGCCTTTCGGGCGAGAATTAGCATACGCAACCCTGCTGAAGCTTTTCAGTTTTATTCAGTTCATACTATAGCTTTCTCCGGGACTGCGCAACAAGAAAACCAGGGGCGCCGCGGGCAAAGGGCATAATTGATTTCCTTTTTATTTTATCCTGAATTGGTTATAATGGTGAGAGAATCCGGCTTTTTCAGGTTTTTTCAGCATGGACTACATAATGGAGACCGCTTTCATGCAACCTCTGCGTTTTTCCGTAGTTATCCCGGTATTCAACAAGTGGGAATTGACGAGCGCCTGTCTCAGAAGTTTGCGTGAATTCACCCCTGGTGACGCTTTCGAGGTTATTGTCGTGGATAACGCCTCCAGCGACGCCACCCGCGCAGACTTGAATCCGTTAGGAGAGTCTTTGTTCGGAAGACAGTTCAAGTCCATCCGGCACGAAATAAATCTGAATTTCGCCGCTGCTTGCAATGCCGGCGCAAAGCTGGCCGGAGCCGGGCTTTATTTTTTTTTGAATAACGATACTCTGCTCACGGAAAATTGGGCGCCGCCTCTGGAACAGACCCTGCAAAACGACCCTGTTCTGGGAGCGGTGGGCCCGCTGCTGCTGTATGCCGACAATACCGTGCAACATTTGGGCGTGGCTTTTTCGAGCAGGGGACTTTTTCACTTATACCGGGGGTTTCCGGCTACCCATCCCCTGGTGGCTAAAATACGGTCTTTTCAGGCGATCACCGCTGCGGCGTTTTTGGTTCACCGGGATCTTTTCTGGGAGGCCGGGGCCTTTTATGAAGGGTACCGCAATGGCTTTGAAGATGTGGAGCTTTGCCTGCGCATGGGCAAACTGGGTAAAAAATTCACCTGTGCGCCAAGCTCCCGCGTAATACATCTGGAAAGCCAGTCTCCCGGCAGACATGACGCGAATGAGCATAACAGCGAGCTGCTTCACCAGCGCTGTTTTGCGGATTATTTTCCTGATTATCATATACACGGCTTGCGCGACGGCTTCCAGGTCGTTTGTGACGACAGCCTGGGGGAAAACCTTATTTTGAACGAAAAAGACGACCTGGCCCTGCGGAAACAGGTTATGTCCACGCGCGCCCGCAGCCGGGCGCCGGATTTGAACAAGCTTTACCGGAGCATACAAGAAAATCCTTATTGGCTTTGGGGTCACGAAACCATGGGACAGGAACTGGAAAACGGAAAAAAATTTGTGGAAGCCGCCGTTTTTTATGTAAAAGCTTTCAACATATGCAGCACTCTGTCCGGAATCAGGCGCGTATTGAAAATTGCCTCCATAATGGGCGATGCCGGCCTTATGAAAATGTCCGGTGAATATTTGGCCAAATTTCTTGCTTTAACGACTGATGCGGCTTGCTATACAGCAACGCTCAGGCGCAACATGGACGTCGCCGCCCGGTGCAGGGACAATTTTCTGCTGCGTTTATATGAACAAAAACTGGTCGAACTGCAAAAAGGAAAGCATACATGAGAGGGATTTTTGATGAAGAATAAGGCCATCAATAACGGCATCCGCAACATTGCCATTATCGCCCATGTTGATCATGGGAAAACCACCCTGGTGGATGCCATGTTCCGGCAAAGCGGCATTTTTCGCGCAGGCCAGCAGGTCAGCGAGCGCATCATGGACAGCATGGATCTGGAGCGTGAACGCGGCATTACCATATCGGCAAAAAACTGCGCGGTGCGTTGGAAAGATGTAAAAATCAATATTCTGGACACTCCCGGCCATTCTGATTTCGGCGGGGAGGTTGAAAGAGCGCTTTCCATGACTAACGGTTGCGTACTGCTGGTGGACAGTTCCGAAGGGCCGCTTCCTCAAACCCGTTTTGTGCTCAAAAAAGCCCTGGAGGCCGGGTTGAGCGTCATTGTCGTCATCAATAAAATTGACCGTAAAGATGCGCGGCCAACGGAAGTTTTGAACGACGTTTACGACCTGTTCATAGATTTGGGCGCCAATGACAGCCAGCTTGACTTCTCTGTGCTTTACGCCATAGGCCGCGATGGCGTAGCCATGAAAAGCGTCGAGGAAACAGGCGTCGATCTTGCCCCGTTGTTTGACGCCATCCTGGAGTTGCCCGGCCCGGACTATGACCCGGACGAACCTTTCCAGATGCAGGTGGCTGACCTTGCTTATTCCGACTATCTGGGCCGCCTGGCGGTCGGACGCATCCGCCATGGAAATCTCAGCGGCAAAGACGCTCTTGTCCGCATAGACGAACGTAACGCGGAAATTCCGATCAAAGTCAACACCATTCAGGTATATGAAGGGCTGAAATTACAGGATGCCGCCGAAGTGACTCCCGGAGACATTGTGGTGCTGTCCGGCCTGGAAAAAGTGACCATAGGAGACACCATCTGCACCAAAGCCGCTCCCCGCAGGCTTCCGCGCATCAGAGTCGATGACCCTACCGTGTCCATGCGTTTCGGCATCAATACCTCGCCCATGGCCGGACAAGAGGGAAAAATCGTGCAATCCAGGCAGATACGCGAGCGCCTGTTTATGGAAACTCTGCGCAATGTGGCCATTACAGTGGAAGAAACCGAAGATAAGGACAGCTTTATCGTAAAAGGCCGGGGTGAATTTCAGATGGCCATTCTCATCGAACAGATGCGCCGCGAGGGTTTTGAACTGACCGTGGGCAGACCGGAGGTTATCTTGAAAGAGCGGGACGGCCAAAAGCTGGAGCCGGTGGAAAAACTTCTTGTAGACAGCGATGAATCCTTCATGGGTGTGGTTACTGAAAAACTTGCCATGCGCAAGGGCAGGCTGGTCAACCTGGTCAACAATGCCTCCGGCCGGGTGCGCATGGAGTTTTCCATCCCCTCCAGGGGTCTGATTGGTTTCAGGGACGAATTTCTTACCGACACCAAGGGAACAGGCATTATGAATTCTTACCTGGAAGGATATGAGCCGTTCAGGGGAGAATTCGTTTCCCGGTATACGGGATCTCTGGTGGCGGATCGGGCCGGCAGAGGAGTGGCTTATGCGCTGTATAATCTGGAGCCGCGCGGGACGCTGCTGGTAAAACCCAATGATCCGATATATGAAGGCATGATCGTGGGGGAGCATAACCGCGAAAATGATATTGACGTAAACCCGTGCAAGGAAAAAAAGCTGACGAATATGCGGGCTTCCGGGCATGACGAAAACATTATTCTCACTCCGGTGCGCCCGCTGACGCTGGAATGGGCGATTCATTTCGTGCGCGATGACGAGCAGGTGGAAGTAACGCCGCAATCCATACGTCTGCGCAAAAAATACCTGAGCGCTTTGGAACGCCGCCATATTGCCGGTAAAAAGAAGGGGGCCGAGAAATAGTCCGGCCCGTCCCGTTTGAATACGGCTTGGTATCAGAGCGCCGCGGCCATGCGCGCAAGCTCCATCGCCTGCGCCTGTTCGCGCAGCCAGACGACCAGCTCCTGCCGGTTCCGGTAGCGGCAGGCCTCCAGTTCCACCAGCGCCGCGTCCACGCCGTCCATGTCATATGCGGCGCAGGCCGCCTTGAGCCTTGCGAGCGTTTCGGCGTCGGGCGCTTCCTTGAGCGGCTTTTCTTCCTGCCCGCCTTGCGCCAGCAGTGCCGACAGATCCGCCAGCAGACGTTCCAGCGTCTTAACGCATTCGGCATTATGCGCCGCGATGAAGGCGAAATCGCCGTTTATCGCCGCTTCTTCCAGTTTTTCCGCCTTCAGGCCGGCCGGCGTTGCGCCGATGCCCAGGCAGCCGCCCTTGATTCCATGTATGACGACGGCATAGTCGCCGAGCGTCCCGCTGGAAACAGCGCGCGCTTGTTCCAGAAGGCCGGGCGTATGCCGCACCCAGGATTCCAGCACGCGCCGGTAGGCGTTGGCGTCGCCGGAGAAGCGTTCCAGGGCGGCTTCGACATCCAGGCCGGGAATGCCCGCGTTTTTTAACAGCGGCCAAGACGCGCTTTTTCCCTTCGCCCGTTCGCCGTCCCATTCCGGGGCGCGGGGCTCCGTCTGCGTTCCGTCCCGGATGAAACGCTGGAGGAGCGCGTCCAGTTGCCACATGTCAAGGGGTTTGGCGAGAAAAGCCTGAAAGCCGTTTTCCAGGAAGCGCTGCTCATTGCCGGAGATGACGTTGGCCGTGAGCGCGATGACGGGCACGGTACGGGCGTATTCCGTGCCGATGGCGCGGATGCAGCGCAACGATTCAATGCCGTCCATGTCCGGCATCATGTGATCCATGAAGATGAGGTCGTAGCGGATCTGTTCCGTCCGCACCCTGTCGATTGCCTGCCGGCCAGCGGTTGCGCAATCGACGCGCATCCGGTAACGCCCCAGCATGCCCGCGGCGACTTCCAGATTACTTTCCATATCGTCGACTACCAGCGCGGCGGCGTGGCTCAGGTCGCGATGGACTATGCGCGCTTTGTCCGATTTTTCCGTGGCGGAATACTGGAATTGCCGGAGTTTTTGCGCCAGTTCCGGGCCTATGGCTTCGGCGTCGATGAAGCCCTGGCGGATGCGCACGGAAAAAATTGACCCCTGGCCGTATTCGCTTGCGACCGTCAATTCGCCGTCCATCAGTTTGGCCAGATTCCAGGCGATGGGCAATCCCAACCCCGTGCTTTCGGTCTTGCGGATGGTGTCGACGTAGATCTGGTTGTAGTCGGAAAAAATTTTTTTCAGGCTTTCCGAGTGGATGCCGATGCCGGTATCGCGCACCGAGGAGATGAGCCAGACCGAATTGCCTTCTTGCCGCCAGGAGAGCGCCCATTCCACTTCGCCGCGTTCCGTGTATTTGAAGGCGTTGGAAAGCAGGTTGTTGAAGATCTGCCGCACGCGCAGGTCGTCGCCG
>JAISBT010000186.1 GCA_031266055.1 Deltaproteobacteria bacterium
TTTCAGCCGCTCTGGGCTGCGCCCAGTTGCCGAAACTGGACGGCTTCATCGCCAAGCGCAAGGAAAATTTCGCGCGTCTCACCGCCGGCCTGGCCCCCTGCGCCGAACAGTTGCGTCTGTCCAGGGCTACGCCCGGCTCCGATCCGGCCTGGTTCGGCTTTCCGCTGGCCGTGGAAGAGCGCGCCGGGTTCAAGCGATCCGCAATCATCACCCACCTGGAAGCGCACGGCATAG
This sequence comes from Deltaproteobacteria bacterium, assembly GCA_031266055.1. GTDB lineage: Bacteria > Desulfobacterota > Desulfovibrionia > Desulfovibrionales > Desulfovibrionaceae > WRHT01. The sequence continues at coordinate 235 of JAISBT010000186.1, forward strand.
GCACGCGCCTGCTCTTCGGAGGCAATCTGCTGAAGCAGCCGGCCTACGCGGGCACGCCCCGCCGCCTGCCCAGCCCCCTGACCCATACGGATTGGGTAATGGAACGTGTTTTCTGGATAGGCCTGTGGCCGGGCCTGACAGCGGAAATGCTGGATTACATGATTGAAACGCTGACCGGGTTTTGCCGCGGGAGACGGAAATGAAAGCAGATTGCCGGTATAGCGTGCGTCATCCCATAGTAACTGAAGATTTGGATCAGATTCTGTCCGTGCCCCTCCCCTGGGAAGTCTTTTCCGGAACCTCCGTATTGATCTCCGGAGCTTCCGGGCTTCTGGGAAGTTATTGCTGCGAAGTTCTGCTGCGCCTCAACGAAATAAATCGCTTGGCCGCTCCGGTCAAAGTCATTGCTGTCTCCCGTAACCTGCAATCTTCGGCCCGGCGTTTTTCCGCCTATGCCGGGCGTCCGGATTTGGTTCTTTTGCAGGGCGACGTCTGCACCGGCCTTCCGGCCTGGGACGAAGCGGCGGACTATGTGCTTCACGGTGCCAGTCCGGCATCGCCAACGGCCATGGCCGCCGATCTGCTGGGTACCTTTGAGGCCAATGTCAGCGGAACAAGAAATATGCTGAAACTGGCCCAGGCGAAACAAGCCCGCAAATTTCTATTTTTAAGCAGCGGAGCCGTTTATGGAAATATGCCGCCTGAAGTTCATAGTATCGGCGAAAATGATTTCGGCGCTCTGGATCCCCTGACTGCACGGGCGGCTTACGACGAAGGAAAAAGAGCCGGAGAAACCCTTTGCTGGCTTTACGCCGATAAATTCGGCTTGTCCGCCTCTTCCGCCAGAATTGCCCATACTTACGGCCCCGGCCTGAAAGCGGATGACGGGCGCTCCTTTGCCGATTTCATAACCGCCGCCGCCGAAGGCCGCCCCCTGGTTCTGAACAGCGACGGCTCGGCCATACGGTATTTTTGCTATTTGTCCGACACAACGGCCGGGCTGTTCACCATCCTGCTGCTGGGCGAATCCGGCCAGGCCTATAACCTGGGCAGTGCAACCGAATGTTGCTCCATCCGGGAACTGGCTCAGTTGATAACGGATTTGTTCCCTGAACGCGGTTTGCGGATCACCTTCCCCGAACAAGTTCCCACTACCAGGCAAGCCGGAGTTACTTCCCGGCAAATACCAATCCCGTTCAACACTTCCAAGCTGAAAGCACTTGGGTGGATGGATCGGATTAAATTGGCTCCAGGACTGCGCCGGACGATTTTATCCTATGAACCGCGGGAAACTGAATGAACAACATAACGGGCATACCCGAAAAACGGCCAACGCCCTTCCGCCCGGCCTCGGCGTACCAGAGCATTTTACGCTTGAAATGCTTGCAGAGCAGTACAGCTTTTCAAAGTTGAACTGCTCTAACCTCAAACTGTTGGAGACACAGCCATGCACGTTTTTATCATTGCTGAGATCGGCATCAATCATAACGGCGATGTCAACATCGCCAAGCAGCTTATCAATGTGGCCAAGTCCAGCGGCTGCGACGCCGTGAAGTTCCAGAAACGCGACATCAATCTGGTGTACAGTAAAGAATTGCTGGATTCGCCACGGGAAAGCCCCTGGGGTACGACGCAGCGGGAGCAAAAACAGGGTCTGGAACTGGGAGAAAAGGAATATGACGAGATTGACCGCTATTGCAAAGAACTGGGCATAGCCTGGTTTGCTTCGGCCTGGGACGTCAACAGCCTGGAATTTTTGGATAAATATAAACTCAAATACAACAAGGTCGCCTCAGCCATGAGCGTAAGCCGGGATTTTCTCAAGGCCGTGGCCAAACGCAAACAGCATACTTTTATTTCCACCGCCATGAGCACCATGGAGCAAATCGGCGAAGCGGTGGAGATTTTCCGTTCCGTTGACTGCCCCTTTGAACTCATGCACTGCGTGGCAACATATCCCATGAAGGTGGAAAACGCCAACCTGAATTGCATCAAAACCCTGCGCGATGCCTTCAACTGCCCGGTGGGCTACAGCGGGCACGAAACCGGTCTGGCGGTGTCCATAGGCGCGGCCATGCTGGGCATAAGCTCGCTGGAGCGGCACATTACCCTGGATCGCGCCATGTACGGCTCAGATCAGGCCGCCAGCGTGGAACCCTTGGGCATCATGCAGCTTTGCCGCTATGTGCGCAACTTGGAAACGGCCATGGGTGACGGCGTAAAACGCATTTTGCCGGAAGAAGAAGCCATAGCCACCAAACTCAGGGCGCATCTGAAAAAATGAATCTTAAGGAGAATATGAGTAAATGGGCAAGCACAAGCAGCCTTTGTCTGTTCTGATTTTTGGAGCCGGTTTAGTCGGGGGAGAATCTTTGGATATTCTTCAGGCCGCCGGCATCAGTGTCATCGGCTATCTGGACAATTTCAAGCCTACTGACGAACTCTTCAAAGGCAAGCCGGTATACCGGCCCGGAAGCGCGCCCGCAAAGATTGATCGCGGCACACCGGTCGTCAACAGCGTCAGACGGCCTGACGTATCGCCTGAAATTATTGAAAAGGAACTTCTAGCCTTGGGTTGGGGCAATGTATTGACTCTGGGCGCTTTTATCCGCAGGCACTATGCACAATACGGGGATATTTTCTGGCGTACTGAACCTGGATTTTATGCGCAGCCGGAGCGGCGGACGGCGATTGACACGGTTCGCGCCCTCTGGGCCGACACGAAAAGCCGGGAAATTTACGATGCTTTGCTGGCCTTCAGGTTGGCTTTTGACTGCCAGCAACTCCCGGCTCCGGACAAAGATATGTATTTTCCTTTCGATATACCGGGCTTCTGGCAAGCTCCGGTTCGTTTTGTGGATGGCGGGGCATACAATGGCGATACTCTGGATGCCCTACTCAAGAAAGGCATTCCGGTTGAAACAGCGGCGGAATTTGAACCGTCTTTAGACAATTTTCACCATCTGACCCGGCGCTGCGCCGAATTCGGCCAGCAATATACGGATTCTTCCTTTCTTTGCTGGCCTTGCGCCTTGGGAGACAAGGAAGAAAACGTCTCCTTCCGCATCAGAAGCGATTGCCCCGTGGGTAACTATTTAGCCGACGACGGCGAAATACAAGTGCCGATTGTTTCGCTTGACCATGTGTTAACCGGTTTCCGGCCAACCGTAATCAAACTGGATATTGAAGGAGCGGAATTGAAGGCTTTGGCCGGGGCGAGAGAAGTCCTGAAAGCATATCGTCCGAACTGGTCTGTATGCCTTTATCACCATGTGGATGATTTATGGGAAATTCCTCTATGGTTTATGCGTAACACATCAAGCCAGGATTATAAATATTACCTCAGATCATATGCCTGGGGCGGATTTGACGAATATTGCCTGTATGCCATGCATGCATGAATTTATTCCAAAACATAAATATATTATTATATAAACATTAATTTTTTTTACTGTATAAGCATAATTTTAATATTTAACCGGGCAATATTTGTTACTTATGAAAAGTCTACATAATAACTCCATCAGAACAATAAAAATAATATTCCGCAATTACGCTTTTCTGCCTGATCTCAAGATATCGCTCATGAGTATATTTATCAGGATAAAAAAAGTAAATATATTACTGGGAATTTTATTGTTTCCGTTAATATTTTTATTAATATTTATATCTGCTATAGCAAAAATCATTGTGCATACGCATGGCATAATATCATATAATGCTAAAAGAATATTTGTCGCCAATTCTTTTCTATACAATCAAATGAAGATAACCAATAAGGTGTATAAATACATACATGAATATTTATTCAATCTCCAATTACGCTTAAAGAATATTTGTCTTGACAGCCCTCCCCCGTTGGTAAGATTTTTTGCGGATCTGTCCATGCTGTACGGTCGCAATCAGTTAGCCGCCAGATTATATTCCAGGCTGAACGGAAAAAACAGGAAAATTTCCGGCCAGGCACTGTTTCTGGAAATGAGCGCATGGTGGATTGTCTGCAATTGGAACCGCGCCTTTGACACGTCCGGCCGACTCCTGCGGCGTGATAATGAATGCTCGGAAGCGGCGCTGATGCTGGCGCGTTCTTCCGCGGTGGTCAAACGTGAACGTCAGGCGGCTGATTGGTTAACCGAAGCTGAAAATTCCTTTAATATCGCCTTGGCCGCTGTTTTATTGCGAGACATTGGAGAATACGGACGGGCGGCCGCCCTGCTGCTCGGCTACATCCGCCGTAAGCCTGAATACGCCGAACTGGTCGGCGATTATCTATTGAGCAAGCTCAACCTGAGGGTCGAAGCCCTGGAAGCTTATGATCTGGCTCTGGCTTTTCACCCTTCCAATGCCCTGCGGCTCAAGCGGGCCTTGACCCTGCCCTTCCCCTGCCTGAACGCGCAGACCCAGAACGCGGCCTTACGAGAAATAAGCGCGGAACTGGAAGAGTTGACCCAATTATTGCCCGATGACTCCTCTTTTGCACAGAGTTTTTCATTTCTCTACACGCAAGGCAGACTTTGCGACCGGCTGTTCAATGTAGACTACCTGGGAGAAAAAATTCTTCCGCTCATACGGAATAAAGCTAAAGCCAGCCTGCATCTTTTCCCGGACTTGTATCACAACTATCTTGGCTCGCCCAGGAAATTTTCCGCAACAGCCAAATTGCGCTATGGTTTTTTTGCTGAAACGCCAACTGAACATATTCATGATTTTTGGGGCTATATCTTGGAAACACTGCCCCGGGATACCTTTGAGGTTATTTTGTTCATTCCCAAACATCTTGGAGGCCTGCTTTCCAACCGTTTGCTAGGGGCTGCGGACAAGGTGGTGGAATTCCCTTATTACAAAAGATTTCGCGATGTAATACCGGTCACTAAAACTTACGGTGAAAAAGCTTTCAGCGCAACCAGGGAAATAGTTGCTGGCGAAACCCTGGATATTTTCCATAATTTTTTAGTCTCTTATGACAACATGTCCCTGTATCTGGGTTTTTCCAGGCTGGCGCCGGTGCAGATCACCGATGGTGTGCGTCTGACATCGTCAGGCATGCCCGAGACGGATTATTATCTCATGAAAACAGGCAATTTTGTGGACGATCCGGACGAATGGTTTTCCGAAAAATTAGCTTTGATCGGCGGTATGGAAGAATTTTGTTTCGATAAATTAGGGGTACGAACAAACGCATGGGCGAAACCTCCGAAGCGCAAAGATTACAACATACCGGAAAATAAAACTTTTTATCTCTTCAGCCAGGATATTTGCAGAAAACGCCTGGAAACAGATGTTTTAATCGCAAAATTGTTCCAACGCGATCCCAGCGCCTTTATCATGGTCTGCGATCATACCGATTACGGCTATACCAATTCTTTACTTCCATTTGAAAATTTAAAACATAACCTTGAGTCAATGGGCATTAAAGATATTGAAACGCGTCTGCAACTGATGCCGGTATTTTTTGCGCGGCCTCAACATGAATATTATGCTTTTCTCAAATTGGCCGACGCTAACGCAAGTTTACGTTACGTAAATCCAGGGAGGGTTTTTTGGGAACACATACATTTAAGCCTGCCCATGATTATTTATCCGGGAGAGGGATACTATGGCTATTGCGCTGCCGGTATATACAAAAAGCTTGGTGTGGATGAACTGCTGGCCTCCAATGACGATGAATATGTTGAAAAAACTTATAAACTGGCCCATGACCGCAAGTGGAAAAATTTCATGGCAGAGCGGATCAGGGAAGGTCTTCGAAAAAATTGGAAACACGGCCCACAGTCCGCTTACCGTGACATAAGTTGTTTTTTCCAGGATGCCGTAAAAAGAGCCAGGGCGGGACTTCCACCGGCCCACTGGCATAAAGGTCGCTTTTACGAGCAACTGACGGCCGGACAACTGCAAGCTTTCGCTGAAGCGGAGTACAACGCGATTCTCTCCCCACGTTCTTTTGAGCAGCGCCTGACGGCTGAAGCCAGCCAAGATTAGAGAGGTTTGTGCATATGCAAACTATACGTCTGGCTGACTATGTTACGACCTTTCTGGCAGATTTCGGCGTTGACACGGCCTTTATGCTTACCGGCGGCTTTGCCATGCACCTGAATGACGCTCTGGCCCAGGAGAGCCGCATCAACAAAATCTGCTGCCACCACGAGCAGGCCTGCGCCTTGGCGGCGGAAGCGTATGCCCATGTGCGCCACCGGCCGGCTCTGGTGCAGATCACGGCCGGGCCGGGCGTGACCAACGCCCTTACCGGCGTATACAGCGCCTTTGTGGACGGCCTGCCCATGCTGGTAATCTGCGGCCAGGTCAAAAGAGAATTGCTGCGCGCGGCCCGCAGCCTGGAAAACTTGCGCCAGATCGGCGAACAGGAGGTTGATTCCGTTGCCCTGGCCCGGCCGGTGACTAAATACGCACAGCGGATTCTTGAACCCGAACACGTCAAATACGAACTGGGAAAGGCTTTATACATCGCCTCCGCCGGACGCCCCGGCCCGGTGTGGCTGGAAATCCCTCTGGATGTGCAGGCCGCGTTGATTGAACCGGCCGGTTTGCCTTCTTTCCGCCTTCCCCTGCTTCCGCCACCGGATCTGTCCGGCATAGCCGCTTCGGTGGCGCGCAAACTGGAACGGGCAAAGCGGCCCTTGCTGGTGGCGGGGCCTGATCTGCATATGGATGAAGCGACAGACGATTTTTTACGTCTGGCGGAAAAATGCGCCTGGCCGGTGGTCTGCGCCGGGGTGCTGGACATAGTGCAGCGGGAGCATCCGCTTTACGCCGGGGCCATGGGTGCGGTAGGCAACCGGGCCGGAAACATCGCCATGCAGAACGCTGATGTGATCCTCTTTCTGGGTGTTGCCATGCATACGACTTTTACCACGTATAACTGGCAAGCCATGGGACGGAACGCCCATAAAATCGTGGTGGAGCCAGAATTTTCCGAGTGTGAGCGTCCGCAATGGCTGGGTGATGAAAGCATTATCTGCCGCCCCGGCGAATTCATCCGGGCTTTGGACAAAGAGCTTGCAACCCTGCAAAACACTGCCGGAACGAGCTGGTTGGATTTCTGCCGCGAGCGCGTCCGCCTGCTGCCGCCCGTACCCGAGCGCTTGCGCTCCATTACGCCGGAAGGCCGGATTAACCCGTATTGGTTCGCGGAAGAACTGTTCAAACGCCTGGGCAACGCGGATATTGTCACGCCGGGCAACGCCACGGCCGGAATCACCGCCCAGCAGGCCGGAAGTTTGCGGCCGGGGCAGCGGCTCCTGGCCAATTTCGGCTGCGGCCCCATGGGCTACGCCCTGCCGGCGGCAACAGGCGCGGCGGTGGCCGGAAAGGGCCGGCGGGTCATCTGCCTGGACGGCGACGGCAGCTTCATGCTGAATATGCAGGAACTGGCCACCATCAAATACCACAAGCTGCCCATAATTATCTTTATCTATAACAATAACGGCTATGCCTCCATCCGGCAAAGCCAGCAAAATTTTTTCACCGCCCGCCTAGGTTACGGGCCGGAGAATGGACTGTGCTTTCCGGATTTTGTCGCTGTGGCCCAAGCCTTTGGTCTGCCGGCCATAAAAATCAACGGCCGGAACTTTCAAAGCGCACTGGAGTTGGTTCTTCAGAAAAGGGGGCCGTTTCTGGCGGAAGTTCTGCTGGATGCCGAACAGGGCTTTGAACCGAAAATTGCTTCCCGCAAGCTGCCTGACGGCCGCATGGCGTCCATACCGCCGGAAAACATGCATCCCTTTCTCTCCGAGGAAGAATTGCAAACGCATCTGCTGTGCAAACTATAAAGGTGCTTAAGCTTATGACCAGTTCTCTTTTTTACCTTTCCGACAAATGCGTTCTCCTCGCCGGAGAAATTTATGATGCGTATTGAAGCTAAAAGTTCAGAAAAAGCCCAGCGGTCGTTGAATTTCGCCGGAAGCGCTTTCCTCCCGTCACTGGCAAGCCTCAGATTTTTCGCCGCTCTTTATGTGGCCTGTTGGCATGTGAGTTTAGTTTGGCAAAATTTTTCCTTCTTTGCCGCCTTTTCCCGAGCCGGATGGATAGGGGTATCTTTCTTTTTTATCCTTTCCGGATTTGTTTTGATGTGGAACTTCAATATTGACGGCAATAAAAAAGATTTTATCTGCCGCCGCATCGCCCGGATTTATCCCCTCCATTGGTTATGCCTGTTCATTGTCATAGCCTTGTATTTGGCAACCGGCAAAGGAATGAGCGGATATCACGGCAACTATATCGAAACCTTTGCCAACTTTCTTTTAGTACATGACTGGGTTCTGATCGGAAACATAGCTCAAACCTGGAATGGGGTTTCCTGGACGCTGTCTTGCGAATGGTTTTTCTATCTGGTGGCCGTTTTTCTTTTTATGCGGATGCTGAAAGCACGCCATGAGCTTCATTGGATTTTGATTTCATTATGGATCCTTCTGGTAATGCTGAACATAATCAGCTTAACCCAAGGCTGGGCCGGAATGTCCAAATTTATGCACATGCATCCGGTATTCCGGCTGTTCGAGTTTACAGTCGGGGCTTATGGCGCCATGCTTGTTAAAAACGGCTTCAAATTTCGTAACCGGTTTTTCGCCTTGACCCTTTCAACTGTTCCTATCGCTCTTTACTGCCTTCTTGGATCACGTCCTTATGGCAATTTTTTGATTTCAGCGGTTATGCCAGGTTTTCTTTTGCTGATCATATCTTTCGCCAATCTTGATATAAGCGCCCAAAAACTATGGACGCACAGTACCAGACTGGTGTTGCTCGGTGAAAGTTCTTATTCGTTCTATATGTTACACGCCATAATACTGGGGGTTACGAACAGCTTTATCCTTCGCCGAATACT
>JAISBT010000187.1 GCA_031266055.1 Deltaproteobacteria bacterium
TGGATAGCCCAGCTTTTCGTTGATCAAACCGCCGCCTTTCGCGGTAAAGGCATCTTCGATTTCCGAGGTCCAAAGTCCCTTCAGCGAACTCATTTTTCCGCTCCAGGTGGGCGTGCGTACTCCCAGGGATTTATGCAGAGCGGCAGAAACCGCCTCAATGTCGCAACCCGTGATCCGGGCTATGGCTTCAACCGAAGGGGGTACATTTCCCCCTCCGTTCGTCGTCAGTTCCTCAAATCTAACCAGGCCGATGAAAGGCTTGTCCAACAGCGCGGCATATTGATCCGCCAAAGTGAACATGCTTGTTCCGGCCTGATCCTGAATCTGATTAAGCAGATCGGCCGGCGTCAAACTGGATTCCGGCCTAAGCTGGAAACGTTGTGGGTTGTAGCGGGCCAAAGAGACAAACGCGGTTCTCAAATCGCGTATAGAAAGTAGGGCTGCTCCGTTTTTGTGTACCGCCTCAAAAAGCGATCCGCTTAAATGCCCGTTGAGGTACTGGCCATTTTGTATAAAATTGACCAATACATGGTATGGAAAAGGGATAACGGGAAAATTTTTCCCCTGCCGAATCTCACTCCACAAATCACCTTCAGTCCTCAGATCTTCAATGACGTTATCCCATGCCGCATGGAGATAGGTTCCTTCAAAAGCAAGGTTGTCTAAAATTTTGTTCACCAGCCAGGTACCGGATTTGGGAAGAGAGGAGATGAAAACAGGGCGATCATGCAGATTATCCGGCGCTGCGGGCCGAAAACAGAAAGCTCCGTTTCCTGTACTGTAGAATGGAATATCCCCACCCGGCAGTTTCAGAGGAAAACGGCTTTGTACGGGTACGGCCAGCATTATCTGGCTGTGGATTAAATCATCAAGCTTCCTGGTCAGACGTTCCAACGATGAATTCAAAGCTTTTGTGTGATTTTCAACCGTTGTTATTTTGTGGGTAAGTTCATCAGATGAATCCAAAATTTTTGTGTTGATTTCAATTGTTGTTATTCTGTGAGCCATTTCATCCAATCTATGATAAAGATCACTATGAAATTTTGATCTTATCCATTTTAATCTTTGTTTAATCATTTTATATAATACAATTGTAAAATATTCATATTCTGTGTTGCGTGCATGATACTTCAACATATTCTCTGCTGTAGCCAAGTTTTTCATTTAATACATCAAGACCATGCTTTTTGAACAGATTTTCTATTGTATCATCCCATATTTTATGAGGATTAGAGTGTTCATTGAAAAATGTCCATGTTTCCTGGCCTTCTGAATTTTCTACAGCCTGGAATACCTCCTCCTGGAGACAACCTGAGACTTTGGATATAGCCTTTAGTGAATTGGACATTTTATCTCTATCGTGTGAAACAAGCTCTTCATAGCGAACAACATTGACTGATTTTTCATTTATAATTTTTGAAGTCAATATTGCTGCTTGTACTATAATACTAAAATCCCCAGGTGGAGTTAAAAAATATTTTTGTAATTGCTCAGTAGTGCAATATGTTTCATCTATTGCCTGGCCTAATATTTTTTTATTTGGTAAGAATAGCAAATGCCTTAAGTGTGATATAAATACAGAACGTAAATCACGTATAGAAAATAAAACTTTATCAAAATTTTGCCTCAAAAAATCTATACTCTTTTCATCGTGAATGTGACTCATCAAATATTGGCCTGGCATAACCAACTGATACTGAGTAGTGTAGGGCATTATTACAGAATACTTACCTGAAGTTTCTGCCCTCTCTTCTGTCGACAGACCACGCCAATCACCATACCCACCTGATCCTCCATGAATCGGGCTTCTTTCAAATCCCAGCTTATTAAAAATTAGCCCAAGAAAATATGTACCTGATTTTGGGATGCTTAAAATGAATATTTTATCTTTTTTTTCTGATGTTGTAGTGCGTCCGAAACACAATGAACCTTTATATTTATCAAGATAGAAAAATTTACGTGCATACCAGGGCGTGTGTATAATGATGTTGCCCTCAGTAGCTGCGGATAAAGCTAGTTGATTGCTCAAAACAGCATTGAAATATGAGGAAATATCTTTATGTGATTTTTCCTGCATGGCGCAAAGAGTATCCAATTTATTTAGCTTATTAAGCTTCTCCTGCATTGAGCAAAGAGTACCCAGTTCATCCAGCTTATTAAATTCTTCCCGCAGGGCGCAAAGTAGTATTGGACGCAGATAGCGGCGAATCAGTCTTTTTATGAAATCTTTAATTTGCATGATTGATGCCCCTTACGTATTTGGATTGCTCGGCAAAATTTTTTAAATTTTCGGCAGTAAGTTTTTCGTAAAAATGCCCACGATGCCAATGGGCCGGAAGTAGCCCGGAACGGGCGCGGGCGGCAGCCTGCTGGAAAAAGGAGGCCAAACTTCCGCTATAATCATAGCGGTGCAAGCGTTCGTAGAAAGTTTTGGTTTTTTCGCGAAAGACGCGTTGCACTTCATTGCGGTATTTTTTACTAACAGCCAGTTTGATATTGCCGCTCACATAGTCATCGGCATTGTCCACCAACAGTTCATCAAGCCCGATTTGAGTATATACGCCAGCGCAAATATAGCCGACATAGCTTTCATTGGGCCAGATAATCTGAGGAATACCATAGGCCAGAAGCTGGTTGAAAGTAGTTCCCCCACCGTAACGGCGGTAAGAGAGGCATACATCGGCCAGATTGACCAGAGCGCGGGTGAAGCCCGGCGGCATCATATTGCAATGCGGAGCCAGGAGAAGGCGCTGGGCGGCATTTGTTATGCCCAAATTTTCCAGATGCGCAATCAGATCAGTCCAGAGTTGGGAACCGCCGACCCGGTTGGTCAGCACCAGAAGTGCCTTGGGATCAACCTTCAAAATACGAGCGAAAAGCGGATCCATTTCCGGATGGCGATTGGCCAGCTCCTGCATCCCCAGATAAATATTGGCCCTGTCCGGCCACCCCAGCATCTCTCTGGTCAAAGGGTAGGCCGGAAACCCTGCTTGTTCATCCATCATTTTTTTGAAAAACGGCGTCTGTCCTTCGGTAAAGGCCAGACGCTCGGTAAAGTACGTTTTCGGATCGCCTGTAAAATTCCCTTCATTGAGCAGGTAGTAATCAATTTCCGGCATGCCGGTGGTAGTCAGGCGGCCGCCATCGACCATCTGAAGCTTGGCCAGCCGGGCATAGGCCAGATATTGGTGCAAGGGGCTTTGCCCGATCAGGTTACTATATAGGATATCCAAGTCAGCCGAGGCCAGAATGTCTCTGGTTATGGGAAAGGATGAATGTCCGTGGCCTTTCGCTACAGGGATCATGGCGGTAGGTTGCAAATAAGGATATTCAATAAATTCATCACAAAGCTTGCGCATGAAATTGCGGTGATACACCGGCAAACCAGCCGGTGCAAAAAGGACAACCGTGAAAATATCCCGAGGTAGAAATATAAGCATCGGCCCCCAAAATTTCCAAACATCCGTGTGGATGAATTCCGTAAAAAAACCAAAACGGATTTTTTTATGGGTAACTGAATTTTCCGCAAGAAGATGCGGGGCCGTGAATTTCAATTCCGGAAAACTGTGATAAAAAGCTTTGGCTCGGGCCTGCATAATCTCCACGTCCGCCTCGCCGTGAAAAACCAGAGGATATAGATTATCCAAAAAGCTGTAAGACGTGTTGAGGCTGATATGGGAAAAAGTTTCAATGTAAGTTGAAGCATCCGCCCTAAGCAAAGGTTCTTGCGCTATGGCTTGCAAATCCGCCAGAATTTCCCGGCGGGTAAGATCCAAATCCGTCTGGTTTTTGGGCGTCATCGGTGCGCTCATTGCAGACTTAAGGCGTAAGGCCCTGCTGGGCTGATGCGCCAAGGCCAAGGCAAAGGCCGCTTTCGCCTTTACGCGGCAATTGAGATTCCATAGAATATAATCGCCGATAAGGTCCGCATGTTCAGGGTGACGTTTGGCAAAGGCCAGTAAAATGTCCGCCGCTTCGTCGCCTGACGCGTTATTTCTCAACAATTCGGCAGCCAGGATGGCATTGCGCAAAATTTCTGTTTTCAGCAGTATTTTAACGCCCGCGCGGACATACAGGATGTCTTTGTGCAGGTGTATAAAAGAACGTAATATCTCGGGATCTTCGGGGAATTTTTGTAAGGCCCGCCGCGAGGTTTCAGTCGCAATTTCGCCATGCCCGTTCAGCATCCAGGCCAGACATTCTCTATATAATAGTTTTTTTGATGGTTCACTCCGTTGTGCCAAGCCTCTCAATTTCAGAGCGGCTCTGCCGAAAAAACCGGTCTTGAATAAAATCCAGGCCTGGAATTTAGCCAACCATATCGGTTGTCGAAAATTGCCGGGAAATGATCTTAAATCAGGATTATAGTTATAACATAACTGCAAAAAATTCTTGATAAATTGTTTGCAACGCGGAGATCGGCGCAGATATTGAATCAGTCGATCTATGGTAAAAATCCGCAATTTAGTGAGACGACTTATCTTGAATACATCAGACCAAGTCCAATAATTAATGTCGAATTCCTCTATAGTGTTCTGATCTTTTTCCGCTGCGTTACTTTTTTTTGACATTTGAATCCTCGGGAATCTGTTGGAGCATTGCCAAATAGACAACTAAAATCTATTTGATTATCTGGCGGTTAGGTTCATTAGAGAGAAGCTGGCGTTTTGCTGTCAGGCAGTGGCGCCATTTTTACCTTTTTACGGAGCTATGGGCACGCCCCAATACTCACAGCGGGCGCACAGCGGTACGCTATCCCGCTTTCCGGCCACGTGCAGGGCTTTCCACTGCTCGCGTTGCGGTCCGTTCCAGAGTTCAGCCACGCTGTGTTCGCGCACATTGCCGAGTACCCCGAGTTTTTCCGGGTCAAAACGCACGCAGATGGACATATTTCCTTGGCGGTTAATGCAGGGGTGCATTAAAAAATCCCAGCAAACGCCTATTTCCGGCACACAGGGCCGGCGCTTCACATAGCCGAAGCTGCCCATGGGGTTGTGCAGCACTCTGCGCACGAAACGCTGCCCGAATTCCTCATAGGAGCCGGTATCCACCTGTCCTATCAGGCGCAGGGTGACATAGGGCTTTTTGTCGCTTTTTAAGGCCAGGAATTTGCGGATGAGTTCCCTTTGTTCCTCAGCTTCCTCGTCTTTTTCAAAAATAGAGACCGAGAGGGTTTCCAGGTTGCCGATGATTTCATCCGCCTTTTCCACCAGCAATTTGCCGTTGGTAACAATGTTGCGGATATTTTTGGAAAAGAGCGCCGCGGCTTCGCCAAAACGGGGGTACAACAGGGCGTCTCCGTCACGGTGCAGTTGCACCACCACATCCGGGGGGATCTGGGCGGCAATGCTTTTGAGCAGGTCAAAATCCATGTCGCCGTATTCCAGAGCCAGCTCCGGGTATTCGCGATCCACCTTGCGGCGGCCGCACATCCAGCAGTTTTTATTGCAGCGGCTGGTCAGTTCAATGTTGATCGTTCCCAGCCCGTTAAGTTCAGTCATAAGCTTTCATCCTTGGTATACAGAAAATAATTCCTCTTCCAGAGCCGCGCACAGGGCGTGATACACCGGCAGGTGCAGTTCCTGGATAAGCGGCGTCTTGTCCGCCGGTATGCGCAGTTCCACCTCGCACAGGGCGGCCATGGCCCCGCCGTCCCGCCCGGTCAGCCCCAGGGTGGAGAGGCCCAGAGCTTTGGCCGTGCGCAGGGCATGGTTGACATTGGTCGAATTGCCGGAAGTGCTGATCCCCCAGACTATGTCCCCCGGCCGGCCCAGCGCCGTAACCTGTTGGGCGAAGCAAAGTTCCGGGCCGACGTCATTGGCGAAGGCCGTGGGCAGGGCCACGCCGCTGACCATGGAAACGGCGGCAATGCCGCTTTGCAGACGCGCGGCCAGTAGGGGTCCATATTCCGGGCAGACGGCCCGCAGGGCCTCCTGCGCGCTCTGTGGCAAGGGGCGCGGCAGGAGAAAACCCTTCATCAGTTCGCCCGCAATGTGCTCGGCGTCAGCCGCGCTGCCGCCATTGCCGCAGATCAGGATTTTTCCTCCGGAACGGGCGCAGGCCAAAAGCAGGGCCAAGGCCTTTTCCAAAGCTTCCTTTAAGGGAAAGAGACAAGGTATGCGCTGCAGAAGTTCGGCAAGGTGTTTTTGCATAAAGCTTGTTTCCCCTGAATCCGTTCATAGGCCTTTGGCGATCCAGCCGCCGTCCACAATCAGATCAATTCCGGTGACGTAAGCGGAAGCGTCTGAAGCCAGAAACAGACAAGGCCCAACCATATCATCCGGCACGGCCCAGCGCCCGAGCATGGTGCGGTCGCGGCGCTCCTCGTGGCGCACCGGATCGGCATGGCTGGCCGCGGTCATGCGCGTATGCACATAGCCCGGACATAAATTGTTGGCTCTTACCCCCTGCCCGCCAAAGTCTCGGGCAACGGTTTTGGTGAAAAGGCGCAGCGCCCCTTTTACGGAGGTATAGGCCGGATTGCCGGGAAAAGCCTGTAAGCCGTTGATGCTGGCAATGCTGATGATGCTGCCCTGGCCTCTGGCCGCCATGCGCGGAGCGAGGCTGCCGTATAAAATGTAAGCGGCCTCAAGACCAACCGCGCTCACGACGCGGAGATTCTCCAGGCTGTAAGGTTGGGTATACGGCACGATCCAGGCGTTATGCACCGCAACCTCCACCCCGCCCCCCAAGGCTTCTTCTGCCCGATCCGGCAGCGTTTCCACTTCCGCCTCCCGGCTTAAGTCGCACTGCAAGGGGAAAAAAGAATGCGCATACTTTTTTTTGAGTCCGGCAAAAAAATCCGGCGTTGTACGGTACGCCCCGGCTGCCAGCGCGCCTTCCTCAAGAAAAGCCGACAGCAGGGCCGCGCCAATGCCGCCGCCTGCCCCGGTGAGGAGGACGCGTTTGCCGGAAAGAGAAAAACGAGAACTGGTCATATGCTTAAGCGCCTTTATAGCTTGAACAGCAGGTGTGTTTGCAATTCTTCCTCGGAAAGAAAGGGATGCATGTTTTCCGGCGGCATGGACTCCATGCGGCCGTCAGGCAGCTTGCGTGAAGCGATTTTTGGTTCAAAGCCCTGTTCATCATCCAGCAGAACTTCCGCCAGAAACGGCCCGCTTTCCTGAAGAACCGAATCCAGCGCGCTTTGAAAGTTTCGGCCGTGGATTTTAGTGGCCGGCAGGCCAAAGGCTTGGGCCACAGCGACAAAATCCGGAAAACACAGCCCGTTCTCCGGCCCGTAACCCAAGCGAGCGGTGAAAAAATTTTTCTGGCTCTGCCGGATGGAGGCATAGCCGTTATTGTTGTAGATAAAGATAATTATGGGCAGCTTGTGGTATTTGATGGTGGCCAGTTCCTGCATGTTCAGCATGAAGCTGCCGTCGCCGTCCAGGCAGATGACCCGCCGGCCCTTTCCGGCCACAGCCGCGCCTGTTGCCGCCGGCAGGGCGTAGCCCATGGGGCCGCAACCGAAATTGGCCAGGAGCCGCTGGCCCGGCTGCAAACTTCCGGCCTGCTGGGCGGTGATTCCGGCCGTGGCGTTGCCCGGCGCGACAATATCCGCGTCGCCCAGGCGTTTGAACAGTTCTTCCGCGAACCAATACGGATTGATCCGACCTTCCGGCGTAATGGAGCGCAAACGCTCGGGCACGGGCGGCAGCAGGTGGACGCGCTCGCGGCAGAAATCCAACCAGCTTGTTCCGGCAGGGTTTTGCTGGGTTGCAAGTTCCTTGTCCAAAGCCCGGATGAACTCGCCAGGACGGCAGATAATGCTTTCATCACCCAGCCATTGCGGCCGCGCACATTCGGAAAATTCGGGTTCCACCACTATTTTGTGGGCGTTCCGGCCCATGGCTTGCCAGTTGTACGTGGTAAAAGCCATATGCATTGTAACGCCCATAAAGAGGATCACATCAGCGTTTTGCATGGCGATGTTTCCGGCCCGGTTGCCCAGCGCCCCCATGGCCCCGGTGTAAAGCGGGTGCTCCCGCTGCACTATGTCCAACACCCCGGCACAGACCACCGGCCAGGCGCATTTTTCAGCCAGACGCAAAAAATCATCTGTCGCTTCATCCATATGCAGACCAGGCCCCACCACCAGTAAAGGCCGCTTTGCCCTCTCCAGCTTGCGCGCCACCGAAGCGGCTATGCCGGACAGATCCGGCGGTGGAGGCAAGGGCAGGCGGAAAGAAGGCAAAGTATCCGGATCAACCGGCGCGGCCTGCACATCCAGAGGGATTTCCAACCACACCGGGCCGGGGCGTCCGGCGGAGGCGATATATAAAGCCTTTTCCAGTTCGTATCTGATACGCTCGGGCTCAAGAACCCGCTGCGCATATTTGGTCACCGGCTTGGCCAGAGCAATGGAATCAACCTCCTGTTCTCCGATCTGGCGCAAGTTTTCCAGGCCGCGGGCCGCGCGCAGCAATTCTCTTTTGACCTGGCCGCAGATTACCAGCATGGGCAGACCGTCCACAAAGGCGCTGTATACGCCGGTAATGGCATTAGTCGCGCCCGGCCCGGCCGTGATCTGCACCAAGGCCGGGTGATGGCGCACATGGGCATACGCTTCCGCCGCCAGAGCGCAGGCCTGTTCGTGGTGGCAGCAGATTTTGTTGATGCGGCTCTCCTGGGCCAGAGCGTCATTCAGGTGCATGGCAAAGCCGCCGGTAAGCATAAAGGCCGTATCAACGCCGGCATCAGCCAAAAACATGACTAAATAATCCGCCAATCGCATGTGCAGCTCTCTTGAGTTCATACTGTTTTCAGATGCGCCCGCAGTTTGGCGGCTATGGCTTCTTCTTCCGGCAGAATGCGCTTTACGCCATCGCCCATGGCCGTTTCCAGGGTTCGCACATAGCGGCAAAGCTGCATGATGCCCAGCGGTTCCACGCTGGCGGCCTGATCCGAGCCGTACATGGCGCGATCCATGGTAATATGCCGCTCCAGCGAGCTTATGCCCAGCATGACCGCGCCTATGGAAACCGCCAGGCCTGTTTCGTGCCCGCTGTAGCCCACCGGGCAGTTGAAGGCCTCGCGCAGGGTTTTGATGCAGTTAAGGTTGGCGTTTTCCACCTTCATCGGGTAAGTTGCCACGCAGTGCATGAGTTCAAAGGGGCAGCCGGCGGAACGGAAAATCTCCGCCGCTTCGCCAATTTGCTCCATGGTGCTCATGGCGGTGGAAATAAAGGTGTGTTGTTTGCGCCTGGCCACGGCCTTGAGAAAATCCCGGCTTACGCTCATGGCTGAGGCGACCTTGTTGTATTTGAGTTTATATTTATCCAGAAATTCCAGGCTGTTGACGTCCCAGGCCGAGGAAAACCAGGCTATGTCCAGTTCTTTGCAATAGCGGTCAATCTCGTCATATTCCTTTTCCCCCAGTTCCAGGCCCTGCTTCTGCTCTCGTTGCGTAGCGCCCCAGGGGCTTTCCCGTGGCGAATCCAGCAGCTCTTTACTGTACACCAGATTGATGTCGCGTTTTTGAAATTTCACGGCGTCGCAGCCGCTGGACTTGGCCACATTGATAAGCTGCTTGGCGATGTTGACATCGCCGTTATGATTGATACCGATCTCCGCAATGATAAAAACGTGCATGGCTGTGTCTCCAACAGTTTGAGGTTAGAGCAGTTCAACTTGGAAAAGTTGTACTGCTCTGCAAGGATTTGTTCGCAAATCCTTGCCGCGAAATGCTTGCAGGCGGGCTTTGCCCGCCGTTAAGCAAGCATTTCAAGCGTAAAATGCTCCAGTACACCGAAGCCGGGCGGCAGGCCGTTGGCTGTTTTTTGATCCGTTTATCCAATGAGAGACAATATCCGGTTATCCCATTTCAGGGTTTCCCTGATTATCCGTTCCACAGCCTGATATTCCCTGATGGTGGCTACCACCACCGGCCCGTTGAAGCTGCCTCTGAGTTCAGGCCCTCCGACCGGGGCGCCTGCCATACTCCTCCCGGCATACGCCGGATTGCTGTCCACCACGGCGCGAATTCGAAGGTCTTTGAGGATAGTTTGGCTTAAAAGCAAAGAAGAGGTCTGTCCGGCCCCCCATACAATAACCTCGGAGATGCCGGCCAGTTCCCGCCGCAGATGGCGATCAATTTTATCCAGCAAGACTGCAGAGTTGCGGACATAGGATTTAAGATTATCCGCCAGTTTTTTGTCGAAAGCTGGCAAAGGCGAGCGGTTTTCACCGGCAAGAGGTCTGAACAGGCCGTAAACAACCGGTTCGCTCCATTTGGGGGTATGGGACAACACATCCTGTCCCAGAGCGACTTTTTGCCAGCCTTGCCGGATAAAAAGCGTATTCAGAGTGTCGGGGGAAAAATGGTTGATGTGCTCAATATTGAAATCCTGAAAAGGGGCATCCAGAAATTCAGTGTAACGGGAGGCGTCCGGCGTCACGATAAAAGCTGCTCCGAACGGCACCAGTAAATTTTTTAAGGCCTTCAAATCATCAGCCGGCAACAGGAGGTGTTCGAGCACTCCGGTTGAAATGACCACATCAAAACTATTGGGCGGAAAGGGCGGTTCAGCCAAAACTCCAAGCCTGGCGTCAATGCCCAAGTCCCGTTGTACTCCGGTGACGCAGGCAGGAGTCGGATCCATGGCCGATAAATTGCGGTAACCATATTCTTTGAGTTTGGCTAAAAAACCTCCCGCGCCGCAGCCGACATCCAGAATAGAACTCGACCTGTTTGGATAAAGATCTATGAATATATCCGCCAACCTGGAAAATTTATCGGCATTGGCCAGCGGTGAGAAGGAGGTGGCATATTTCGACAGGGCGGCATAATGCGCAACATAGGCCTCCGCCGTTGAGGGGCGTTGATTAAAACCCAGACCACAAGTTTTGCAGACCACTGTTTCACACTCGCCGGACAGCGGATGGTCTTCAAACAGGATCAATTTGTGCCGATGGATAATCTCAGGCTCAACAGACCGGCAAATCGGGCATGGGCGCGCTATCATCCGGAGTAACTCCTTGATGATTTCGTAAGATTGACGAGATTATGCCAGGCGAGAGTCCTTCTTAAAGCTTCGTCAAGTCTCACTCTGGCATATAATCCCAATTTTTCCCCGGCTTTGCGGATACAGGGAACCTGACGTTGCGGCGTGCGTCCCGCTTCAGCCGCGCGGGCCACATGTATCGGCAAAGGCGGCGTAAAACATGCCGCCGTGCGCCGGGCCAACTCCGCTATACTCACCGCTTCATCGCTGCCCGCGTTATAAGCCCGGCCCGGCTGCCCATGAACCAGAATAACCCACAGCCACCAAGCCAAATCGGCCAGATAGAGGTAGGAACGTTCCGGAGTGCCGTCTCCGTTTACCTTGATGGGGCCTCCGGCCAGGGCGTCGCGTATGAAATTTCCGGCGGCATAATGCCAGTCTAGCGGCAGGAAGGGGCCGAGCACGGAAAAACAGCGGGCCACGACGCAGGGTAGTTGTTTCTGCTGCCAATACAGCGCGCACAAGAGTTCCGCCGCTCTTTTGCCCTCATCATAGCAACTGGCCGGATCCATTTGATCCGGAGCCTCCCGGCAGTTTTCCTCAACCACGGACATGGCTTTGGCGTGCCGCCCGTAAACCGCGCCGGAACTGACATATAAAAAGCGCCCGGCGCCTGACCGGACGGCCAGATCCAGCACACGTTCCGTGCCGTGTATCAATACATTGAAGAGCTTCAGGGGGTCGGCCGCCTGATCCGGCCCGGAAGGGGCCGCCATGTGGAGGACGTGCGAAAATTTTTCGTTCGGTAACGTAGACCTGAGGATATCGCCCCGGCATATGTCCACTGCGGGATGCCCGGCCAGATGGGGAGCGGTCTGCTGCCACCTTTTCGGATCCCGCGCCAGTACGGTTACGCTGGTCTTCAGGGCAAGGCGGTCGTTGGCCCAGAGCAGACTTTCCAGCATCCAGCGCCCAAACAACCCTGTGCCTCCGGTCAGAAAAATGCGCGCTCCGCGCAGCTTTTCCCAGGGCGAAGGGGCAATGTCCAATAATTCATCCAAATCGGCGTTCAATATATTCGTACTGGGGGAAGCAACAGTTTTCATCGGCGACAAAACCCGGTCAGCGTTTCAATCATGTAATCCAGCATTTCCGCTGTCAGGCCCGGCCACAGGCCTATCCAGAAAACGCGTTTCATTACCCAATCCGTATGGGCCAGGGGGCCGGGCAGGCGGCGGGGTGTGCCCGCGTAGGCCGGTTGCTTCAGCAGATTGCCTCCGAAGAGCAGGCGCGTGCCTATGCCGCGCGCTTCCAGGTGGGTGATGATTTCAGTTCGGCTGAACCCGGCGCGCTCTTCCACGGCCAGCGGGAAGCCGAACCAGGCCGGATCGGAGCCGGGTGTAGCCCTGGGCAGACGCAACTGTTCGGCGCAGGGGGCCAGGCCGGCGGTGAGACGCGCGAAATTTTCCTTGCGCTTGGCGATGAAGCCGTCCAGTTTCGGCAACTGGGCGCAGCCCAGAGCGGCTGAAA
>JAISBT010000010.1 GCA_031266055.1 Deltaproteobacteria bacterium
CGCCAAATGAGTTTGCCGGAGGTGGTTTGGCTAAACCCTCCGTCTAAGAGCAACGGACAAGCGCAGAAAGTTGCCGGGCTCTAAATCTATTCATGCGACATCTTGCTTGACAGCCGCCGCTCCCGCACGGCCCAGTCCTAGCACCGCTGGTTCCGAATTTGGCACGGGCGCGTTTTTTGCGCGCGCGCCGATTTCGGAACCAGATGCCCCGGCCCCGCACCGGCCCTGCTGGCTCCGGATTCGGCACGGGCGCTGTCTTGCGCGCGCGCCGATTTCGGAGCCAGCCGGGCCGCCTCTCTGCCCAGGCACCCCTCCTAAAAACGACGCACCACTCCGCCCGGCGCACGGCTGCGGATTCGGCGCGGGCGGCGGTTTCGCGGCGGCGCCGATTCCGGAGCCAGCCGGCCCGCTCTTCGCCCCCGGCACCGTTTCAATGCCTACTGAATGCCTACTGATACACCTACTTGACGCATCACCAGGCAAACAATACCCCATGAAACACAGCGGGGATGATATAATCACGCTTGACGAGGTGACGGGCATGAAGGACGAAACAATAAAGCCGGAAAGAAAAGACTTTGACAATCTGTTCAAGACCATCCTGCATGATTATTTCCGGGACGCGCTCAAAATCTTCCTGCCTGTGCTGCATGAGGCCGTCGACTGGGGCAAGCCGGTCGAGCTGCTGGACAAAGAACTCCAGAAGGTTACTTTTGACCTGGAAGGCGGCGCCGGCCGCGTCGACATGCTCGCCAAAGTAACGCTCAAAAACGGGGAGCCTGAGTTCGTAATCTGCCATCTGGAGCTTCAGCAGGGCAGAGGCGGCGGCGATATGCCCCTGCGGATGTACTGCTATAAGGAAGCGATCCACCTGCGCTACCGTAAAGAGCCGGTGGGGATCGCCGTCCTGCTCAACCGCCGTCCGCAGGGCGAAAAGACGTCCTATTATTCCAGCATCTACGGCGTGGAAGCGACGTACAAATACATCAGCGTGTCCGTCCCGGACATCGGCGACGAAACGCTGCTTGCGGATGAAAACCGCATCGGGCTGGTGCTTTACTCCGCGAAGTGCGCTGAGAAAAGCGGCGATGACGAAAGCGAAAAATTCCGCTACCTGCGGCACATCTCGGATATGTGGAACGCGCGCGGCTGGAACCCGCATGACAAGCGAGTTATCCTTGAAGCCGCGAACTACCTCATCCGGCTTTCCAGCAAGGACTATATCAGGCAGACCGTGGAGTACGTGGAGAATCTGAAAATGAGCAGGGAGGACAGGGAGATGTACGTGTCTATTTTCGAAGAGGTCTACACAGAGAGAGGCATGGAAAAAGGCATGGAAAAAGGCATGGAGGAAGGAGCGAAAGCGAAAGCTGTCGAAATAGCGAAAAACCTTCTGGCGGAAGGCGTATCGCCGGACGTAATTTCAAGAACTTCCGGCCTGTCCCTCGAAGAAGTCCGCTCGCTTATGAACTGATCCCGGCTGGAACATTCAGACAGCCGCGACCAGGGCGTCCAGCCACTGCGCGTATTGTTCGCTGCTGTTCCGTCAACTGCGGGAATTTTGTCCCATTTGACGCTTATTTTCTCCCCGCCCGGTTTTCCAGCAAGTGAACCGCCCCGAGTTTAGCTCGGAGTTTTCGGGCTCAGTTTTTGTGGGTTTTCTGATACCTTACCAGCACTATACCGTTGACGCCCAGCAGACCAGCGTCGCGCTTCGTCGTTGCCTGGCGCGTCTTGTGCTCCGGAAGCGAGCGGTCAGACAGCTCTGCTGCCTGACGCCTGATCTCCCCTGGGTAACGGCTAGAACCTCTTGCACTGTTTGACGCGTTACTTGTGGATGGCATTTCTGAATCTCCTTCTTACAGTTTACTGGTATCATAACTCTCCACTAAACTCGGGGCGATTCATATTTTTTGCCAACGCCTCCTTTTTGGGTGTGGCTCGAAATTATCTCTTTCGTCGCCGGCACCTATATCCGGATTCTCGTTTTGCCCTTCATTATTCACAGCTAGCCCCTTAGTTTCTCGACGTATCTTAATATTTCGCTCTCCTCATATGCGAGTACCAATTGCGTCAGGGCGTCAGGCGTATGGTTCCCTGCGTGATAATCATCGAAGCAATCGTAATATTTACTACGGTCAGCGAATTTTATATTTACAGGCAGGAACCCGGCCTTTATGAGTTCGAGGTTCAAAACAAGCCTTCCTGTCCTCCCGTTGCCGTCGATGAAGGGGTGTATGCCCTCGAAGCGCAGATGAAATTCGGCTATCGCTTCAATGACATGTTTACCCCGCTTCATACCCTCATAATCGTCTAGCAGGGCTTCCATGCGTTCATGAATGAGATAGTGAGGTGACGGCGTGTGAACCGATCCAGCTATGGCCACTTCGACTGTACGATAAGCGCCTTTGTTTTTTGCGTCATTCATCAGGATCAGCGAGTGAAGTTCTTTGATGACGCGTTCGGTCAACATGCTTCCTGTGTCGGCAAGTTCAATCATGTAAAGGAAAGCGTCTTTGTGTCCTATCGCTTCCAGGTGATCCCTGACGTGTTTCCCGTCTATAGTCACGCCCAGTTGCAGCACTAAAGCCGTTTCCCTCAGCGTAAGGGTATTTCCCTCGATGGCGTTGGAATTATACGTGTTCTCTATCATGAATTCCTCGCGCAAACGCCTTTGCTCCGTCTCATTGAGGGGGCGAAGTGATTTGAGAATGTTTTTAATCTCGTCTATGTGCTTGAAATCCATGCACGGTCTCCTTTATTCGGCGTTAGCCAGCAACGCATCTATCTTCCGCTCCAGTTGCTTGCGTTGCGCGCTGTATGTTGTGCGCGTATATGAGAGTAATATTTATATTCGAGTGCCGAGCGAGGATCTGGGCTTCCTGTCCTCCTGAACCACCCCGAGTTTAGTGGAGAGTTTTAGGGCTCAGTTTTTGCGGGTTTTCTGATACCTACACTAGTACTATACCATACCTGGGGTAGCCATACTGTACATTGATCCCGCCACGTACTTTTCCGCGCAGACGGTGACGCCTTTTTTCTCAAGCAGTCCCCTTATCTGAAAGAACGGCTGCCAATCGTGATGCTCATAGCCTTGACTTAATTTGACCTTAAGATGACGCAGCCGCCGTTGCAGGATAGAACCACTACCGAGCGATCCAGGAGTTCAGGGCGGTACAAACGCTCGTAGCTCACGAAAAAAGTCACCGAATGGTATCCTAAGAGCTTACGGTTATCAACTAAAACCGCTAAGTGAAAGTTAGTTGCATTTCATACGATGAAATTTGTTTTTACTTAATACTAATCAAGTTCGACAGGCGTACATTAAAGCCACGTTTACGGCAAAAGCGGTGAAGACAGAAACAAAGCTAGAGAGGACCTCTTTCTCGGAGAGGGGATGAAAAGTGCACGGATGAACCGCCAAGCGCGATGGTCCGCATTCGAGGCCTTGAAACCTAACGTTCAAAAAGGGGGTAATTGACTTTTTGATTATTTGTGGTTAAATGCGTCTTTGTATGTTAAGTTAACATGTTAAAATGCTCAGCGCCAACACTCAGGTTCCAGAAACGAAATTAAAGGCCCTTGATTCCTGGC
>JAISBT010000065.1 GCA_031266055.1 Deltaproteobacteria bacterium
TAACATTGAAAATGTATAAACCGCTCTGCAAGGATTTGCCTGCAAATCCTTGCCGCGAGATTGCCGCAAGGCGAACTTGCTTCGCCGTTAAGCGACAATCTCAAGCGTAAAATGCTCTAATGATATCCGCATTGAAAAGTAAACTTTTCTCTGCGGAGGATCGTCAGATTTCCATGCGGAAATCTGTAACATACAACCACTTTCTGGTGAGGCCATGACAAAACTTGTTTCCTGTCCGCACGACCCGAATAAGCGCGTTGCCTCCGGCATGCGCCCGACCGGCCCTTTGCACCTGGGGCATTACTTTGGCGTCCTTAAAAATTGGGTGGAAATGCAGGAAAATTTCAATACCTTCTTTTTTGTAGTCGATTGGCACGCCTTGACCAGCGACTTTGAACACACCGCGCACATTAAAGAATATGTTGAAGAAATGGTGAAAGACTGGCTGGCTGCCGGGCTTGACCCGGAAAAGTCCGCCATTTACGTGCAGTCGCACATCAAGGAAATAGCGGAACTGAATCTGCTCGTCTCCATGCTGACCCCGGTAAGCTGGCTGGAGCGCTGCCCCACCTATAAGGAGCAGCAGCAGAACATTACCGATAAAGACCTGTCCAACTTCGGTTTTCTCGGCTACCCCGTGCTGATGGCTTGCGATATCATCATCATGCGGGCGCGCTGGGTTCCCGTGGGAGCGGATCAAATTCCGCACCTGGAGCTTTCGCGCGAAATAGCCCGGCGCTTCAACAACCTGTACGGCGCGATTTTTCCCGAACCGGAACCGAAGCTCACCCCCACCGCCAAATGTCCGGGCCTGGACGGGCGTAAAATGTCCAAAAGCTACGGCAACGGCATTTTCTTGCGGGATACCCTGAAAGAGCTTGCCCCAAAAATAAAGGGCATGCTTACCTATGCGCCCAGAGCGCGCAGAGAGGATCCGGGCGACCCGGATCTGTGCAACCTTTACCCCTACCACGAACTGCTCACGGACAAGCCGGCCCGGGATGAAATACGCCAGGGCTGCGTCAGCGCGGGTATGGGTTGCGCCGACTGCAAAAAAATCCTGCTCAAGGGGCTGGAAAATTTCCTCGCTCCTTTGCACGAGCGGCGCGCGCAGATAGAAACCCGGCCGGGTTACGTATGGGAAGTGCTGGCCGCGGGCAAAGAGCGCGCGGCCAAAGAAGCGCGGCTGACCATGGATGCGGTGCGTCAGGCCATGCAAATAGCTTACTGATGACGCAAACGCTGACCCTTGCGGCGTTGCCGCCCAATTTGAAAATAGTGACCCCGGCCGGACTTGCCTCCATACTGGAGGACGGCCGCGCAAGCGGGAAAAGCATAGTTTTTACCAACGGCTGTTATGACCTTCTGCACCCCGGGCATGTGGATTTTCTGGCCCGCTGCAAAGCCTTGGGGGATATTCTGGTTCTTGGTCTGAATAGCGACGCTTCCGTGCGGCGGCAGGGCAAACTGCCCCCACGCCCGGTCACGCCTTTTGCCGACCGGGCCTTCGTGCTGGCGCATCTTGCTTCTGTGGATTATATAGTCGGCTTTGACGAAGACACCCCTCTGGAACTCATTGAAACCATAAAACCCCGGATTCTGGTCAAAGGCGGGGATTGGCCGGTGGAGCGCATTGCAGGGCGCGAGGAGGTGGAGCGGCTGGGCGGAAAGGTTCTTTCCCTGCCTCTGCTTCCAGGGTACTCCACAACAGGAATGCTTAATAAAATAAAAAGCTTGTAGGGGACGCTATGAAAACCAAAATCGTGTTTTACGCCGCGCTTTGCGGCGCGCTGTTGTTTTTTGCCGCCCATAACGCGCAAGCGGCAGCCCCGGCGGCTTCCGGCGGCGCCGCGTCCGCCGCGCAATCCGCGGCCGCAACCATCTGGAAAGCTGAACAACTTACGCTTACCGCTCTCCTGGATGTGGACAATGCCATGCCCATAGGCCTGTTCAGCGGGCCTGCCGGCGCGGAGGAACGCGCCGGATATTTTCCCGGCGGCAAAGCGCCCGCGAGCATCAATGCTTTTCTCATCCGAACCGGCGGATCTGATTCCATGAATATCCTGGTAGACACAGGTTACGGGAAGCCCGCGGGCAAGGGCAGCAGACTGCCGGAGGCCCTCCAAACGCTTGGCCTTGGGCCTGAAGACATTGACCTGATCCTGCTGACCCATATGCACCCGGATCACATCGGCGGGCTTTTGAGCGAAAATCCGCCGGATAAAAACCGCGTTTTCAGCCGGGCCAAAATTCTCGTGGCCGCCAAAGAACTGTCCTACTGGACGGGTTTGGCCAAAACCCGGCCGGACAACTCCAACGCCGCCCAGGTTAAAGCCGTGACCGCCGCTTACGGCGCGGATATTCAGCCGCCCTTTGAATTCGGCGCTTACCTCCGTTTGCCCGGCAACGCGGACAAACCGGATGCGGATTTCGCCATCAAGGCTCTGGACGCGGCGGGGCATACTCCCGGACACACGGTTTTTCAGGTGGAAAAAAGCGGACAAAAATTCCTGATCATCGGCGACCTGGTACATGCCGTGGACTTGCAATTCGCCATTCCGGAAGAATGCCCGAGTTTTGACCTGGATAAGGCGGCGGCCATAGCCTCGCGCAGAAGAATTCTTGATCTCGCGGCCATGGAACGCGTCCGGGTCGCCGGGATGCACATACCTTTCACGGGCACGGGTCTGGTGGAAAAAACCGGCAGCGGCTACAGGCTGATTCCCGAATGAACAGCGCCGTCGCCACCACCTACGAACTTGACGACAGTGCCGCGGCCATAAACCAGTTGGCCGCCTCCATCCGTGAAAAGCTTGTCCTGGATAAAAATTCCCTGGGTATTTTGCTTTGCGACGCGGACATGGACGGAGCCGGTGTATCCGGAGGTCTGGCGGACAAACTTGGAATTGAGGTTGCCGGCATGACCACCCTCGCGCCCATTGACTCGGGCGGACGCAGGGAATCCGCCGCCGCCCTGACGGTGCTGACCGCCTCCGACTGCGCGTATTACGCGGCCTGTTCCACTCCTCTGGCGGGCGGAGAAGCTGAAGATAAAATTACCCGGACTTGCCGGGAGATTGCGGCTTCCGGCAAAGCATACGGAGAAAAGCCGGTTTTGGCTCTGGCTTTCTGCCCCACCGGGCTGAAGCTTTCCGGCGACATATACCCCACGGTCTTCGCGCGGGTCATGCCGGATGTTCCCCTTATAGGCGGCGCCTGTTCCGACGATTATGACATGGCCAGAGCCAGGGTATTTCTTTCCGGAAAAGAATTCAAAACTTCCGTGCTGATGATCGGTGTTTGGGGGAACGCCCGGCCGCATTTTGCCGTGCGCCACGTCACTTCGCGTTTTGCCGAACGCCTGCGCCGCGTGACCAGAGCGGAGGGCAATGTCGTGTACAGGGTAGGCGATGAACCCTTTACCCGCTATCTTGAAAGCTTCGGCCTGAAAACCGACGCCGCCGACCCTCTGCTGGCCTTTACCCCACACCCCATGATGCTCACGCGGGACAATTCGGATGAAACTCCGCTGATGCGGCATATTGCCGGGTTGGATCTTGAAGCCGGTTCAGGAATATTTTTCGGGGATGTTCCTGAAGGAGCCATGGCCAATATTTGCCTTATCAATAAACCGGATCTTGAAAAAAGCTGCCGTGACTCCATGCTGGCCCTTTTTGAAGGAGCTGCCGCTGAAATAAATTCCTGTTCCACTGTCCTGTGTTTTTCCTGCTGCGGCAGAGCGATGTTGATGGGCAGCGACAGCAATGCCGAAGGGAGGGTGATGTCGGAACTGCTCCCCGGGCGTCTCAATCTTGCGGGAGCGTACTGCCTGGGAGAACTGAGCCCGACCTCGTTCAGGGACGGCCGGGCCGTCAACAGGTTCCACAACTGTTCGATTACTTTTTGCATGTTTTAAGCTATTCGCCAAAGGACGGCAAAAGATGGCAGATGCCCGGGAACATGAAGCTGATCCGGAGAACAATTACGCCCGGCTCGCGCGTCAATATAAAAAGCTGGAGCGGGATTACCGCGCCTTGAGCATAATGCACGAGCAATTTTTGCGTTTGAACGAAGCTGACAACGCCGCCAAGGAAACCGCCAATTTTTACAACCACCTGCTGCTGCAAAATACGACCGGAATTATTTTCATGCTGGACGCGCAAATGCGTTTCGTGCTGGGCAGCGATGCCACCATGCGCCTTCTGGGCTACAGCGACCGGCGGGAAATAGTTGACCTGCCCTTTGCGCAGGTATTTTCCGGAAGCATGCCGGAGGGCTGGGTCGCGGAAATTCTGCGGCGTTGCGCGGCTGTTATGGACAACGAACGTCCGGACAGCCGGGAGGAAGCCCTCACCTTGAAAGACGGCAGGGACATCGCCTTTCAGATTACCATAGCCCCGGCTTTGGACAAGGGTCTGAACAAAGGCGTGGTGGTGGTTATGAACGATGTGACCATGCTGCTGCGCGAGCGCGAGGCCGCCCAACGCGCCAATGAAGCCAAAAGCGCTTTTCTGGCCAACATGAGCCATGAAATCCGCACGCCGTTGAACGCCATCATTGGCATGACGGCCATCGCCAAACATTCGCCTGTTCCGGAAAATAAAGACAACTGCCTGAAAAAAATAGAAAATGCTTCCACCCATCTGCTTGGCGTCATTAACGATATTCTGGACATATCCAAAATTGAGGCCGGCAAATTCAACCTTTCCCCGGTGGAATGCGACATAGAACAGATATTGCAGGAAGCGGTGAGCTCCGTTCAGTTCCGCGCCGATGAAAAAAAGCAGACCCTGACCGTGTACATTGACAGCGCCCTGCCCGGCGCTGTGCTGTGCGATCGCCAGCATCTCGCCCAGGTGGTCATCAACCTGCTGACCAACGCGGTAAAATTCACGCCGGAACAGGGCGAGATACGCCTGGACGCGCGGGTGGAACAGCAGGAAGCCGGTGAATATACCATCGGCGTCAGCGTGAGCGACACCGGCATAGGCATGACCGAGGAACAGCAGGAGCGCCTGTTCAGGCCGTTTGAGCAGGCGGACAACTCGACAACGCGCAAATTCGGCGGTACCGGCCTTGGTCTGGCCATTTCCAAACGCATCATAGAAATTATGGGCGGCAGCATCCGGGTGAAGTCGGAGCCTGACCGGGGCTCCACCTTCTCTTTCGTCATCCGGGTCAAGGCCGTGGAACATCCCCGCGCCTCCCGCGCTTCCCTGCTGCCGGCCGGCGTCACGCAAGAAAACCTGCGCATGCTGGTGGTGGATGACAATGAGGATTTACGGGCGTATTTTCTGGAAATTGTCTCGCGTCTCGGCATAAGCTGCGATGTAGCTTCCAGCGGAAGCGAAGCTCTGGATATGGTTGAGCGCAACGGCGCGTATAACGTCTATTTTGTGGACTGGAAAATGCCGGAAATGAATGGAGTTGAACTTTCCCGCAGGCTTAAGCGCCACACCGGCAATTCCGTCATCATCATGATCTCCGCCGCGGAATGGAGCGCCATAGAAACCGAGGCCAAAGAGGCCGGGGTGGATCAATTTTTATCCAAACCGCTTTTCCCTTCCGCTGTGGCCCAATGCGTTCAGGACTGTCTGTGCGCGGCGGAACGTGCGGATATGCACGCCGCGCATGAAGAACAGCCGACCTTTGGCGGGAAGCGGATTATTCTGGCCGATGATGTGGAAATTAACCGGGAAATTGTGCTTTCCCTGCTTGAACCGACGCTGCTGGCCGTGGACTGCGCGGCGAACGGCGCCGAGGCCGTGCGCCTGTTCAAAAACGCTCCCGGCAGCTATGATCTGATTCTTATGGATGTGCAGATGCCCGAGATGGACGGGCTGGAAGCGACCCGCCGCATTCGCGCGCTGGGGTCGGAGGAGGCGCGCAACATCCCCATTATCGCCATGACCGCGCATGTTTTCCGGGAAGACATCGAGTCCTGCCTTGCCGCGGGAATGAACAGCCACCTGGGTAAACCCATTAATTTTCCCGATGTGCTGGCCAGACTGCGGCAGTATCTTCAACCCGGATCCCGCTCCCAGTCCATGGAACAAGATAATATTGCCAAAGCGCCGCCCACAGGGTAGGGTATCTGTATTTGAATCTGAGGTAGCGCAATGATTGAGGTTCGTCACCTGTCGCATAGCTTCGGGCCGCACTGGGCTTTAAAAGACTGTTCTTTTCAACTGCAAAAAGGAGAATTCCTGTTTTTATCCGGCCCTTCGGGCGCCGGTAAAACCACCTTGCTGCGCCTTTTATTCGCCGGCATACCGGTGCAGCGCGGCGAAGTCAGAGTGGCGGGGTTTGCCCTTAACCAGATAAAGGATTCGGCTGTTCCGCTTTTGCGCCGGCAGGTAAGCGTTGTTTTTCAGGATTTTAAAATTTTACCTGACCGCTCGGTGTACGACAACGTAATATTGCCCTTGCAGGTACGCGGGCTCGGGCGCGTACACTCGGACAGGCGGGTCAGGGCGGTGGTGCGCGCGCTGGGGCTGGATTCGCGCATACACCTGCTTTGCGGGGAACTGTCCGGAGGCGAGCAGCAACGCGTGGCGGTCGCCCGCGCCTTTGTGGTCAACCCCAAGGTGCTTCTGGCCGACGAACCGACAGGGAACCTGGACGCGGATTTGTCCTTTCGTCTGATGGATTTGTTCAAGCAGTTTCAGGCATACGGAACTACCATGATTGTGGCGACGCACAGCCAGGAACTGGTCAAGCGGCACCCCGAGGCCAAGATTATCCGTTTGGAGGACGGAAAGATCACCGGCGCCAACTGGCCCGGCGCCATGCTGGACAATGGCCTGGCCGGAGCGCCTTTAAACGGCTTCAATACCGGGGACGGATATGCCTCCGGCACGCGATCCCTGTCACTGTCCCGCCAGGCCAACATCCGGGCGACCATGCGCCAGATGGGGCCGGACGGCGCGGTTGAGCGTAAAACAACCGGTGACGATAAAAAATGATCCGCACATTTTTCAGGCTTGTCGGGCAGGGCTTTATGGGCCTGTGCATCAACCCGTGGGCGCAGATACTTACGCTTTCCGCGGTGGTGCTGGTGTCGTTTCTGGTGGGTCTTTTTCTTATGGCCATAACGACTCTGGACTATCAATTAAGCGTTGTGAGCGGCGAAACCTCTTTTCAGGTATACTGGAGAACCGGGCAAAACCAGGTGGAAATTGACGAACAGTGGGAGGACATCAAGCATTTGCCGGGGTTTTTACTTTCCAGAACCTACACTCCGGAGGAAGCGCTCAAAGAAATGGAAAACCGCCTGGGGCACACCGCCACTCCCAGGAATTTCGCCTTTCTGTCCGAGAACAACCCTCTGCCCGCCACAGCCCTGTTGACTTTTTCTCCGGGCGTGCGGGAGTATGAAACCTGGCTTAAAGAAACTTCGCAATACCTGTGGAATCTTCCCGGAGTTGAACGGGTAACGGTAACCCCGTTGCGCGACGAACTCGGCCAGGCCTGGCGCACCGTCAACACCTATGTCATGCGTCCGGCCATATTTTTTCTGACGCTTTTGCTTGGCCTGGTGGTGGGCAACACCGTACGGCTGGCTTTTTTGGGTAAATCCTACGAAATAGAAATTTTGCAGATGGTCGGGGCCTTTAACTGGTATATCCGCCTGCCTTTGCTGGTATGCGGGGCGGTGCAGGGACTTGCCGGCAGTTCTCTGGCCCTGGTGATTTTACGCTTCATTCATATACAGATCCGTGATGTTTTGAATTTTCCGCCGCTGCTGATGGAAATTCAATTTTTAACCCCCGAGATGACCGCGCTCATGCTGGCTGTCCCGACAGGCATGGGTATCCTGGGCGGCTGGGTGGGAGTGA
This sequence comes from Deltaproteobacteria bacterium, assembly GCA_031266055.1. Classification (GTDB taxonomy): domain Bacteria; phylum Desulfobacterota; class Desulfovibrionia; order Desulfovibrionales; family Desulfovibrionaceae; genus WRHT01. Next base: position 7,839 of record JAISBT010000065.1, read on the forward strand.
AGCGCGTATAATCGCCGGATAAAGCGCTTTCCGACTATGCGCATTTTTGTCACAACCGCCAAGGGCGAAGAAATTGCCGTTCAGGCTGTTCCCGGGTATAGCCTCGCCCAGGCGGTGTATCTTTCCGGTTTTTTTGACGTCCCTCCCCTCTGTTCCGGGCATGGCGCCGGCATTTCCCGTTGCGGCCGCTGCCGTATGCGTTTTGAGGGCCTTCTGGCCGCTTTTCCCGCTTCTCCCCGCGATATGGCCGTATTGGGCGGCCAGGCTGTGCGCGAAGGCTGGCGTCTGGCCTGCCGCATTGATTGCCGCGAGCTTGCGCGCCACCTGGAGCAAGCGGATGATCCCTCCGGCCGGGATGAAAAACGCGCCGGGGTGACTTTGCCGAATGCCGTGCGGATCGTTGACCGCAATTTCGAACCCGCTCCGCTTCGCGGCGGAGGCAGCGGGGCGGAGTTGCCGGAAGTTCTCCGCGTTTCAAAGGATGCGGACGCGGGGGAGCGTACGCGGAAAACCACTCTGGCTGTCGATTTCGGCACAACGAGTATTTGCTGGAAATTTTCCGCAGACCGGGAAGACAGCGCGGATGCCCGCATGGTCAACCCGCAGATGGGCGCGGGCAGCGACATTATGTCCCGCCTGGCCCTGGCCCATCCTGCGCGTGAACTTTTCGGTTCAGGCCGGGAGCGTTTGCGCGTTCTGAGCGCCGGCGCGCTCAGCCGGATCCTGGACACCGTAAAGGCCGGAGCGCGGACGGATGAAATCGTGGTGGCAGGCAACCCGGCCATGATGTACCTTCTTCTGGGCAAGGACGTTTCCGGGTTATGCGCCGCTCCTTATAAACTGGACTATCGCGGCGGGACGCGCGAAATTTTGCCCGCTTGCCCGAACTTGCCGCCCTGCTGGATTTGTCCGTTGATTTCTCCCTTTGTCGGGGGTGATATAAGCGCGGGTTACGCTTCCCTTGTCTTCGGCGGACGGGCCGTGGCGCGAAGCAGGGCGCAGTATCCCTTTTTGCTGGCGGATCTGGGCACTAACGGTGAATTTATTCTGGCGCTGGATGAGCGCAGGGCTTTGGCCGCCAGCCTCCCGCTCGGCCCGGCTCTGGAAGGAATGGGTCTGTGCTGCGGTTCTGAAGCCAGGGAAGGAGTTATCACCGGGTTTCAACTTGCCCCGGAGGGGCTCAGAGCGAAATTTTTCAAAAACAAGCCCGTGGAACAGGCGCAAGGTTTGAGCGCTACCGCTTATCTTGAACTGCTTATGCATTTGCTGAAGCTCGGGCTTGTGGATCAGGACGGGCATTTTAAAAAACCGGAAGCTGCGGGGCTGCCTGCGGAAACGCCGCTTCCCCTGCCCTTGATCAGAAAACTGGCCGGACGCTTGGGCGGGGCGCCGGCTTCGTCTGAAGCCGCCTGGCATATAGCGGATAATTTTTATATCTCCAGCGGGGATATTGAAGAAATTTTAAAAATCAAGGCGGCGTTCAGTCTGGCCGTCAAGACCCTGGTCAAGGAAGCCGGCTTGACCTGTGGTTCTTTGCGCGCGTTTTACCTGGCCGGCGCCCTGGGGAGCTTTGTTACCCCACAAGCCTTGGCTGTCCTGGGTTTTGTCCCGGAGGAATTATTATCCCGCCTTGTTCCGGCCGGCAATACCGCTTTGGACGGAGCCGCTCTGCTGGCCGGAAAGCCGGAATTACGCGAAAAATTGATCCAATGGGCTGCCCTGGCGCATACTTTGAGCCTGGCCGGACAGGAGGATTTTCATAACAGGTTTACAGAGGAAATGCGGTTCCGGTTTTGAGTTTGAAACCTTATTGCAGTTTTGGAAAAAATCACCGGCGGGGAAGCGGGAAAATGATCGCGGCCAACGGCGTTTTTTCTCATTGAAATAAAGTGGCTTCAGAAGGAGTCGTGAATTGAAGCTGTAACGGCCCGCTTTTCTCAAGGTATTTTCAGGAATCTGAAATGTTCGTGCTTTTTACTTGAAATGCACGAGTATTTGTAGTATAGAACATGTAACGGAGGCTATCCCTATGGCGGAAACAATCAACGTAACCATACGGCTTGACCGTGAAATAAAGGAAAATGCCGAAAAGCTGTTTGACGACTTCGGCATGAATCTGTCCACAGCGTTCAATGTCTTTGTCCGTCAGGCTCTCCGTCAAGGGAAAATACCTTTTGAAATTTACGATCCGTTCTACAGCGAAAAAAACCAGACACGGCTTGCCCGCTCCATTGCGAACGCCGAAGCCGGACGGGTGACTGTCCACGAATTGCTTGAGGGTTGAACCATTGTCCTACCTTTTCAACAGCCCACGATATGCGCCGTCTTGCCGTCCGGCAGTGTTTCCGTTGCCCAGTTTATCTTGTCATCCCAGCTTTTGCCCTGATCCCGGTCAAAGATAACCAGCCAGCCTTCAGAAGCGCCGCAGGTATTTATGTACCTGTCAAGCTGTTCCAACCCCTGAAGGCGGG
>JAISBT010000073.1 GCA_031266055.1 Deltaproteobacteria bacterium
TCGCAAAGCAAAAAACGTGGTTTTTGCTTTGCTCCGCCGCCTTACGGCGGCGCGCCGGGCTTGTTCGCCCGGCGTCAGTACGCTGTTCTATACGAACTTTTAAGTGTTACAGCGTACTAGGGATACACTGATTAATTGGGGCTCCGCCCCAAACCCCGCCGGGGGAAATGATTTCCCCCGGATCCCCTCATTATATCTCATTGAAATAACAATGAAAGTGCAGGGGAACCATTCCCCTGCCGAGGGAGTCTGCGGAGGGGAAAACCCACTCAAGGAAATAAATCGGCGTTTCCTTAAAAACACAGATAAAAATTTTATGGTTATTTTTGCGGAACCGTTCGCGAAAAACCGTGTAACCGTACTTGTAAAATCCTCCACAATATGGTAGATTTTACGCCATGAACAAGCGTACAATACACGCACAATTAATGGAAGCCTTGTACGACACTCCGGTTGTGCTCCTGCGGGGCGCCCGGCAAACAGGCAAGACAACGCTGGTGAAGCAACTGGCCGGGAAACCGGCTGCCGAAGGCAGCCGCCAGTACATCAGCCTTGATTCGGCGACGGCTCTGGCCGGAGCCCTGGATGACCCGACAGGCTTTTTGCGAGGGCTGAAAAAGCCACTGATCATTGACGAAGCGCAACGCGCGCCCGCTCTGATGCTTGCTGTCAAGGAAGACGTAGATCAAGAACGCCGCACCGGGCGCTACCTTCTGACCGGCTCGGCCAACCTTCTGGCCTTGCCGGGAATTGCCGACTCGTTGGCTGGACGCATGGAAGTGCTGACCTTGTATCCGCTCTCGCAGGGAGAAATAGCGGGCGCTCGGGAAGACTTTATTCAAACGTTGTTTCAGAAGGATTTCCCGCCCGCAAACCCGGTGGTTTCAAGCGCAACGCTTTCATTGACCAGGGAAGCGCTCCTGGAAGCTGTCGCCGCAGGCGGCTACCCTGAGGTAATTTCCAGAAACAGCCCGAAGCGCCGCGCCGCCTGGTTTGATTCGTACATTATCACCCTGGTGGAACGGGACATTCGCGATATCGCCAAAATTCAGGATATCAGCGGGCTGATCCGGCTGTTGCGGCTGCTCGGCGCTCGATCCGGAACGCTGCACAATCAGGCTGAACTTTCGCGGAGCGCCGGCATGCCCGCCAGCACCCTCGGCAGGTATTTCACGCTGCTGGAGGCGCTGTTCCTCGTCTGGTTCCTGCCTGCCTGGTCGAGCAACCTGAGCAAGAGGCTTGTAAAATCACCCAAAATCCATATCTGCGATTCCGGTCTGGCCTGCCATCTGTGCGGCGCGGACGCGGAACGCCTAGCCGTCGATTCAATACTGGCCGGGCGGCTTCTGGAATCCTTTGTTGCCGGGGAATTGCTCAGGCAAAGCGGTTGGAGCGCGCATCCGGTAACGCTCTATCACTACCGCTCGCAAAGCGGTGAAGAGGTGGATGTGGTTCTGGAAGACCGGGCCGGGCGCGTGGCGGCCGTGGAAGTGAAACTCGCCGCCGGTGTGGCTGCACACGATAGCAAAGGGCTGGCCGCACTGCGCGATGCGCTGGGCGATCGTTTTGTCCGGGGCGTGATCGTGTACACCGGGCAGGAAATCGTGCCCATGGGCGACAGGATTTTCGCCGTGCCGGCCGGGATGATGTTTGCAGGGTGAAGATGTGGAATAATAAGAGTGAAAATGCTCTAAATAAATACATGTCAGGCTGTATGGCAGACAAAATTGTCCAGCAGCCTGGTTTTGCCGATGAACACCGCAAGCGCCACCAGCGTTGAACCGTCAATGCGGTCAACTTTCTCCATGCTCTCCGCGCCCACAACCTCAATATAATCCACTTTGGCCAGCGGTTCGGCCGCAAGCGTCTCCCGCATGGCGGCAATGAGCCGTCCGGCATCCCTTTCGCCCTTTTCCTTCACCAGCTTTTCGCCCTTGAATACAGCCCGGCTTACCGCAAGGGCCGCCTTCCGCTCTTCCGCGCTCAGGTACGCATTGCGCGAGCTTTTTGCCAGCCCGTCAGACTCCCGGACTGTCGGGCAACTGACAATTTCAAGGCCCATGCTTAAATCGCGGGTCATTCGTTGAATAACCGCGACTTGCTGCGCGTCCTTTTGTCCGAAATAGGCCTTGTCCGGCGTGACGATATTGAACAGCTTGGCAACCACCGTGCAGACGCCCCGGAAATGTCCGGGTCTGCTCTTTCCACACAGCCCGGCGGTGATTTTGTCCATGTCTATATAGGAACAAAAACCAACGGGATACATTTCCTCCACGGTCGGAGCGAAAATCAAATCGACGGCTTCATGTCGGCACGCGGCGGAATCCGCTTCCATATCACGCGGGTAGCTGGCGAAATCCTCTTTCGGCCCAAACTGTATGGGGTTCACGAAAATACTTGTCACCACCCGGTCGTTTTCCCTTTTGGCTCTGCGCATCAGGCTGAAATGCCCCTCGTGCAGAAAACCCATGGTAGGAACAAGGCCAATGCGTTCGCCGTTGATCCGCCAAGCCCGGACAAGCTCTCTCGTCTCTTTAACGGTGTGCAGGATTTCCATGGTTCCCTCCCCTCAGTTTTCAATTTCCACAACAATATTCACCACGGCGCCATCCGTGCCGCGCAGCCGCAAGGGGGCGGTAAAGGAGGACAAAAGTGTTTTTCCGAGAAGCGGTTGCGGGTTGTAGTCTTCATAAATCAAAAGGGTTCGTTGCGGGAAACGGTCGGGATTCAAAAACGCGTTGTGCGTTCTGAATCCGTTTGTCGCGCCCACTTTCATGTTTTCAATGGAAAGCGTGTCAATGGCCACGGCCTTCACGCCGGGCAAATCGGTGCGAATAAACTCAGCCGCTTCTGGAGACACGGAGGGAAAATCCGCGCAATACACCGCAAATTCGTTCTCGCGGAATTTCCAGTGTCCGGTATTGAAAAACAGGATATCCGCCTGATACAGCGCGTTGCCGCCGAGGGTTTTTATCTCTTCAATGGTTACCATGTGGTTCGGCTCCCAGAAGGTGTTCAGCATGAGCGGGCGCTTGTAAATAAAATCGGCGATGGGAATGGCGTCTATGCCTTTTGCGCCCGCAACATAGTGACAGGGCGCGTCCACATGCGTTCCGGCATGCGTATAAATACTCAAGACCGTTCCGTTCCAGGAATCGCCCTTGGCAATTTGCTCCCTGGGGTTCAGGGTAACTTCAGGCAGTCCCGGATACAACGGCATGCCCGTATAAATGGGATAGCCGACTTCAACATATCCAGACATACTTTAACCTCCTGGCTGTTCAGCCATTCGCGGGCAGTTGTTTCCGTTCTACTTCGGTGTTTTTTACTTCAATCCGGACGGGAAAGCGAGAAGAATTTGCCGGGCATCCTGTCCAGCGCGAAAACCGGCATGCCGCTTCTCTCATCACGCACTATAACCGTTAGTATTTCCGCCATCCACTACGCCGATTCCTGCTTGGAGGCAAGGCTGGAAAGCGCCCGCCTTGCGGAATGGCATAGCGAAATTTTAGGTATAAATTTTTTAACCCAACACTTCTAACAAAGGAAGATAGAATGAAACGGTTAGCAACATTATTGTTTGCTGTCGCTTTCACGTTCGCCATGGTCGCCCCGGCCGGGGCCATCGAAGTGAACGTGAAAGGTAGTTTCCATTTTGCCACCCTGTTCGTCAACAGCGCCACCAAAAACTTTAACGAAGACGTGTCCGCGGAACATTTCAACGTCCGTTCCCGCGTGCGCACCACCATTGACTTTATTGCCGATGAAAACACCAAGGGCGTCTTGTACCTCTCCTCGCAAACCCTGGAATGGGGTTCAGCGGGTGCCGGTGCCGGCCTGGATACCACCGGCGCGTCTCTGTGGACCCGTGAAGCGTATCTGGACTGGAGCATTCCGGATACCGGCCTGAATCTGAAAATCGGCCTGCAGGCGGCCGCCTTCCCCGGCGCGGTGGCCGGCACGCCCATTTATAACGGCGAAGCCGCCGGTATTACCGCCAGCTATGCGTTCAACGACCAGGTGAGCGCCACGCTGGGCTGGCTCCGTCTGGCCAATGATACCGGTTTACGTCACGATGCCGCAGATATGTTTCTTTTGGTTGTGCCGATCAAAGTGGCCGGCGGAAGCATTACCCCCTATGGCGAGTACACCTTTATCGGTAAAAACGCTGATGTTACCCCGGTCGGCCCGTCGTCAAATGGCGCCTCTATCGCCCATGCTCCTGGCTTGGACAGCGGCGAAGCCTGGCATGTGGGTCTGGCGGTGGACATTCCGGTGACCGCCGACCTGACCATCAAAGCGGACGCCATTTACGGTGCTTTTGACGTGGGCGGTCAAGGTCAATCAGCGGAATCAGACGGTTTCTTCCTGGCCGGCAAAGTCCTGTATAACCTCGGCTTTGCCAAGGCCGGACTGATCGGTTGGTATTCCAGCGGCACGGACGACGACGACGACGATGGCGGCTATATGCCCTCCTATGTGAGCGGCATGGACGACAACGCCGGCTTCGGCCCGAGCACCATGGGCTTCTACGGCTCCGCGTCCCCGCTGGCTACCACTGC
>JAISBT010000079.1 GCA_031266055.1 Deltaproteobacteria bacterium
TCGCAAAGCAAAAAACGTGGTTTTTGCTTTGCTCCGCCGCCTTACGGCGGCGCGCCGGGCTTGTTCGCCCGGCGTCAGTACGCTGTTCTATACGAACTTTTAAGTGTTACAGCGTACTAAATTGATTGTTGCATATAAATTATACGCAGGCCTTCAAGCAACAAATCCGATCTTACCATGTCAAAACAAGTGCTTACTTTGGCAATATTGCCGGCAAAACCCCCTGTGCCAAGAACAAAACACGGCGCCGCAAGCCTTGCCGATAAACGCCCGCACAGGCCCTCGGTCATGGCGGCAAAACCGAAAACGAAACCGTGGCTCATGCTGGTCTCGGTCGATACGCCGGGCGCAGGCCCGCCCGCGTCCACCTCAAAACTGACCGGGTTAAGCTTGGATGCGCGGGTCACCAGCGCGGCAGCCGAAGAAAACAACCCGGGGCCGATGAGCCCGCCCAGATAATCATGGCCTTGTATACAGTCAAATGTGGTGGCTGTGCCGTAATCCACGCAAATGATCGACGCCGGTTCAGGATAGAGCGTCCGGGCCGCATAAGCTCCCACCAGCCGATCCGCGCCCACCTGGGCAGGATCGGCGTAATGATTTTCAAGCGGTACCGGGATATCTTCCGGCACAAAATACAGCCGCGCCTTTAAATATCGCGCGCATGCCGCGCGCAGCAACGGATTGAGCAGCGGCACCACGGAACAGGCAAAAACCGCCGCAAGCTCGGAAGCTTCAACGCCGGCATAGCGCAACATTTCCACAAGATGCAGACCTATAAAATCGGATGTTTGATCCCGGTTGGTCGGCAGATTGAAAGAATGCGAAATACCCGCCTGATCCGCGAGTCCAAATTTTATATTGGTATTGCCCACATCCACCAAAAGAGCTTTAGGCATAAATTTCCCCATTTATGCTGAAGAAAAAACCGGTATAGCTTACCCGTAAAATTAAAAAGTTTAAAGCGCATTGCGGCGCAAGACTTTTCAGCAATACATGAAAAAAAACCGCAATTTTTTTTACCTTACCCCCTTTTCAAAAATTAAACCATTCTTATTATATGCTTGCTTGAAGCCCTGGACGTTGTTTTAATTCTGTTCCGCCCCGGCCGGAATGAAAAGTGACCCGCCAGGGCAATCAATTGTATATCACGGCAGCAGCCCGCCGCTTTGCCTGGGTTAAACGCGGCTTGCGTTGCGTCCGTATGATGCAAACTAAACAAAATATCTTTTTGGAGGATGGAGTATGAATCTCAAACCACTCAATGATCGTGTTCTGGTCAAGCGCCTGGAGTCCGAAGAAAAAACCGCCGGCGGCCTGTTTATTCCCGATACCGCCAAAGAAAAACCTTCCAAGGGTGAAGTGATAGCCGTTGGCCCCGGAAAAACCGCTGACGACGGCAAACTCATTGCCATGACTGTTAAAAATGGCGATGTGGTGCTTTTCAACAAGTATGCGGGCACCGAAATCAAGCTGGACGGCGTTGACCATCTGGTTATGCGTGAGGACGATATTCTTGCCGTCATCAAATAGCCGCAGCCGGCTGATCTGACCGGCCGTGTCCCTTTTTATGGTTGATAATTCGTTTTTGATTAACATATTGAATATTTGTTCTTTTTAGGAGGAACTATGTCCGCTAAAGAAATATTGTTTGACAGCAAAGCCCGCGAACGTCTTGCCAGCGGTATTGATCAACTGGCCAATGCCGTCAAAGTCACCCTTGGCCCCAAGGGCCGCAACGTGGTTCTGGAAAAATCCTTCGGCGCCCCGGTTATCACCAAAGACGGTGTGACTGTCGCCAAAGAGATTGAACTTGACGATAAATTTGAAAACATGGGCGCGCAGATGGTGCGCGAAGTCGCCTCCAAAACCAGCGACATAGCCGGAGACGGTACCACCACCGCCACCATACTCGCCCAGTCCATTTACCACGAAGGCGTCAAGCTGGTAGCGGCCGGGCGTAATCCCATGGCGATCAAACGCGGCATTGACAAAGCTGTGGAAGCCCTGGTAGCCGAACTGGCCACTCTGGCCAAACCCACCCGCGACCAGAAGGAAATTGCCCAGGTAGGCACTATTTCCGCCAATTCCGACAGCACCATCGGCAATATTATTGCCGAAGCCATGGGCAAAGTGGGCAAAGAAGGCGTCATTACCGTTGAAGAAGCCAAAGGTCTGGAAACAACGCTGGAAGTGGTCGAAGGCATGTTGTTTGACCGCGGTTACCTCTCTCCCTATTTTGTGACCAACCCGGAAAAAATGGTCTGTGAACTGGACGAGCCGCTCATTCTGATCAATGAAAAGAAAATTTCCAGCATGAAAGAAATGCTGCCCATGCTTGAACAAGTCGCCAAAATGAACAAGCCTTTGCTGATCATCGCTGAAGATGTGGATGGCGAAGCCCTGGCCACTCTTGTTGTCAACAAGCTGCGCGGCACCCTTCAGGTTGTCGCGGTCAAAGCCCCAGGTTTCGGCGACCGCCGCAAAGAAATGCTCAAAGATATCGCCATTCTCACCGGTGGCAATGTCATTTCCGAAGATATGGGCATTAAACTTGAAAATATTTCCGTGGCTGAACTCGGCACCGCCAAGCGCATCATTGTGGATAAAGAAAACACCACCATTGTCGACGGCGCGGGCAAACCGGAAGAAATCAAAGCCAGAGTGAGCCAGATACGCGCTCAGGTCGAAGACACCACTTCCGACTATGACCGTGAAAAACTTCAGGAACGCCTGGCTAAAATTGTCGGCGGCGTTGCGGTCATTCATGTGGGAGCTGCCACGGAAGTGGAAATGAAAGAACGCAAAGACCGTGTGGAAGACGCTCTTAACGCCACCCGCGCCGCGGTTGAAGAAGGCATCGTGGCCGGCGGCGGCACTTCGCTGATTCGCGTCGGCAAGGTTCTGGACGACATTAAACCTGCCGATGACGACGAAGCCGCCGGCGTGCGCGTTGTACGCCGCGCAATTGAAGAACCTTTACGCCAGATTGCTGTCAACGCTGGCTTTGAAGGATCCGTGGTCGTGGAAAAAGTTAAGGAAGGGAAAGACGGCTTTGGTTTTAACGCCAATACCGGAACTTTTGAAGATTTGATCAAATCCGGCGTTATCGACCCGAAAAAAGTTACCCGTATTGCCCTGCAAAACGCGGCCTCCGTGTCTTCTCTGCTCCTGACCACCGAGTGCGCCATTGCTGAAAAACCCGAACCCAAGAAAGACGCCGCGCCCATGGGCGGCGGAGGTATGGGAGGCATGGGCGGCCTGGGCGGCATGTACTACGGCAATTGACCTTTGAGACGCTCCCTCCCGGCGCATTACGGGGCGGGCGGCGGTACCCGCCGCCAGAGCATTTCAACATTTTCAATGTTAAAATGCTCTAATACAATGTAACACTTAAAACCGTCAGAATGTAGAATCAAAAAGAGGGATCAACTTGATCCCTCTTTTTGATTCTTATGGCTTGACTGCAATGTTAAGACGTTATATCAATTCGGCTTCCATCAAAAGTGCAGTGATATTGCGGACATATTTCACATAAGCGCGGAAAAAAATGAAAATGCCAAAAGACAAATCCAGCCTTAATGAACATGAGCACCATGCAGGGCACGCCCATGGAAATGAACATGAACACCACGCCGGGCACGCGCATGAACCGGAACACAGCCATGCGCGCCGGGGAAGCATCCTGACGGTGCGCGCCTGCAGCGGTCTTTCCGGCGATATTATAGTAAGCGCCTTGGCGAAACTTGCTGACCTCTCCCGGGAAGATATAAACGGACTTACAGAGGAATTAAAGCTGCCGGCCCTTAAAGACTGTTTGCGACTTGAAGCGCGCAGCGTCAAAGCCATATACGGCTGGGGCTGCAAAATCATTCTGCCCGATGAACACGCGCATGAGCACACCCACAGGAACATGGCCGACATAGAGCGGATTATCCAGAATTCCGACTTCCCGGACGCGGCAAAAAACCTTTCCATAAAAGCCTTTTACCTGCTGGCCGAGGCTGAAGGAGCCGTACACGGCAAAAAGCCGGAAGAAGTAACTTTTCATGAAGTCGGCGCGCTGGACAGCATCCTGGATATCTGTCTGAGTTGCCGCATTTTTACCCTGCTGGCGCCGGAATATTTTATCTGCAGCCCCCTGCCCATGGCTGACGGCGCCATTTATTGCGCGCACGGCTGCATTCCCTCCCCGGCCCCCGCGGTTTTGCGTCTGCTCACCGGCATACCGGTGCGCGGATTCGCAGGCGAAGGCGAAACGGTAACCCCAACCGCTCTGAGCCTGCTCAAGGCTCTGGGAGCAAGCTTCGGCTCCTGGCCGGAATTCACGGTGCAAAAAACCCTGATCAGCTACGGAGACAAAATCTTCCCCGGTCTGCCCAACGGGGCGATCTGGGCTCTGGGCGTCAGAGCGGTTTAATTTTAGAGCGGTTTGACATTAAGGGATGAAATAATGTTCATTGAACTGGCTTGTCTGGCAGCCGGCGTAGCCCCGGGCCACATGCTGCGGCAGAGTAAGACCGCGCATAAAGTGGTGCGCCGGGGCACCATGCTCACTATTTATTCCCTGCTGTTTATTCTTGGAGCCAGGCTCGGCGGCGACGAGCAGCTCTTCAACGCGTTAAGCCGGATAGGTCTGCAAGGGGTACTGCTGGGCTTCGCCTGCACTATGGGCAGCGCCCTGGCCGCGCGTACGGCCCAAAAGTTTTTTCCGGAAGTGGTCAAAGCGCAACGCCCCGGGCCGGACAGTCCGGGTAAGGGCATGTCCGGCTCGCTTATCATACTCTGCTGTTTTGTTGCAGGCATATGTACGGCCCTTCTCGGCCTTCTGCCGGACGCCGCCCGCTCCGGGGACATTTCCATGTATATACTCCTGGCCATGCTTTGCTTTGTAGGCACTGGCATTGGTTTTGATTTGGGTTCCCTGCGCATTGTGCGTTATTTTTGGCCGCACGCCCTGCTCATACCCTTGCTGACTATTGGCGGAACAGCGCTTGGCGCCTGCTTTTCGGCCTTGTTTCTGGATCTGGATGCACGCTCCTGCCTGGCTGTAGGTTCAGGATTCGGCTATTACAGTTTCGCCAGCGTGCTGACCACGGAAATGGCCGGAGCGGCTTTAGGCTCTATTTCCTTAATTGCCAATATTTTCCGGGAGTTATTCTGCCTTTTGGCTACCCCGGCCATAGCCCGGTTCCTCGGGCCGTTATCTGTTGTCGCAGCAGCGGCTGCCCCGGCCATGGACACCTGTCTGCCGGTCATTACTCATTTTACCGGCGAACGCTACGCGATTATCGCTGTGTTTAACGGGCTGGTCATAACCATAGCGACGCCGTTTTTTATTCCCCTTACCCTGAAATTTTTCATATGACTTATACCATTTCTACTATGCCGTTTAACGGCTGCCGCTTCGCCGCGACGTCCTGTCGCGGATACCGTTTCTCAATCAAACATAAAAGCATGCTTGATTGAGAAACGTTATTATACCCGTTTTAAATTACAGATTTCCGCATGGAACCCTGAACATCAGCCGTCCGGCTGATGTCGCCGCGAAGCGGCGAGAGTCAACCGAAAACCATGTTTTTCGGTTGACGATCCTCCGTAGGGAAAAGTTTACGTTTCAATGCGGATATCAGTAAAAATACGGGACGCAATTTTTATCCGGACTCCGAATTATGCCAAGTCGCGGCCAACAGGCGGCAAATGCGGCTTGGTACTGTATTCCGTTTGCAAAAGACAGTCTTGCGTTGATGACGACATTCGGCTATGCATAAATCACTTTGAAATGAATCGTCTCCAAAGCATTTAATTTTGAGACGCTCCCTCCGGCGCTTAACGGCGAAACAGGTTTCGCCTACGCCTGCGGGGCGGACGGCGGTGCCCGCCGCCAAAGCATTTCAACATGTTCAATGTTAAAATGCTCTAACCCTTGTTAAGGAGCTTGCAAATGTTGAAAAAAATCATTCTTGCCCTTGCCCTGGTTATTTTAAACTCCGGTATGGCCATTGCCGCTGAGAGAACTTTGATCGTCGCACACGATGCCACCTGGCCGCCGATGGAATATATTGACTCCGACAAAAATATTGTCGGGTATACCGTTGACTATATTGACGCCATCGCCAAAGAAACCGGCGTCAAAGTAGAGCACAAAAATGTGGCCTGGGCGGGAATTTTCGGCGAACTGGCCGCCAACCGCTGCGACGTGATTGCTTCTTCCGTGACCATAACCCTGGAACGCCAGAAGGTCATGAGCTTTTCCATGCCCTATTATACAGTGCAGCAGGCGGTAGTCGTCGCTAAAAATTCGACCTTCACGAGCGCGGCTGACCTGAAGGACAAGCGCCTGGGCGCGCAAATCAGCACCACCGGCTATTTTGCCGCCGACAAAATTATCGGCAACAAAACGAAATCTTATGACGCCATCGGCCACGCCATTGAAGACCTGAAAAACGGACGCCTGGACGCAGTGCTGTGTGATGACCCGGTTGCCGCCGACTTTGCTCTGCAAAACGCCGACAATAAAAATCTGCTCAAAATCGCCTTTGTCATTACGGACGCGGAAGTTGAGCACTATGGCTTCGCGGTGCGCCCTGACGACAAGGAAGCCCTGGATATTCTGAACAAAGGCATACAGGCCGTAAAAGAAAAAGGAATTGAGGCGGAGCTGATAAAAAAATGGATTGGTAAATAAGCGTTATGTCCAATTCCCTACGCGTCCGCATTGAAATTTCAGACGGCGCATCCATACCCGACCCCAAGGATCGGCGCTTAATCACCGCCTGGTCTATTTCTTTTGCCGGAGCCATCCTGGCCCTGGTTCTGCTCTGCGTTTTCCGGGAAGACCCGTTCTGGCTGATGTTGCAATTTATTTCCGACGGGGTAGTGGTCACTTTTGAAATTACCATTTTAGCCATACTCGTTTCCATACCTCTGGGTTTAATCACCGGCCTGGGCCGGCTTTCCGGAATACGCGCGTTCAACCTGCTGGCCTCAACCTATGTGGAGGTTATACGCGGCATTCCGCTTTTGGTGCAGTTGTTCTTTCTTTATTACGGCCTGGGCAAATTTTTCGGATTAGGCGGCATTCCGGCGGCGGTAATCGCCATGAGCTTTTGCTACGGCGCTTACATGGGCGAAGTGTTTCGCGCGGGTATAAGCGCGGTGCCCAAAGGACAAAGTGAAGCCGCGCGTTCCTTGGGTTTCAACAAGGCGCAAACCCTGCTTATGGTAATAATGCCGCAAGCCTGGCGCACCATTCTTCCGCCCATCGGCAACGAATTTATCGCCATGCTCAAGGATACCTCCCTGGTATCCATTCTGGCTGTGGCGGATATTTTACGGCGGGGCACCGAATACGCCGGACGATATTTCAACTATTTTGAAACCTATACCCTGATTGCGCTGGTCTACCTTATTATAACCCTCCTGCTCTCCAAAGGAGTCAGCTTTATGGAGGCCAGGCTTAACTATTATGAGCGCTAACCAGCCTATCATCAGCGTCAGGAAAGCCTACAAATTCTATGGGCAGCTTTCAGCCCTGAGCGATGTTTCGCTGGATATTTTCTCCGGAGAAAAAGTCGTTATCATCGGCCCTTCCGGGTCGGGCAAATCCACCCTGCTCCGTTCGATTAACCGCCTGGAAACCATTGATATGGGAAACATCATTGTGGATGGAGTGGATATCAACGAGCCGGGCGTCAATATCAACACCATACGCCAGGAACTCGGCATGGTTTTTCAAAACTTCAATCTTTTTCCGCACAAAACCGTGCTGGAAAATCTTACCATGGCTCCTATAACGCTCAGAAAAATCTCCGGCGCCGAAGCCACCGGCATGGCGCTGGAGCTTTTACAAAAAGTCAATATCAGCGACAAGGCCGCCGCCTATCCCTCCACCCTGTCCGGCGGCCAGCAGCAACGTGTGGCCATTGCCAGGGCGCTGGCCATGTCGCCGAAAATCATGCTTTTTGACGAACCGACTTCCGCCCTTGACCCGGAAATGATCGGCGAAGTGCTTGACGTTATGGTGAACCTTGCCCGCGAAGGCATGACCATGGTGTGCGTGACCCATGAAATGGGCTTCGCGCGGGAAGTGGCGGATCGGATGATCTTTATGGATAAAGGCGAAATTTTGGAAGAAGGCAGGCCGGCGCATTTTTTTGATAATCCGCGCCATCCGCGCCTGCAAAAGTTTTTAAAACAAATTCTATAAATTCACCACCATGAAAAAAAAACCGGCTTTCGTCCTGGGGGTTACGCCGAACATGGCCTTTGCCGCCGGAACTTTGCTTCTGGGCTTGCAGAGGCACCTGCTTATACCGGAGTATGATGTTTTAATTATTCATCAAAACTTGAGCGGATCGGATGCGGAAATTCTTTCCGGTTTTTACAATTGCCGCCTGCTGACCTATGACCCGCTTTTCTTGGATAAATCCGCCCTGCCGCCGAACTATCCGCTGTATTTTTTATACCGTTTTGAAATGTTTCGCCTGCTGGAACAATACAAAACCCTGGTCTGGCTGGATTGTGATATTGCGGTACAGGGCGATTTAAGCCGGCTGCTGGAATTTGGGCCAATGGCCATGGCCACCCAGGATACGGTGGCTTTGCAGCCTGGGGTAAAATACACGCTGGGGCGCAACTTTCTTAACCCGGTTCCCGGCTACAATATGGACGCTGACTTTGCCAATTCCGGCGTACTGGTGCTGCAAGATACGCTGCCTGCTCCCCTTGAGCTTTATTCCTGGTGTATGCATACTTTCGCGGAGCAACGCGCCAACTTGCGCCACACGGATCAGGGCGTGCTTAATCTGCTGGCTTTAACCTTTCCGGATATTTTCCAGAATTTTTCGGCAAATGTTTATAATTGTTACCCCTTGAATTCATCCAGCATCGAGGCTAAGATAGTTCACTGTTTTGGAGCCAAAAAATTCTGGAATGACGGGCTGTTAAATATAGCTTTTCCGGAATGGCGCAGAGACTATGCGTTGTGGAAAAGTCTGGGCGGCTCAGCTTATGCCGGGCCTGTGGCCGATCCTGATTTTACCCGCCGCGGCACTTACCAGATATTGCTTTCCCTGGTGGAAAAACTTAATGTCTGCCTGGACAATAAAGAACAGGCCTAACGGTCAAGAATGACAATTTTAAAAAAGAGGTTTGCTTCATGCGGTCACTTTGTGAAAAAATAAAGCCCTTCCTGGCCATGCAGATTCTGGGCAAGGCAACGGAACTTGCGCGGCAGGGACACGACATCATCCACCTGGAAGTGGGCCAGCCTGACTTTCCAACCCCGGAATGCGTTAAAGAGGCCGCGCAAAAAGCCATCCGCGACAATATCTCCGGCTATACTCCCGGCAACGGCATCTTGCCTTTGCGTGAAGCTGTCGCCGAATATTACGCATCTGAATACAATGTTTCCGTTTCCCCGGAGCGGATTGTCATTACCCAGGGCAGTTCCCCCGGCTTGATGATGCTCTTGCAGGCCATGTGCGAACCGGGCGATACCGTGATAACTCCGGGGCCGACGTATGCCTGTTATGATTCCATGATCAATTTCGCGGGGGCAAGTTCCATCCGGGTACCCGCCAAAGAGGAAAACGGTTTTCAATTAGACCCGGATATGACGCGTAAGATGCTTTTACCAAGCACAAAGCTGATCATGATCAATTCGCCTTCCAACCCCGGAGGAACTTTAATCAGCCGCGCGGATTTGCAGAAGCTTGCCGAACTGGGGCCCATGCTGCTTTCGGATGAAATTTACCATGGGCTGGTCTACGAAGGCAAAGCGGTTTCAGCTCTGGAAATAACCTCCAATTGCCTTATTGCCGATGGTTTTTCCAAACGCTACGCCATGACCGGATGGCGCTTGGGCTGGATAGTTTTACCCGGCGATCCGGGCGAAAACAAAAATCTGGCCGGCACTGTCGCTTCCATGCAGCAAAACTTTTTTGTCTGCGCCGCGGCGGCCACACAGGTAGCCGGGATAGCCGCCCTTAAACATGCCTCTCAGGATATAAAACGCATGGCCGCCGAATATAACCGCCGCCGGATGGTGATGGTGGACGGTCTGACCAGACTTGGGTTCGGCATAAAATCCTCCCCGGCCGGGGCTTTCTATATTCTGGCCAACGCCGGCCATCTGAGCGGCGACAGTCTGGCTCTGGCGTTGGACATTCTGGATAAAGCCCATGTGGGCGTTACGCCCGGCGTTGATTTCGGCCCGGAGGCAGAAGGCTATCTGCGCTTCTGTTATGCCAATTCAGTGGAAAATATTGAAAAAGCTCTGAGCAGGATTAAAAAATACCTGGAAAACAGGTAAATCCGGTTCTGGTACGCTGTAACACTTAAAAATTCGTATAGAACAGCGTACTGACGCCGGGCTTGTTCGCCCGGCGCGCCGCCGAAGGCGGCGGAGCAAAGCAAAAACCACGCTTTTTGCTTTGCGATCTTCACACTTCAAACGTAGCGAAGCGAAGTTTTAAGTGTGACATGGTACTGGTAACGCTGTAACACTTAAAAATTCGTATAGAACAGCGTACTGACGCCGGGCGAACAAGCCCGGCGCGCCGCCGAAGGCGGCGGAGCAAAGCAAAAACCACGCTTTTTGCTTTGCGATCTTCACACTTCAAACGTAGCGAAGCGAAGTTTTAAGTGTGACATGGTACTGGTACGCTGTAACACTTAAAAGTCCGTATAGAACAGCGTACTGACGCCGGGCGAACAAGCCCGGCGCGCCGCCGAAGGCGGCGGAGCGAGCAGGAAACCACTCAGCCGATCTTGAGCGAA
>JAISBT010000081.1 GCA_031266055.1 Deltaproteobacteria bacterium
TCGCAAAGCAAAAAACGTGGTTTTTGCTTTGCTCCGCCGCCTTAAGGCGGCGCGCCGGGCTTGTTCGCCCGGCGTCAGTACGCTGTTCTATACGAACTTTTAAGTGTTACAGCGTACCATAGCAATTTAATTTTGAGAAGCTCCCTGTTAAAATGCTCTATTATGTAGCTTTTTCGCGGGTGAAGCGGAAAGCATACTTTTTGGTCGTTTTGTCGCGGGTAAAATTTCCTGTTGCGCCGTCAAGATTGAACCGCCCTTGAGGGCCATTCCGGATGGGATGTTCTGGCATACATATTGCTGTGCTTGTTTATCATACGGATACCCGCATTGAAAAGTAAACTTTTCCCTGCGGAGGATCGTCAACCGAAAAACGTGGTTTTCGGTTGACTCTCGCCGCTGCGCGGCGACATCAGCCGGACGGCTGATGTTCAGATTTCCATGCGGAAATCTGTAAATAAATAAGGAAACCGTTAAGGAGACGACATGGCTAGGCGATTAATAATTTTGGCGTTGGCGGCCTGTTTGACTGTTGTTTTTGCAACCTGCGCGTTGGCCGCGCAGAGCATAAAAATTGGTTTTCCCATCCCGCTGACCGGGGAAATACCCAAGGTTGGAGAATCATCAAAATTCGCGGCGGAAATGTTCAAGAACGAAATCAACGCCTCCGGCGGACTTTTGGTGGGCGGCGAGCGTTACCCTCTGGATTTTATTTACGAAGACAACGAATCCAAGCCGGATTCCGCGGTGAACGTTACCCTGAAACTGATCAACCGGGATAACGTCGTCGCCATAGTCGGGCCGCAGTCCTCGCGGCAGGCCGTACCGGCGGGAGGCGTGGCCGATGACAACGAGGTTCCCATGATTACCCCCTGGTCCACCAACCCGGATGCGACCAGGGATCGTCCCTGGGTTTTCCGGGCGGCTTTTCTTGACCCCTTTCAGGCGCCGGTAGCCGCGAATTTTGCGGCTAAAAAATTCAGCGCCAAAACCGCGGCGGTCATGTTCGAAGTCTCCAATGACTATTCCAAAGGCCTGGCGGATAATTTTAAGGACAGCTGGGAAAATATGAACGGAGCCGGTTCTATTCTGACCATGGAGTCCCATGGCCCGAAAGACCAGGAATTTTCCGCTCAGCTCACTAAAATTATCGGCTTAAAGCCGGATTTTATCTTTTTGCCTGAAAACTACAGTTTTGTGGCTCTTATTGTCCGGCAGGCGCGCGAGCTTGGCTACAAAGGGCCGTTTATGGGTTCTGACGCCTGGGGTTCCGCCGAACTTATGAATCTTTGCGGCAAAGACTGCATAGGCCAGTTCTTTTCCACCCACTATGCGGCGGCCGGGGCCACCGGCGCCACCAAGGCCTTTATTGACAAATACAATGCCACCTACGGCTATATTCCCGACGATGTGGCCGCGCTTACCTGGGATGCGGTCATGATGGTTACTCAGGCCATTCAGAATGGCGGGAAAGTTGACGGCAATCTGAAAAACATGCGCAAACTTATACGTGACAATCTGGTAGCCATGAAAAACTTTGAGGGCATTACCGGGAGCATGCACTTCGATGAACAGGGCGATCCGGTCAAGTGCGCGGTAGTGGTGGAAATTGACAGCAGCAGCCAGTTCACCTTCGTGGAATCGGTTTGTCCGCGCCAGTAAAAAATAACGGCGGCTTCGCCCGCCGCCGGAGCATTGCAACATTTTCCAACCTTTTCAATGGCAAAATGTTCTAGAGCAGTTTAATTTTGAGACGCTCCCTCCGGCGCTTTACGGCGAAGCAAGTTTCGCCTACGCCTGCGGGGCGGGCGGCGGTACCCGCCGCCAGAGCATTTCAACATTTTCAATGTTAAAATGCTCTAAATCAAGGAGGATAAATGTCCCCGGACACAGTCCGGGGGCGTTTATCCCGGCTTTGCAACGACGGCTGAACATCGCCTGAACATCGCCCTTATCAAGGCCCGGCTTGACCAAGAGAGACAGAAGCAGATGGAACAGTTTATACAGCAGTGCGTCAACGCGTTACAGTGGGGAAGCTTTTACGCCCTTATCGCCCTGGGCTACACTCTGGTTTACGGGGTGTTGCGTTTAATCAATTTTGCGCATGGCGACATTTTTATGGTAGGCGCGTACATAGCTTTTTTTGTTTCCACCACCTTTCTGGCTCCGGACGGCTTGTTCGGCTTTTCGCGCGAAATGACGCTTATTTTGACCATCCCCCTGACGGTCATCCTTACCTCGTGCGTGGGCGTAACTATAGAGCGCATTGCCTACAGACCGCTGCGGCGCAGGGGCGCGCACCGGCTGTATGTGGTAATTACAGCCTTGATGTGCGGGCTGGTGCTGGAAAACGGCAACCTGGCCCTGCTCGGCGCAAGCCGCAGAACCTTGCCGGAACTTATTGACAAGCAGGTATACAAGTTCGGCGAAATTGCCGTGACGAATCTCAAATTATGGGTTATTTTCGCGGCTTTTCTGGTTTTTATCGCCTTGCATCTTGTGGTCACCAAAACCCGCATCGGCATGGCCATGCGCGCTGTTTCCTGGGATAGATTCGCGCTGCCGCTTATGGGCATACCCCTGGATAAAGTGATCGTCTTCACCTTTGTGCTGGGTTCCGGCATAGCGGGGCTTGGCGGCATGCTCTTCGGCATGTCCTACCCTGTGCTGGAGCCGTACATGGGCGCCATGACCGGATGGAAGGCCTTTATCGCCGCTGTTGTCGGCGGGATAGGCGACATCCGCGGGGCTTTCGCGGGCGGTTTTCTGCTGGCTTTTGTGGAAATTATGGTGGCGGCTTTTTTACCGTCCACTTTTCGCGACTTGTTCGCTTTTTCCATTTTACTGATCATACTTTGGAAGAGACCGACCGGTATTTTCGGCTTGCCGCTGACCACCAAGATATAACGGGGAATTTTCATGCAGCCGCGGACTTCTGATTTTACGTCCAGTTTAAGCTCCATAGCGCAATCGGCGCAGCGCCGTACGCTCAACTTCGTCTTTCTGCTGGCCGCCCTGGCCCTGATTCTGGCCGTCCATTACGATTTTCTGGACGACTACATCATGACCATTCTGATGCTCATGGGCATCAACATTATATTCGCCGCCAGTCTCAACCTGGTGAACGGCTATATGGGCGAATTTTCCTGCGGCCATGCCGGTTTCATGTGTGTGGGCGCGTATGTCGGCTCCATTGTTTCCCTGGGTTTTTTCACCGGCAGATTCTTCGGCGCGTCGTTTTTTCCCCCGGAATTCGCCCCTTTTCTTTTTCCCGTGGTGCTGCTTGCCGCGACGCTGGTTTCCGCCGTATTCGGCCTTATTGTCGCTCTGCCGTCGTTTCATACCCGCGACGACTATCTGGCCATCATCACCATTGCGGCCAACTTTATCATTATTTCCATTGTGGTGAATATTGACGCCATCGGCGGTTCACGGGGACTTCAGGGCATGAAAAGAACCATGAACGCCATGCGCCAGGTTTTGGACATTCCCTGGATGCTTGTCTGGGTGGTGATCTGTACGGTGCTGTGCATAACCGTTTTGTATCGCCTGATGACCAGCACTTATGGAAAAGGCATCTCCGCCGTATGCCAGAATGAAGTGGCCGCCGAAATTATGGGCGTGAACACCAACCGGGTGAAAACCATGGCTTTTATGGTTTCCTCCGGTCTGGCCGGGTTGGCCGGCGCCTTGTACGCGCATGTTTACGGCTATATCAACGCGACCAATTTTGACATTTTAAAGTCCACCGAAGGGCTGGTGATGGTATATCTGGGGGGTATGGGTTCGCTTTCCGGGGTGATTTTGGCGGCCATCGGCTTCACGCTGCTGGTGGAAATGCTGCGTTTCATCCTCCCGGCCATGAATGATTTTTTGCACGCTTTCAGCCTGTTACCGGCTGACTACTCGCTGAATCAGGTGTGGAAATGGGTCATCATACCCCTTATTCTGATTTTGCTCATGCAGTTCAGGCCCGAAGGTTTTTTGGGCAACAAGGAATTGACGCATGTTTTCCCCAGGCTCAAGCGCTGGATATATTTTAAGTAGTCGGCCTGATATATTTGCATTATTGAATATAAATGTTTAAAACCCTGATGGAAATACGCCCATGCCGCTGCTTGAAATAAACGGATTGACCCAGCGTTTCGGCGGGCTTCAGGCCCTCGCCGATTTCAGCATAGACATTGACGAGCATGATCTGGTCGGTCTGATAGGGCCTAACGGAGCCGGCAAAACCACGGTGTTCAATCTGGTTTCCGGGTTTTACCGGCCGACTTCCGGCAGCATACGTTTTGCCGGCACCCCGACTCTGGGTCTTAAGCCGCACCGGGTAACAGCCCTGGGCATGGCGCGCACATTTCAGAATATCCGGCTTTGGCACGATTTGACCGTGCTGGACAATATCCGCCTGGCCGGTTACTGCAGCTTGGGCTACAGTTTTTTGGACGCTGTCCTGAGGACGAAGCGCTACAAGGACGCTGAACAGTCCATCCGGACAAAATCCTTGGAAATACTGGAAATGATGGAGCTTGGCGAGTTTGCGCAGGAATATCCGAAAAATCTTCCTTATGGACTGCAGCGCAGGGTTGAGCTGGCCAGGGCGCTGGCCACCAAGCCGAAACTGCTCTTGCTGGATGAACCGGCAGCCGGGTTGAATTCTGTGGATGTGGACGACCTTATCCGCCATATTCGCTGGATTTACGACGAATTCCGCATCAGCATCTGGATGATTGAACACCAGATGAAAGTGGTGATGTCTTTGTGCCAGCACCTGATGGTTGTTGATTTCGGGCGCACCATCGCCAAGGGCACTCCGCTGGAAATCCAGAGCAACCCTGTGGTCATTAACGCCTACCTGGGAGACGACGTGCTCTGATGTTGCGCGTGAATAATCTGAAAGCGGCCTACGGTAAAGTGGAGGCCTTGCACGGCGTGTCCTTTCATGTGGAGCGCGGAGAAATAGTCACGCTTATCGGCGCGAACGGGGCGGGCAAATCCACGACTTTAAAGGCGCTGATGCGTCTTACCCCCCCGGAGTCGCCCACAGTTACCGGAGGGGACATTATTTTTGAGGGCCGATCCATTTTGGGTTTGGAAGGCCATACTGTGGTGGATAAGTTGAAAATGACCCTGGTTCCCGAGGGCCGGCATATTTTCGGCAACCTGACCGTGATGGAAAATCTGACTCTGGCGGCCTGGACGCGCCGGCACGAATCTTCCAAAAAAGACCTGGAGCATATTTTCGATCTTTTTCCGCGTCTGGCGGAACGGGCCAGGCAGCGCAGCGATACGCTTTCCGGGGGAGAGCAGCAGATGCTGGCGGTCGGACGCGCCCTCATGACCAAATGCGCGGTGCTGCTTCTGGATGAGCCCTCCATGGGGCTGGCGCCTTTGATTATGTACGATATGTTCCGTACGCTCAAACAACTCAATTCCGAAGGGCTGACGATCATTGTGGTGGAGCAGAACGCGAAACTGGCGCTCCAGGTGGCTGACCGGGGTTATGTGCTGAATACGGGTGAAGTCGTGGCTGAAGGTACCGGAGAGGATTTGCTTCAGCGCCCTGAAATAAAATCCGCCTACCTCGGCGGGTGAGAATTTTTAATGTAAGTGCCACGTCATGTAGAGCATTTTACGCTTGAAATGCTTGCTTAACGGCGGGCAAAGCCCGCCTGCAAGCATTTCGCGGCAAGGATTTGCAAGCAAATCCTTGCAGAGCAGTCCAACTTTTCAAAGTTAAAC
>JAISBT010000140.1 GCA_031266055.1 Deltaproteobacteria bacterium
TTGCCATAAAAAGCCGAAACCCCCGGGCAGCCATGCGGGCAAGTCCGGAAGAAGCCCCCGGAAGCAGTTCGACTCCCTCAGGGTCGGCAAGGTAACCGCGATCAAAAATTATTGTGCCGTCGCGATCGCAAAAAACATTCCGGATGTTTTTTAAATTCAATTCCACCTTAATACCCCGCATTACAGCGTGCCAGCCAGCATATTATGCTTCGTACCATGCCACGCTTACTGATATCCGCATTGAAAAGTAAACTTTTCCCTGCGGAGGATCGTCAACCTAAAAACGCGGTTTTCGGTTAACTCTCACCGCCTGCGGCGGCGCTCCGGCCTTGGCGCAATATCCGGCTTGACAGTATACGCGCCAAGATAACTTTGGCAAGCATGTTTCATACCCCCAATCCACCACGGTTTCGAGGATATTTGCTCAGAGGGGCAAAATATACCCCTTTATAACGCCAATTTCAGCTTCTTCAGGCCGCGACTCGGGCAAAAAGACCCGGCAATGGTGGATCGGGGCATTGACCGTAATTTCGGTTTGAGCAAGCTCTGCAAGCGGTTGGGGGAATTTGAGCCGGGCAACTATGCCCCGGAGATGAAAACGCCGGAACCGGAGCCGGTCAGTTCCATCGGTCTGGAAGAATGGCGGGAGTATCGGGAACTCAAAAAAAGGAAGCCGAGGATCGGCGAGAAAGCAGAACGCGGAAAGCGGTCGTCATTGCCCAGGCCAGGGCCGAACAGCGCAGTCACCGGCGCACGGCTCTCGCCGCCCTGGCCCGGCATGTCCTGCCCATGTTGAACCTTGCCTGGCATTTTATCAAAGTCCGGCAGCTGGAAGCCTTGCGGCGACTGCGAGAGGAACAGCCCAAACGTGAAAAGCCTTTGCCCCACTTCGCGACATGGCTGACGGTTCACAACACCAGGGAAGGGTACTCTGGCGATACCGGCGGTGCATTTTGATCGGCATGGATGTGAAGCCGTTTGAGTTCCCCAAAGTCAGTAATTTGGAAAAATCCACCTTGGCTTTCTTGCCTATTGTACAGTAGCGAGATATTGATACAAAATATTCAGGAGCGTGTTTGCGCGGCAGAGCTACACTATTTGGAGAAGATAATCGCCCCCAAAAAAGGAGATATTCTCGTGGGACTTACCTGTAAAATATTCGGCCACAAGTGGAATGGTTGTCAGTGTGGACGCTGCGGTAAAATTCGTGACGAACAACATGATTGGAATTTTTGCAAATGTACAATTTGCGGAAGATTACAAGACTTGAATTCAATATCAGACATTAATATTTTATTGAGGATTGCATATGATTCTCTTGACGGTAGTCACAGAAAATATCCTCTTGGCTATGCCAATATTGCTGAAAAAAAAATTAATTAAATACGCCTTGACACACGATGATTGTACGGTAGATATATTGTTTTATATTGCATGTTATACAACATATTCAGATGGTTGTTTGGCTATTCAGATGATAAACGACGATGATATCCTTTACAAAGTGGCTCATAGATCTAACGATGCCAGAAAATCTTTACTGGCCGCAAAAAAAATGAAAGATAGTGAACAGGCTAAAGATGCTTATAGACATATTATGCAAGAACTTGCGCAGGATATCCATGAGCCATTTTTTGATGAAACAAAAAAGGAATTCGATGCGTTCTTTAACCATGAAGGCCCATTAAAGCGATACTAATAAAAAATGAATAAAGGAAAATATTAATGGGGTCATATTTTGTTGGACATGCCTTCTTGGTAAACCTAGAGCATATTCACTTTGAGATTGTCGCTTAACAGCGGGCAAAGCCCGCCTGCAAGCATTTCGCGGCGCGGTAGCCGTTAGCCGGTCTTTCCGGCTTACGGATAGCGACAGCGGTTCTCCTCTTCGCGTTCCGTGCAACCAATTGCTGTCTTTATCCGTACGCCGCTTGCGCGGCAACGGCTAAAGCAAGGATTTGCAAGCAAATCCTTGCGGAGCAGATACACTTTTTCAAAGTTAATCTGCTCTGGACGCGGCTTGCAAAAAGCGGCGCTTTGCGTGTATTAGACAACATCATGCGTAAAAACGGCAAAAGCATATATATAGTGGCGTTTGCGCTGCTTTTGGGCGGTCTGGGGCACCTTGCCGCCACCGGCATTACAGCCGGCACTGTCCTGCATGTGCAGGTTTCGGAAGCCTTGCGCATAGACCGGGGCAACGCCCGGGCCGTGAGCGTCACCGGTTCTGTCAGCCTGGACGGTATTTCCGCGCTGCGGGAAACGGAGGGCATCCGCTTTCAAATTCAGGATCACAAGTTCCCGGACAAGCGCCTTTGGGCCGTTTATTATGGAGATATACCGGATTTATTCGCGCCGGGCGCTCCTGTCATACTTGAAGGAGCCTTCCAAAACCCCGGGCAGGATTTTAAAGTGTCCAGGCTGATCACCCTGTGTCCCGCCAAATATGAAGAAAAGGCCGCTGCGGCAAGCCAGAGCTAAATGTATATATTCGCTTATCTGCTGCTGCTCGCGTCCTTTCTGACCGCAATTTTACTGGCCGGAGCGGCGGCGCTGCAACTTTGGCAAAAAAAATGCCGCCTCCTGCCTTATGTCGAACAAGGCCACCGGATTATAGTCCTGTGCATGAGCATAAGTTCCCTGCTGCTTATATCCGCCCTCGCGGGCAACGATTTTTCCCTGGCCTATGCCGCAAGATATTCCGACAGGTTTTTACCGGGCTTCTACCGCCTGACCGCTTTGTGGGCCGGGCAGGAAGGTTCCATGCTCTTTTGGGGCTGGTCAACGGCGGTCTGCGGAGCGCTGTTCGCCTGTTCAAAAGCTTACGCGCCGCTCAAGCCGGCTACAAAGCTCTGGTTCTGGATGTTTTTTCTGGCGATTACAGCCTTTTTTCTCCTGCTCCTTACCACCTGGAACAACCCTTTCATCATTCTGGACGCGCCGCCCGCGGACGGCAACGGTCTTAACCCGCGGCTCCGGCACCCCGGAATGATTTTTCATCCTCCGCTGCTCTTTCTGGGTTACGCGGCTTTTACCGTTCCCGCCTGCCTGGCCCCGGCCCAGGCCCTGAGCGGCCATCAGGCGGAAGAAGGCTTGTGGTCAGGCCTTTCCCGCCGGTTTACCCTGCCCGCCTGGGTTCTGCTCAGCGCCGGAATCATCCTGGGCGCATGGTGGGCATATATGGAGCTTGACTGGAACGGCTACTGGGGATGGGATCCGGTAGAAAACGCCTCGCTTCTGCCCTGGCTCACGTCCACGGCCTTTTTGCACAGCTCCCTGGCCGGGGCGCGGCGCGGCATGTTTAAACGATTGAACGTGCTGCTGATAATGCTGACCTGCATCTCCGCCTTCGCGGCCACGTATATAACGCGTTCCGGAAGCATACAGTCGCAGCACGCCTATGCCGGCGGCGGCATAAGCACGCCGCTGCTGATTTTTATTTTGGTTTTCCTGCTGGCCGCCGTTCTGGCCGTTTTCGGCAATCAAAGCAAATCTGAACCTCTTCAGGGCGAAGACCGGCAGGAGGGGATCTTGTTCCTGGCCGGCGTTCTTTTGCTGCTTCTGGCTTTTATCATTCTGGCCGCAACCTGTTGGCCCCTGCTCAGCAAAATGTGGTCAGAACTGCCGGAAGGGCTGTCGCCGGCTTTTTACAACCGGGTCTGCCTGCCGGTTTTTATAACCTTGGCGCTGCTTCTGGCTTTTTGGCCCTGGCGGCGCAAACACACTATCTTTACCGCCGGGATTTTTTTCCTGCTGCTGCCGGTTTGCTGGTACTTGATGGAAGGACAGTACAGGCACGCCGGCTATATCCCCCAGCCTCGTCCCCTGGCTTGGGCGGCGGCGGCGGCGGCCTCTTCCGGCATTGCCGGCATCTTTTTACGCCACCGCGCCGGTCTGCTGCGCCAGGGAGCGCACCTGGGCTTCTTCCTGATTGTTCTGGGCATTGCTTTTTCCGGGCCCTACCAACGGGCGGGAAATTATATTCTGCCTCTGGGACAGAGTCAAAAACTGGGTTCCCATACCGTAACTTTCAACGGGCTGTATAAGGGAGAAAACGCGGATTATTTCTATTATCAGGCCCTGCTTGAGGTGAACGATGGAGGAACCTCCGGCCTGCTGGATGTGGAGCGCAGAAAATATTACAAGTACCCGCAGGCCGTCTCCAGAGCCGCCACCCTTTTTACTTTGGGCGATCAGCCCTACGCTTCGCTGCTGGGAGTTGACGAAAAAAGAGGAGAGATCAAAATCCATTTGAGCGTCAACCCGAAAATTACCTGGATATGGATAGGCGGGATTCTTTTATGCCTTTGTCCCCTCGTAAATCTTTTACGATCCGGCAAAAATGCCAGCAGACCGGAAAAACAACTGCGAACGCCGGGTGACGCCGGCGGAACATGAGCGGATCCATGCTGCTGCAACTGGATGACATATCCAAATACTACGGCGCCAAGCCTGTTTTTAAACGGATAAGTTTTATGCTGGACGCCGGGCAGATTCTGTTGCTGACCGGAGCGAACGGGGCCGGGAAAAGCACCCTGCTCAAAATAATCAGCGGGCTGATCCCGGCAAGTGGCGGAAAATTTACCTTGCGGCCGGGGAAAAAACGGATCCTGGCTTATATGGGGCAACAGACTTCGATGTATCCGGATTTGAGCGCAATGGAAAATTTGGCTTTCTGGAATTGTTTTTACGGACTTTCCGGAGAGCCGGGGGGCATTATCAAGGCTCTGGAGCGGGTTAATCTGGACGCCTACGCTCAGGATAAAGCCGGAAATTTCTCTTCGGGCATGCTGAAACGCCTTGAACTGGCGCGCCTGATTCTGCTTGCCCCGGATCTGCTGCTGCTGGACGAACCGGAAACAGGGCTGGATGCCAGTTCGCAGAACCTGCTGATTAAAGAAATCACCGCCGCGGCCGCGCAAGGCGCCGCGGTCATCTGGGTAAGCCACGCGCCGGACAAATTGCTGCCTTATACGCATATGCTGGCCGAACTCGGCGCCAATGGGAAAAACAAATTTTCGGAACTGAATTTTGTTGAACCGGCGCCAATCCAGCCTCAGCGCAACCAAATTGAACCGGTAACTATTGGAACGGTCAACGCCTCACTGCTGAACTCCAGCCGCGCCATCTTCCGCAAAGACCTCAAGCTTATGCTGGGCAAAGGCGCCGGCCACGCCCAGGCGGTACTTCTCGGCCTGCTGCTGATTTTTATGTTCAGCCTCACCCGCGGCGCGGCCGAACCCTTCAGCGCTCTTGCGGCTTCCACCATTTTCTGGGTATCCACAATTTTTTCCCTGACGCTTATCTTCACCTCCCTCTATGCCCTGGAAGAAAACCACGGCCAACGCCAGGGGCTTTTGCTCTCTCCCGCCCCGATACAGGGCGTCTGGCTGGGAAAAGCCATGGCCGGGCTGGTCATTCTGTTTTTAACGCAGCTTGTCTTTCTGCCCGCGGCGATCATTTTTCTGGATCAGTCCATCCGGGAGGGCACGGCCTTGCTTATCTCCCCCGGCGTAATTTTATGCGTAGATCTGGGCCTTGCGGCCGCGGGATCCCTTTTGGGAGCGCTGGCGCAAGGGCAGGCGGCCAGAGAATCCATCCTCGGCATTATCGTTTTCCCCCTGCTTCTGCCTCTGCTTCTGGCGGCGATACGCCTGAACGCCATGCTTCCGGACGGGGAATACAGCCGAAATTCCGGCGGGATGCTGGCTTGGCTGAACATAGTTCTGGCCTTTGACTGCCTCTTTTCCGCCGCCGGCCTTTTGCTGTTCTCCGTTGTATACAGGAGCCAGGAGTAACGCTCGTGTTACAGCGTACTAGTACCATGTCACACTTAAAACTTCGCTTCGCTACGTTTGAAGTGTGAAGATCGCAAAGCAAAAAACGTGGTTTTTGCTTTGCTCCGCCGCCTTAAGG
>JAISBT010000176.1 GCA_031266055.1 Deltaproteobacteria bacterium
AAAAGCGGCAAGGGCAAGGGGCTTGAACGAAGAGAAAGCCGGCGCCTTTAGACGCGGGCCGGTAACAAGCCCTTATAGGGCTTGAGCAAACCACCCGCTATGCGGGTGGTTATGATTTGCGGCGGAAGCTTGGGTTCCGCCTTGCCTCCGAAATGCTTCGTATAGCGCTGCTGTCGCCAGCCGTAAAACGGCTATGCCGTTTAACGGCTGCCGCTTCGCCGCGACGTCCTGTAGCGGATACCGTTTTCCAATCAAACATAAAAGCATGTTTGATTGAGAAACGGTATTACAGCACGCCTTCGACAACACCTATCCGTACCGTGTTCCGGGTTATGGGCTGGGCGAACATGCTGTAGGTGCGCCCGGCCGTGAAAGACGAGGTAAAGCGGATGCCGTTTTGGTAGCCGTGCGCCGAGCCATAATCAAGAACGAATTCGTGTGTTCCTTCAGGTATCTGTACCTCCGCCCAAGTGACGAAATCACCGATCCACTCAACTTCCTCACCGTCAAACAGCGTAACTTTAAGCGTCGGAACTATTCTGAGCGTGCAGAGTTTTTCCTGGGGTACGGACGAGGCATATGGGATTTTCGTTGTGCCCAGTGTGCATCCGGCAAGCATAAAAACGGCGATGATGATAGAAATAAGCGTGAGCTTCTTCATGGCCTGTCCACTGTTTTTTGGTTTTTGCTGCGCATTGCAAATTTATCCGCGGAATTTTTGATTTTTTAGCGTATTTTTATGAAAAAAGCAAAGATCGGCAAGGCTTGTATACAGGATATCCGCTATGCTATATCCTTTTTGTATCAATTTGGCCGCCAGGCGAGCAAGTCCGGCTTTTCGACGTAACACGCGTCAAGGAGTATAAACTCAATGAAAACTCTCCGTACCGGCTTCCTTTTGTTCTGGATTACGGTGATTGCGGCTGCCTCCGGCCCGCCGGGCATAGCCTGTGCCGCCCAAAAAAACTACACCGACAATATTGGCATGGAGTTTGTGCTGATCCCGGCGGGGTCGTTTACGATGGGCGCGGACAAGAACTCTGGGGACGCCTTTGACCGCGAAAAACCGCAGCACCGGGTGACGATCAGCAAGCCCTTTTATCTGGGCAAATACGAGGTGACGCAGGCGCAGTGGGCGGCGGTGATGGGGAGTTCCCCCAGCTATTTCAAGGGCCGGAACAATCCTGTGGAACAGGTGTCCTGGAATGACGCGCAGGAGTTCATCAAGCGTCTGAACCGGCGGGAAGGGCACAACCGCTACCGCCTGCCCACGGAGGCGGAGTGGGAATACGCGGCCAGGGCCGGGAGTTCGGGCGCCTACAGCTTCGGCAATGATGCCGGGCAGCTTGGGCGCTATGCGTGGTACGGCAACAGAACTTCGGGATCAACGCATCCTGTGGGCCGGAAGCCGCCCAATGCCTGGGGTTTGTACGACATGCACGGGAATGTCTGGGAATGGGTGCAGGACTGGTATGGGGAGCGGTATTACTCCAATTCCCGCGGCACTGACCCCGGAGGGCCGTCCTCCGGCGCGAACCGCGTGGCGCGCGGCGGCAGTTGGTTCAATCCGGCGGAATACTGCCGCTCCGCCTTCCGGGGCAGCCGCCCGCCGGGCATCCGTGGTGACTCTGTCGGTTTCCGGCTGGCCCTTACTCCTTGAAGCTGATATAGCCCGATATAAAAGCGATGTTTTTTGCTTGGCGATCTTCACACTTCAAACGCAACGAAGTGAAGTTTTAAGCGTACGGTAACTATATGAAATTCAAAAACTATTACAACTTGGAGTATGCGCGTCTTATTTCAGACAAGATAAAGACGGTTTATCCCGCATTTGCGGATGAAGCATTTCTCGCAGGCATCGGCCAAACGCTCAAAGACCAGGAGTTTTCCGAGCGCATGAATTTGTTCGCCCATGCCATTGATACATTGTTACCATCAGACTACCGGGAAAGTCTGAATATCCTCCGCAAAATACTCGGCGACGAATTGAAAACCGATTCGGGGATGTTTACTGATGGTTGGTGGCTGTGGCCGATTGGCCGATATGTTGAACGCAGGGGCATTGAATCCGTTGAAGATTCCCTTGAATTTATTGAGGAATTGACGAAGCGGTTTACCGGTGAATTTGCCGTACGGCCTCTTTTGCAATATGCCCCTGAAACTGTTTTGAAAGTTGTCGAGAAATGGAGCAAGAGCGACAATGTTCACGTTCGGAGGCTGTCCAGTGAGGGGTTACGTATTCGATTGCCGTGGGCGAAGAAACTTGATGTCGCTGTGCGACACTTCGATATTTATGTCCGGATTCTCACCAATCTGAAAGATGATGATTCCCGGTTCGTGCAAAAGAGCGTTGGAAATAACTTGAATGATTTGTATAAGGATTACCCGCAAAAGGCGCGGCAAATCATTGACGGCTGGACGACCGGCAATCCGTCGAAGGCCGCGCTTTGGATAATCGGACATGGTCTGCGAAGCGCAAAGAAGAAATAATGAACCGTGATCCGCATCCTCCGGTCTTGTGAGCTTCTTTGGAACAGCGGGACACAAAGGTAGGCCGAGGTATGAAAAAAAATTACCTGTAATGTTTCAATAGGTTGTTCACCCTCCCTTAAGGCAATTTAACTTTGAGACGCTCCCTCCGGCGCTTGACGGTGAAACATCGCTGCTGTCTTCATCCATAAGCTGCTGCGCAGCAACGGCTGAAGCAAGTTTCGCCTGCGGGGCGGGCGGCGGTACCCGCCGTCAGAGCATTTCAACATTTTCAATGTTAAAACGCTCTAAATTCTGCCCAACAGCCGCAGCAGGCCGTCAAGAATGGTAAAGGGGTGCGGCGGGCAGCCGGGTATATAAAGGTCGGGTTTGAAAAGTTCAGGCACACCTTTTCCCTGGCCGCTCAGGTTGCGGAAAAGCCCGCCGGAGATGGCGCAGGTTCCGGCTGCAATGATGATTTTCGGGTTAGGCGCGGCAGCGTGGCATTTTTGCACGGCCAGGCGCATGTTTTTGGGCAGCGGCCCGGTAATGAGCAGGGCGTCGGCATGGCGGGGCGAGGCGACAAAATCAATGCCGAAGCGCTGCACGTCAAACAAAATATTCCCCAGCGCATTGCAGTCCGCTTCGCAGGCATTGCAGCCGGCAGCGGAAATTTCGCGCAGTTTCAATGAACGGCTGAACATGGAGCGCAGTTTGCGGTCAAGGGGAACAAGCAGCGGGATGTCGCCCGGGTTATCCTCCGCTTGCCCGCAGCGTCCCGCGCGGATAACCAGATGCTCGCGGCTGGTGCCGGCCAGGCGGTATTCCCGGGAAAAAGAAATGGCCGCATGCGGGCAGGCGCTTGCGCAGGCGGCGCAAAAAATGCATAAACCCAGATCCAGGCTCAGGCCGTTGTCATGCGTCTGTATGGCCCCGGTGGGGCAGGCGGAGGCGCAGGCTTTGCCGCAGCTTCCGGTTTGGCAGGCTGCTTCCGCAATAAGCGGGAGTCCCCGGAAGCGTTCCGGTAAAACCGGCGGTTTTCCCGGGTAGGCGGCGGTGCGTTTTTTTTGGCGCAGACGTTCAATTAAACCATGCAGCATAATATGGCCCGGTTAAAGAACTGGAATTATAAATCAACACCACAGTAAGACAAGTTAAAACTTTTGTTGCACAGGGGAAAGTCGGAAATTTGCCCGCCGCGCATGGCCAGGGCCAACCCGATCCAGTTACGGAAGGAAGGGTCGACTATTTTATAGCGTTGCAGACGCCCTGCCGCGTCAGTCAGGGCGGTGTGGCATATTTCTCCCCGCCATCCTTCCACCAGCGCCGCGCCGAAGGTGGAAGGCCGGCCGTAAACTCCGGGCGCGCCGGCCGATCCGGCGCGTAAAGGCTCCGCTTGTCCGTGCAATCCGCCCAGTTCGCGCAGGATGAAGGAAACGGATTCGTGTATTTCGTCAAGCCTGATGCGAGCGCGGGCGTAAACATCGCCGGATTTTTCCACCTGCATGGTCAGTTGGCTTTCCTGAAGGCCGGGAAGGGGGTGCGTTATGCGTACGTCGCGGCGTAAACCGGAGGCGCGGGCTGCCGGGCCGGCCAGTCCGAGGTCTCTGGCGGCCTGTTCCGGCACCACTCCAATTTCCATCATGCGGCTGGTTACAGAAGGGGTTTCCCATAAAAGATCAACGGCGCCATATACGTCTCTGGCGGCCGGCCGCAGCTTTTTTTCCAAATGCAGGCATAAAGCCTCCTCCAGGTCAAAATTGACTCCGCCGGGGGCGACCAGCCCCCGCCCGAACCTGTTTCCGCAGAGCATGGCGGTCATATTCAGAAAATCACCGCGCAGCCTCCCGCAAAAAGAAGCGGTGGGCAGGTACCCCATATCACCGGCCAGGGCGCCCAAATCTCCCGTATGATTGGCCAGGCGTTCAAGTTCCAGGGCAATGGCTCTTATGGTTTGGGCGCGCCGGGTGACTGCGGTGTGGTTCAGGCTTTCCCGGAGCGTTGAAAAGGCCCAGGCGTGGGCGATGGAACTGTCGCCGGCCAGGGTTTCCATGAGCGGCAGGGCGTTTTTTTGCGGGTTTTGGTTAAAACAGGCTTCCAGGCCGCGATGGTGGTAACCCAGAGATATTTCCAGGTGCAGGACAATTTCGCCCAGGCACTGAAAACGAAAATGCCCGCATTCAATGACTCCGGCGTGGATAGGTCCGACAGCCACTTCGTGGACGTCATTCCCTTCCGCCTTGAAAAAATCCATGTCGCCGACCTGGGGGCTGTCTGTACCGTCAAAACGGACAGGCTTCAGCCGGCTGTGCCCTTGGGGCAGGACGCTGAACTGTTCATAAATTTCGCGTTCAAACAGGTGCAGGGCTGGAAATTCCGGCGTAAGCGCGGCATAGCTTTGCCCTACATCCATTGCGCCCGCCGCCAGCGTTGCCTCGTCCTTTTTGACCAGCACGATGTACAGGCGTAGCTGCCGGGCATGCGGAACGCCGAAAAAAGAGCAAATTCCGGCTCCGGCATGCACTTCGTCTTTCAGGCAGGCCGCGAAATCGTCATATCGCAGGACGGGTACGGCTTCCGCCGGGCAGCTGCCCCCGTTGGTCAAAGTAATAAATTGCGCCATTCAAGGTTTCCCGATTTTTTCAGCATTGGC
Source organism: Deltaproteobacteria bacterium (assembly GCA_031266055.1). GTDB lineage: Bacteria > Desulfobacterota > Desulfovibrionia > Desulfovibrionales > Desulfovibrionaceae > WRHT01. Next base: position 5,123 of record JAISBT010000176.1, read on the forward strand.
TATGTAATTAAATGCAGCGCCGCCGCGCTTAAAATATCCTTGAGCCATTCCGGCTGGTACAGGCTCAGTGCGGCGCACAGCAAAAGCAAAATGAACGGGGGCAGCACGAACAACAGCCGCTCTTTTTCCGTGCCGACATTGGGAGCGGGCAGATCCGCGGGGATAGTTCCCAAAAACATACGCAGACAGGCTAAACCCATGCCCACGAAAATGGCTCCCAGACAAAGCAAATACAAGAGCGGCACAAGGCCGAACCCCTTTTGCAGCATGGCGCGCAAAATCATGAATTCTGAAGCGAAAATGCCGAAAGGCGGAGAACCTGCCACAGCCAGGAATCCCGCCAGCCATAAAGCGCCGCTCCAGGGCAAAACTTTGCCCAGGCCGGAAATTTGGGAAATAATCTTGACGTGATAGACGCGCAGGATGTTTCCGGCAAGCAAAAACAGCGCCCCCTTGGTCAAAGAGTGGCATACCAGCTGGAGCATGCCGCCGTGTGCCGCCAAACCCCCGATGCCCACGCCCAGAAGCAGTATGCCCATATGTTCCACGCTGGAGTACGCCAGCATACGCTTGAAATCCGCCTGCCCCACAATAAACAGGGTAGCTGTCAGCATGGACAGAAGGCCGAAGAGAACAAAAAGCTCCTGGCTGAAACTGCCGAAACCGGCCGCCAGACTTAACTGGTGCAGGCGCAGTACGCCCAGGAAAGCGCAATTGAGCAAAGCTCCGGAAAGGAGGGCGGAAACGGGCGACGGCGCTTCGCTGTGGGCGTCCGGCAGCCAGGTGTGCATTGGCGCCAGACCCATCTTGACCCCGTATCCGATAAAAATAAAAATGTAAGCTGCCTTGAACCAGGGGGCGTTAACCCCGGAGGCGGTGCGCAGCATATCGGACAGCGTCATGGGTATGGGCGGGGTATCCTTGGTCTGCCAGGCCACATCCAGCAGAAAGTTGCCCAAAAGCGCGAAGGCGATGCCCACAGAGCAGATGATGATGTATTTCCAGGTCGCTTCCAGTGATTGCGGAGTACGGTGAAAATAAATCAGCGGCGCGCAGGCGATGGTGGTTCCCTCAATGGCCACCCAGAGCAGACCGAGGTGGCAGGCCAGGGTCACCAGTACCGCCGAACCGAGAAAAAGCAGCATACAGGCGGTGAAAACAGCTTCCGGAACATTGGTGAAATGCAGGCGGTTACGTTTGTGTACGCCGTATTCGCCCTCATAGGCCAGATAATCCACCGCGTACAACGAAATTACAAAGAAGAGCAGGCAGGTGAGCGTCAGGACAAGAAAGCCCAGATCATCCAGAGCCAGGATGTTCCAGAGAGCTGTGGAACCCTGCTTGCGGCAGAGCAGGGCGGCGGCGAATTCGATAATGGAGGTCAGCGGCAAAAGCGCGCGCCGTATTTTGGGGTTATAGATAAAAAAGGCCAGCGCGGCCGCAAAAAAGGGTAAAATGACCAGAGCCGCCAGCACGGCTAATCCCGGAGAGAATTAATGCGGCCGACATCCGTGGTGTGGAGCGTCCGGTTCAGGTGGTACAGGGCTAAAACCATCACAAATATGCCGACCCATACGTCCAGTAAAATGGAAAGTTCCAGCCAGAAGCTCTCGTGCCTGGCCAGCGGCACTCCCAATAAAAAAATGCCGTTTTCCATGACCAGGTATCCCATGATTTGCGTGAGAGCTTTGCGTCTGGTTACAATGAGCAGGAGGCCCGCGAGTATGGTGGCGAAAGCCGGGGCGAACAGGGCGAGAAAAGTAGGATTCGCCGGAGCCGGCAAGCGTCCGGCCAGCCAAAGGGAAAAGGCGAAACCGGAAAACCCGGCTAAAACGGACAAATTGTACCCGAGTTGGGGAGGGGTCGGAGCGGACTGGCCCAGTGTTTTATGCGCTTTTTTCAGCATGAAGGGGAGAAAGAACCCCTTTATGAGCATAAATACAGCCGTGGTCAGCATTAAAGACCAGGGTACGCCGCTTGGCGCGTCCGCGAGCAACACCGGAATCAACGAAACGGCAAAACCCTGCAGGGTCAGCAGGCGTATGCAGATCTGCTGGCGTTCCGCCGCGAGCAGCCCCAGGTTGATGATCAGAATCAAACCTATGGCGGCTTGCAGCCAGGGGGATAAAATGAAGAGGGTCAGGGACATGCTGTTACCTCAGGCAGAGCAGGCAGCCCAGAGCGGCCAGGGCGCCGGCCAGGCAGATAAGGCGCGGCACGCTGATGAGGCGCAGGCGGGCCATGATTGACTCCGTAAAACCGATGCCGACAGCCACAAGGATGATCCCGCCGGGGGTTACGGCCATGGAAGGCAGGAGCAGGCTTGCGACAACGGCGGAAAAAAACCAGAGTTTCAGGGCCGCGGCATATTCGATAAAGGCTAAATCCACCCCGCAGTGATCAAGAACCATCACTTCATGGATCATGGTCAATTCCAGGTGCGTATTGGGGTCGTCCACGGGGATCCGGCAATTTTCAGCGAGGGAGATCAGAAAAAGACCGGCGGCGGACAGAATAAGCGCGGGCTTGTCCAGGCTTTGCGCGCTCCAGATATGCACGGAAAACATGGAGGCCAAAGAAAAAGAACCGCTTATGCGGCCAAGCGGCATAAGCGCCAAAAGAAATACCGGTTCGGCCAGAGCGGAAAAAACGGCTTCACGCGAAGCGCCCATGCCTTCAAAAGATGAACCTGTATCAAGAGCGGCCAGGATAACGGCAAAACGCGCCATACCCAAAAGATAGGCCGCCAGCAGAAAATCTCCTTCGAAGGAAAGCGGGCCGTTTTGATCCAGGGGCGACAAAAGGCACAGGGCGGCAATGGTGGCGGCCAGGGCCGCCGGAGGCCCGGCTTTGAACACCCAGCTTGTGCCGCGCGAATATACGGCCCCCTTGCGCAGTAGTTTGGCCAGGTCAAAATAGAGCTGGAGAACGGGCTTGCCGCTGCGCCCCGCGCAACAGCTCTTGACTTTGCCGATAATGCCCGGAAGCAGCGGAGCCAGGACAAAAGCCAGGATCAGGTGGAGAGACGCGCTCATACGCCGCCTACCTTCCAGGCCAGCAAAGCTACCAGGGTCAACAGAATATACAGGATATAACCGTTTACCCGGCCATGCTGCAGGCGCTTGGACCAGTTGGCTATGCCCAGGCAAAACAGGAACAGGTTGCGGAAAAAGCCGTCCTTGACGCGGTCATTGCAGCGTATATACGCCTGAGCGCTGGTTGGAAAATACTGGCTGATTTTCGGCAGGCGCACCCGGGCATGCAGTATGCTGTTCATAAAAAAAACAGCCGGCTGCGCAAACGAGGCGCCGGAATACTGCATGCGCGCACTTGGCTTTGCATAGCCGCAATCCCAGGTGGGGGAAGCCGTAATGTTTCTCCCGCGCAGGAGCAGCCGGCGGAGGAAGAGCGCGGCGCAAACTATCAGTAAAAACAGCAGGAAGATGCCGTTGATCGAGCGGAGCAGGGCAGGCGGATCAATGGAGAAAACCGGGTTGACGACGCCCGGGGGTATAGCCGCGGTTTTGTAATTGAGCATAATGGAAGGTACAATGCGCCGGGCGGTAAAATCGGCTAAAACCGGCGCGGCGAGAGACGAACCGAGGCAGAGAACGGACAGTATGAGCAGGGGGATGCGTTCCGGGAGAGGGGTTTTTTCCGCGGTTTCGGCCGCCGTGGAGCGCGCTTCTCCCAGAAAGGCAAGTCCGTACAGGCGGGCAAAGCAAAGCAGGGTAAACCCGCCGGTGGCGGACAGAACCACCAGTCCGGCCCAGTAGACCGCCCCGGTGAAGTTTCCTTGAGCGCCGCCCATAACCAGGGAAAGGTAAAGCAAAAATTCTCCCGCAAAACCATTGAAAGGAGGAAGAGCGCTGATTGCGGCCGCGCCGAGCGCAAAGCAGCACCCCGCAACCGGCAGGCGCTTTTGCAGTCCGCCGAGATCGTTTATTGACGCGCTGCCCGTACCGCTTAACACTGACCCGGCGGATAGAAATAACAAGGATTTGCACAGGGCGTGGTTGAAAAGATGCAGCAAGGCGGCCGTAAAACACAGGGCGGCCAGGGTAAGGCTGCCGGTGGCGGTCGCCAGGAGGCCGAACCCGGCGGCCAGATGGATGATGCCCATATTTTCAACACTGGAATAAGCCAGGGATTTTTTGATGTTGTGCCGGGTTACGGCCATGAGTATGCCGGCAAAGGCGGAAACAGCCCCGGCGCCGATGAGCGGGAAGGCCCACCATTCTTCAGGCTGCCCGAGAAAAGTCAAACATCTGAGCAGACCGTAGACGCCGGCATTGATCATCGCCCCGGACATAAAGGCGGAAACATGGCTGGGGGCGACAGGGTGCGCCTCGGGCAGCCAGACATGCAGGGGGACAATCCCGGCCTTGGTTCCAAAACCGAGCAGAGCCAGTACGAAGAGCGGGCCGAGGCTCCCGGACGGGCGGATTTGCGTAAAGGCGCTGAAAGAAAACTCGCCTCCGGCCTGTATGGATAAAAGCGCGAACAGAGCCAGCAGGCAAAGCGCCCCCAAATGCGCGGCCACCAGATAAATCCAGGAAGCGGAGCGTACATTGGCTTCTTCGTCGTGCAGGCTTATCAGGAAAAAAGGAGCAAGCGACATGAATTCCCAGGCCAGCAAAAACATAAAGGCGTCAGCCGCCGCCAGCATCAAAACCATGCCCGCGGCAAGCCAGTTATAAAAAAGCCAGTGCGCGCCCAGGTGGTGTACGGAATCCGTGACAGGATGTTGCGGCGAAATGGTATGAGTCGCTGCCGGTTTTGCCGCGTGCGGCGTGCGGGTCAAATAGCTGAACCCGTAAATTGCGCACAGCCCGGCGAGCAGCAGCGTCGGCAGGAGAAAGAAAGCGGAGAGCGCGTCCAGTTGCAGGCAGGCCCGCCCGAGGGGAAGCGGCCCCAAATCAATGGCATAGTGCGCGGGTTCGGAACGCGCCATGCCAAGCAAAACGCGCGCGGTCGGAATGAGTCCGAGAAGGGAAGCTAAAACCGCTGCAAGCGCGCCGGTGAAACAGGCGGCTTTACCCCGCCCCGCAAAAAAAGAGCATATACCGCCGAGCGCAAAAACAGATGTGGAACACAGCAGGAAGAACAAATTCAGCCTCCGTTGAAACGTTCCAACCAAAAAGCCCCCGCGCGCGAAGCCGGGGGCTTTTGTTTGAAGCTGGTCTCGACCTACTTTCCCACACATGAATATGCAGTATCATCGGCGATGGAGGGCTTAACTTCCGGGTTCGGAATGGAGCCGGGTGTACCCCCTCCTCTATGGAAACCAGCAAA
>JAISBT010000177.1 GCA_031266055.1 Deltaproteobacteria bacterium
TAACCTGTATTCGGTGTTTTTTACCCCGGCCCGCGCTGATGAAGCTCTTCATTCCAGCAACATCCCGTATCTTTCCGTGCTGCCTTCTTCTACGGATTTAGTCGGGGTGGAACTGGAGCTGGTGGATAAAATGGGCCGAGAATTTTATTTGACCGAAATACTCAAATCCATTAGTCATAAATTCGAGTATATCATTATTGATTGCCCCCCATCGCTGGGCCTGTTGACCTTAAACGCATTGTGCGCGTCCAGGGAACTGCTGATTCCCCTCCAATGCGAATTTTTTGCCCTTGAGGGGATTGTCAAACTATTGCAGACGGTAGAACTGGTCAAAAAACGCCTTAACCCGGAGCTTAAAATTTTGGGCGTAGTGCTGACTATGTATGATATTCGCAATAAACTGGCCAGACAGGTTAAAAATGAAGTGCGTAAATGCTTGCCGGATCTGCTGATGGAAACCATCATCCCGCGCAATGTACGCCTGTCGGAAGCGCCCAGCCACGGGCGCTCCATAATCCATTACGATGTAAAATCCAAAGGTGCGGAAGCCTATTTAGCCTTGGCCAAAGAAATAATTTTACGCAAGCCGTAGCACTTATTCTACAAGGAGCATACACATGGTCGGCGATCCCAAAGGTCTGAGCAAAGAGCTTAGCGCTCTGCTCCAAAATGATTTTCCCTTCAAAGGTGAATACATCTCCTCGACTGAAAGTCTCACCAATGCAAAAATAATCCCCATAACCACCATTGTTCCCAACCCCAATCAACCGCGCAAAGATTTTGAACAAGAAGCCATTTACGACCTGGCAGACTCCATTCGCATACAAGGACTGCTGCAGCCGATTTTAGTCCGCCCGGTGTCCGGTGATCTTCCGGAACAGACTGCGGATCAATATGAAATCGTTGCCGGCGAACGGCGCTGGCGGGCCGCAAAGCTGGCCGGGCTGACAGAACTTCCTGTGCTTATAAAGGAACTTTCCACCGCGCAATCTCTGGCTCTTTCCCTTATAGAAAACTTGCAGCGGGAAGACTTGAACCCCATGGAAGAGGCCACGGGCCTGCAAAGGCTAAAAGAGGACTTTGGCCTGAGTCAGGATGATCTGGCCAAACAACTGGGGAAAAGCCGCAGTGCCGTCGCCAACAGTTTACGAATGTTAACGCTGTCTGAAAACGCCCAAAAAAACCTGCGCGACGGTAAAATAAGCCCTGGGCATGCCAGATCCCTTTTGGCATTTGAAGACCACACAGAAAGAGAAAGCATGCGCAAACTAATTCTGGAAAAAAAACTCTCGGTACGAGAGGTTGAAGCCCTGGCCTATGAAGCCAGAATGAAAAAGGCCAGGGCAGCGCAGGCTATGACCGACGTGGAACAGAAGATATCCGGCGACGCCCGGGAAGCGGCGGAGAGTTCTTCAGACCGTCCCGCGGGTTCACTGCCGGAACCGGCGGTAAACCCGCCCGGTAGCCCAGGCGCCAACTTGGAAGATATATCCGCCACTGCGCCGCAGGCGGCCCCGGAAGAGCTGGAAACAACCCGGTCGGAAACGGACAAAGGCGAGCGGAATAAAAAGCCTCAAAGCGCAACTCTCATGCAGCTACAGCATAAATTGTCCCTGGCGGTTAAACTTCCGGTAAAAATCAGCGGAAGAGCAGACCGGGGACGCCTCAGCATAAGTTACTCCTCGCAGGCTGAACTTGCGCAATTATTAACCAAACTGGGTGTGGAAGAAAATTTTGACTGAAAAAATCCGCATGCCGGGAGCATGTCGCCCACTCCGCAGGCGACGGCGAAACAAGTTTCGACGTCAAACGCCGGAGGGCGTCTAAAAATTAAACCGCACCAGCGCGGTATTCGGCTGCGCCAGCGCGGTATGGAAAAGGAGACGCTTTATTGTTCAGGATACCCTGCTGCCGGGTTTTTTGACGTCCGAAGGCGCCACCAGGCAAAGACCGGTTTCATCCTGAACCGTAAGGAGCATACCCTGTGACTCTACTTTGCGTATCTTGCGCGTGGGAAGATTGGCCACCACAACTACCTGCCGGCCGATGATCTCCCGCGGAGCATAAAATTCCGAGATGCCGCTCACAATGCTTCTGGGCTTGGTTTCTCCCAAATCTACCTGCAGGCATAAAAGCTTGTCGGCGTCCGGGTGTTGCTCAGCCGTAAGTATAGTTCCCGCCCGCAGATCAAGCTTTTGAAAATCCGCGAAGGTACACGCGGGAACAGTGTCCGCGCCCCTGTCTGCTTCCGCCTGCTCATCCGGCTTCTTGAGATCAAAACGTGGAAAAAGGTTTGAGTGCTTAGCCAGCGCAAGCCCAGGTGTAAGTAAGCCAAAGTTTTCGATTTCACGACTGATATCCAGATTGGCGGGATCCAGGCCAAGCCCGAGCTGCTCCAGCATTTTTACGGAACTGCCCGGCATGACCGGCCATAAATTCAAAGCCACTTTGCGCAGACTTTCCAGCAGCATATACAGCACCGTAGCCAGCTTTTCCTGTTTATTTTCTTTAAAAAGCACCCAGGGAGCGGAAAAATCCACGTATTTGTTCAAAGCGCGGATAAATTCCCACAAGCATTCCAAAGCATTGGCAAACCGGCAAGCAGCAAATAAAGTTTGAAAATTTTGCAGCGTTGTCCCGGCCAACGTCTGGAGCTCAATTTCCGGTTGCTCATAAACGCCCGGCGCGGGAACGACAGCCCCGAAATATTTGTCCGCCATGGCCAGAACACGTGAAAAAAGGTTGCCCAAATCATTGGAAAGGTCGGCATTCTGGCGCGTTATCAAGGCTTCAACCGTAAAAGACGCGTCATTTCCAAAATGCATTTCCCGCAGCACAAAATACCGAAAAACATCTAAACCGTAACATGAAATAATCTGCAAAGGATCAACTACATTTCCAAGCGATTTGGACATTTTGGCATCCCGCATCAGCCAATAGCCATGCACGTTAAGACGCCGGTAAATTTCCACCCCCGCTGACTTCAGCATGGTCGGCCAAAAAACAGCATGCGGTTTGAGAATATCTTTAGCTATAAGATGCTGTCCCACCGGCCAATAATTTTTAAAATCGTCCCCTTCTGGCCAATCCAGTGCCGAAATATAACTCAGCAAGGCATCAAACCAGACATAACAAACAAAATTATGATCAAACGGGAGTTCAACGCCCCACTGCAAGCGGCTTTTCGGGCGGCTGATGCAAAGATCTTCAAGTTCGCCGGAGTCCAATAAAGCCAGGGCTTCCGTGCGATAACGCTCCGGCTGGATCAAATCCGGGTGTTCGGTTATATATTGCCTGAGCCAGCCGGCATATTTGGACATCCGGAAAAAATAGTTTTTCTCGCTTATAAAATCCAGCGGAGCAAGATGTTGCGGGCAAAGCCCATTTTCAAGCTCTTTTTCCGTATAAAAGCGTTCGCATCCTGTGCAGTAATAACCGCCATACTCGCCAAAATAAATATCTCCCTTGTCATAAACGATTTGCAGGAATTGTTGAACGAGCGCTTTATGCTTTTGATTTGTTGTCCGGATAAAACGGAAATTTTCAACCCCCAGAAAAGGTAAAAGCCCTTTGAACTCAGCACTGACGCTATCGGCCAGCTCTTGTGGCGATATTTTTTGTTTATCGGCGGCCTGGGCGATTTTGTCGCCATGCTCATCCGTTCCTGTAACCACCAGACTATCTTCGCCCAAAGCTCGATGAAAACGGGCAATGCAGTCAGCAACCGTACTCGTATACGCATGTCCGAGATGCGGCTTGGCATTAACATAATATATCGGCGTAGTTATATAAAAAGAAGCTTTACCGCTCATCATAATTTCCTTTTAAAATTGCCGCCTGCCGGCCGGGAAGGAACTTTCAAAGCAAAATTGCTCAACGTCTATGTCTATGCTGCTTAAAGCTCTTATTTTTTGTATTGCGCCTGGCGGATGCCTCCGCATAACGCGAACCGGGCAACCCAAAAACAGACTTGTCTTCCGCTTCCCGCGCCTGAGCCTCCACAAACGCCTCCGGCGAAGCATCAAGAATGTCCTCCGCGGGAGCAACCGGGTCTTCTTCTTGAAGCGCGGTAAACGCCCCGGCCGGCTCCGGTTGCCCATTCCGCGGTTCACTCCCGGACTGCGCCGGCGCAGCGGCGGAAGGCAAAATTTCCATTGCCGCGGCATCAGAAGATTTGCTCCGGGCTTGTTCGCCTGAAGCTTCTGGTTCAGCAGGAAAACTATTCTGCCGGTTTTCCGGGTAACCGGATCGCGCTTCGCGCAGCCCTCTGGGTTTGCCGCCAAGTTCATCCTGTCCCGGTATTTCCAGACGCACCGGATGCAAGCCTTCCCACTCATCAAGCTGAAGCTCGCTCTCCTGGCCGGCTTCATCCTGAATAACGATACATTGCCTGAAAAGGTTGGCCCGCATAATTTTAACTGTTCCACGGTCAGTAATAAATTTTTTGCCGATTTTAGGGCAGCGCTTGTGAAATTCGTCATAGTTTTCCTGCTCATACGAAAGGCAGCAAAGCAAGCGCCCGCAGATGCCGGAAAGCTTGGTCACATTCAGGAATAAATTTTGTTCTTTAGCCATTTTAATAGTTACAGGCGCAAATTTACGCAAATAACGCCGGCAACAGCAGGTCATGCCGCAGTTACCCAACGCGCCCAGCATCTGGGTTTCATGCCTCACTCCAATCTGGCGCAGTTCTATGCGGGTATGATAATTACGCACCAGGTCTTTAACCAGCTCTCGAAAATCTATACGCGTGGGCGCGGTAAAGTAAAAAATGATTTTACTGCGATCGTGTAAAACCTCCACATCTACCAGGTTCATGTCAAGGTTGCGGCTGCGTATACATTCCTTACAGTAAAGACGCGCGCTGGCGGCCAAAATCCGGTTATCCGCGGCAGCGGCGATATCTTCCGGCATGGCAAGCCCCCTAATCGATTTAATTTCGACTTCATAGCCCTCTTCCGTGCGAATTTTGGGCAATGGCAGGAGCAAGCGGCGCGCGATAGCCACCTCAGCCAGAAATACGCCCTGATCCGTGTCCACAAGCACCTTGCTGCCGATTTTAATTTTTTCCTGGCCGGCCTTGAAAAAATAAATCGCTCCATATTGGCTGAACTTAACGCCCAAAACCAGCTCTGCCTTGTCTTCCGCTTTATCGTCACCGGTGGAGGCCTCTGAAGAGGCTTGACAATTTTGCCGCGGAAGCTCATGAACGCCCAAAAGCACACCGGCAACCGGAGGATCGGAGACGGCTACAACGGGTAACCCCCGCCAGGGGATGTCAACACTGCCCGAAGAGACAACAGAGCGGGCAGAAACGGCAGGCTGGTATGGATCAGCCTGTGTATCGGCATCTGCGGAATCACCGGGAAGCAAAGGATCAAACGGCGTTACAAGCTCATCGGAAGCAGTCAAAAAAACATCGCTTTTTTCCGCTGCTTCCAGATAATCCACCGCGTCATTCTCAGGTGAACTTAAAGTTTTATCATCAGAATCGCACACAAAGGTTCCCGCAAAAAGCAATACTGCAACGTGGGCTTTTCAGGCCCACGCGCCTTGCGTTTAGCCCCAGGCTTGCATCCTGAAGGCCAGATTTCCGCCCGGACGGATATCCGCACTGAAGAGGCGGGCTATACCCCCTCAGACCACAAAAGAACGAAGAATAAAAGGAAAATATTCAATTTCTTTTCAGCTATTCTTGGCAAGCTGTCAACTATTGGTTATTCAATTTCATGGCTGGCGCATTTGCGCTTGAGATTATCGCTTAACGGCGAAGCAAGTTCGTCAAAATTTACCCTGTTTAACCTCGAAAAACCTGGAACAAAGGAGATCAGCATGAGCAAAGACATAGTGAACAGCCTGATGGCAAATTACACCAGAATAAACGGCCTGTTTGAAAAATTTATTGAAACTTGCCCCCAGGACATCTGGGCGGGAAAAATCGGCGGCTTTCCGGTGTGGCAGCAAGTTTACCACACGTATGCCTGCTTTGATTTCTTTTTATCCGGGAAGGGGCAAAGTCCGCTTTTAAAACCTCTGTATCCGCAGGAGGTAGTCATGTTTGCCAACATTCCGGATACTCCGGCGGAAAAAGACGAAATTACCGGTTTTGTCAAAGCTGCGAATCTTTACATGGAAAAATTCTCCGCTGCCCTTGACGATCAGGCTCTAAGCGATCTGAATGAGGGGTTTTCCGCCAGACGCCAACTGCCATGCACTAACGCCGGTACGATCAGCAGCGTAATCGGGCATATGTTTTACCACTTCGGACAATGTGACGCCGCCCTGCGTGATCACGGGCTGAAAGGATTGTTATAGGGAATCTTGAAATTATCGCTTGACGGCGAAGCATTGCTGCTATGGATACACTGATTAATTGGGGCTCCGCCCCAAACCCCGCCGGGGGAAATGATTTCCCCCGAACCCCCTCATTATATCTCATTGAAATAACAATGAGAGTGCAGGAGGAATCATTTCCCTGCCAGGGAGTCTGCGGGGGCAAAGCCCGCTCAAGGAAATAAATCAGCGTTTCCCTATCCGTAGCTTCCTCCGTCGCAACGGCTGAAGCATCGTTGCTGTCTTCATCCGTAGCTTCCTCTGTCGCAACGGCTGAAGCAAGTTCGCCTTGCGATAATTTCGGGCAAGGGTTTGCCCTGCAAACCCTTGCCACGAGATTATCGTAGGCGGGCTTTGCCCGCCGTTAAGCGATAATCTCAAAGTGAATATGCTCTAAAGAACAAGCATTGCGTCTCCATAAGAAAAAAAACGCATCCGTTTTTCCACGGCCAGCGCATAAGCATCCAGCAAACGCTTTCTTCCGCAAAGTGTTGAAACCAACATCAACAGCGTGGATTCCGGCAAATGAAAATTGGTCAGTAAACCGTCAATTACCCGCAAGGGTTTACCCGGATAAATAAAGCAATTAAGCCAGCCGCTCCAGGGTTTCAGCAACGGAGCTTCAGCACCGTTTACCTGTTCAGAAAATTTTTCAGCCAACCCTTCCAAAACCCTGGTCGTGGTGGTTCCTATGGCAATCACCGGGCGTTTTTCTTTTTTAGCTTGAAGTATGCATTGAACGGTTTGTCCGGGTAGCTCCACATATTCAGGATGCATGACATGCTCCCGGATATCTGTAACCCGTACAGGGCTGAAGGTGCCATAACCCACAAAAAGGGTAAGTTCGGCGAGGGTATGGCCGGCTTCCGACAAGCGCCCGCGCATTTGCTCGGTAAAATGCAGCCCGGCAGTGGGCGCGGCTACGGAACCGGCCTTGCCGGGACTATTGAACACTGACTGGTAGCGCAGCAGATCCTGCGGAACAGGAGCGCGTTTAATATAGGGAGGAAGCGGCAAACGGCCGTACTGTTCAAGGTATTCAAGCAAACGTCCCGGCCATTCAAGCTTTGCTTCAACCAGTCCGAATTCACCTTTGGCGGAAATATAAAAAGCCCCCCCTCCGTCCAGTTCATACCTGACGCCCGGTTTGAACTTTTTGGCTGGCCGCAGCAAGCCTTGCGCCATAGCCGTACGTCGGCCGGAAGTTAGTCCGGAAGCCCCGGCTTCCAGTAAAGACGCTGGAGTGAGCAGAAGAAATTCAAACCTGCCCCCGGAAGAACCACGGCCGAACAGCCTTGCCGGAACTACCCTGGAATTGTTGGCGACCAAAAGGCATTTATCGGGTAAATAATCCATAAGATGGTCAAAATTACTGATGACATCGCCGCGCGCATCCGGGCAGGCGCGCCTGAGGACATATAACCCTGACGCTCCCCTCACGGAGCTTGGGTATTGCGCGATAAGCGCTTCCGGAAGAGTATAGGCATAAGAAGAAAGTAGAAAATCTTCGGTTAACAGGGCGCTGTTTTTGGACATAAGCATTGCTTTGAGGATTTGCCGGCACATCCGCGCCGGGCGGATTATGCCGTTCAGTGTTAATTTGTTCTAAAAAATGTCTTGACTATTAACCGTTTTTGGCAAAGCTAATATAAACCAGATTTCATTTGAGGAGTAAAAAGATGATCTATAAGACCAATCACCGCAAAATTATCGTTATCGTTTCCCTTATGGTTACGCTCGCCCTGAGCGCCGGTTGCGCATTATTCAATAATAACGCCGCTGAAACTCCCGCGGCGCAGGGACAACCGGCTGAATTCTATTATGGTTCCTTTGAAGACGTGCCCATCCCCAAAGAAATGAAATCCACCAAAGAAGGCTATATCGTCTATGCCCCGGGCAACGTGAAGCTGGGCATGGATGTTTATAGCGGCAGGGTGGAAATAAACTCCCTGAATAACGCCATGGAAGGCTACATGGCCAATGACGGCTGGTCGTTTTACTCCGGCAGCCGCGGCCCCAAACAGAACGTCATGGTATACACCAAGGGAAACTTTTTAAGTATAATCACCACAACTGACGGCGCTTTGAATACGGAAATGCGCATTTATGTGACTCAAAAAGTAAAATAGCCGTCAAATCATAACCACCCGCATAGCGGGTGGTTTGCTCAAGCCCTATAAGGGCTTGTTACCGGCCCGCGTCTAAAGGCGCCGGCTTTCTCTTCGTTCAAGCCCCTTGCCCTTGCCGCTTTT
>JAISBT010000102.1 GCA_031266055.1 Deltaproteobacteria bacterium
TCCCAATAATATTGAAAAGGTGGTTCTTTGTATAACTTTATGTCCCCACCCGCATAGCGGGTGGCCCATTGTTTCACTCGCTTCGCTCGCTCAACTGGCTAAAGCCTTTGGCCGATACATCAAAACTGCATGGATGCAGTTTTGATGTGGAAATGGTATAAGGCGGCGCTTGAAAGTTCAGGGCCGGGGAAAATTGATCAGGGTTCCCCAAACAGCAGCCCCTGTGGGGAAACCTGTACTGTTTTACGGCCCGGAAATTGCGTGGTTGCTCCGTAGCGGCGCTTTTCCCAAGCTTTGTCCAGGGCCAGCAGATTACGCAGCAGAGGCTGGCCCGGCCCGCTTTGTTCCAGCAGTTGCTTGTAGGCGCGCAGGCGCAGAGCCTTGGGCATGGTGCGCAGTGCCGCATCGGACATAAGTTTGCCGCCGACGGGAAGGGCAAGCCTCAGGTCTTGCTCGAACAGAGTCTGATCCAGTCTGGCCAGACGCCATAACTCAGCGCAAGTCTTCAAAAAAGCGGGATTTTCTTGCAAAAAAAGCGGCAGAATTTTGGCTCGCACCCGGTTGCGCAAAAAAGTCTGGTCGTCATTCATGGGGTCGCGCAGCCAGTCCTGTTTCAGGTTGAGTAAAAAATCCTCCAGTTTTTTCCTTGGAGTAAGCAGAAGCGGGCGCAATAAATGATTTTTGGCGTCAACAGCCCGCATACCGCCCAAAGCGGGCCAGCCGCCGCCCCGTAAAAGACGCATCAGAATATCTTCCGCCAGGTCGTTCAACTGATGTCCGGTAACTATCCAGCGTTCGGCGCCCGATTGCGGGATGCCCGCCCGGAGGCCGGGCAGGTTGCGGATTTCAGTGAAAAATTGCTGTCTGGCCAGACGCCCGGCCTCCTCCAGGCCCATTTTGCGCGCGGATTTCAGGTTGGCCGGGGCAGGCGCATCCAGGCGTTTTCCGTAAAAAGGCAGAGCGTATTCCTCCGCCAGAAGGCGGGCAGCCTCAAGCTCTTCCGCTGAACTTGCCCGGAAGGCGTGATCCAGATGGGCCAGAGCCAGGGTAAAACGCAAGCGCGGACGCAAAGCCAGCAGAATAAAAAACAGGGCTTTGGAATCCGCGCCGCCGGAATAGGCCAGAATTAACTCTTTACCCTGCGGGGAAAAATCTGACTCTTCCAGCAAAAACTTTTCTATGCTCAAACACAGGCGCGCGGAATTCGGATCCAGGCTTTGTAATGTCAGCGGAAGCAACAGGACGGCTCGCTACGTTTGAAGTGTGAAGATCTCTTCGCCGATTTGTGAAATGACGCCGCCTTTCGCTTCGCTCAAGATCGGCTGAGTGGTTTCCGGCTCGCTCCGCCGCCTTAAGGCGGCTGGTACACTGCTTTATCTATATTTTTAAGTATTACAGCGCACTGGCGTCAAATCACAAAATAAATCTGGTTAAATCCGCGTCGGTTTCCACGTCTTTAAGCTGTGATTTGACGTAGTTCCGGTCAATGGTCATTTTGTAGCCCGGCATATCCGGCGCGTTAAAGGACAGTTCAGCCAGTATTTTTTCCATAATGGTATACAGCCGTCTGGCTCCGATATTTTCAGTCTGTCTGTTGACGGTTTCGGCAAAGACCGCGATTTCTTCCAGAGCTTCCGGGCTGAAATCTATTTCGACTCCTTCAGCTCCGAGCAGGGCGGTATACTGAATGGTCAGGGCATTGTGCGGTTCGGTCAGGATGCGCAGGAAATCGTCTTTGTTCAAAGCGGAAAGTTCCACGCGCAAGGGGAAACGCCCCTGCAATTCCGGCATCAGGTCGGAAGGCTTGCTGAAGTGAAAAGCCCCGGCGGCAATGAAGAGTATATGGTCGGTGACGACGGAACCATATTTGGTGCTTACCACACTGCCTTCGACAATGGGCAGAATGTCGCGCTGCACGCCCTGGCGCGAGACGTCGGCCCCGCCTCTCTGGCTTGATTCAGGGTTGGCTATTTTGTCTATTTCGTCCAAAAACACGATCCCGGTCTGCTCAACGCGTTCACGGGCAATTTCCACCACTTTGTCCTGGTCAATCAGGCGTTCGCTTTCTTCGGCCAGCAAAATTTCGTAGGCTTCCTGGATTTTAAAATTACGTCTTTTGCGCTTGCTGGGAAATATTTTGCCGAACATATCCTTAAACTGGCTGCCCATCTGCTCCATGCCCGGCATACCCAAAATTTCCACCTGCGGCCCCTGGTTGACTTCAACTTCCATTTCCACTTCGCGATTATTAAACTGCCCGTTGCGCCACATGGCGCGGAATTTTTCGCGGGTGGCGTCGGTCTGGCCGTTATGCGCATAGGGCGGACGGGATTCCGCGCTGCTGTGCATATGCTCGCTGTTGGAATATTCGCTGCGGGCCAGGCGCGCGCTGCCCGGGCCTCCGCCGGGCAGGAGCAGATCCAGAAGGCGTTCTTCGGCCTTGCTTTCAGCCTGGGCGCGCACTTCCAGATTCTGTTCGTCACGCACCATGTTCACGCCTATCTCCATGAGGTCGCGAATCATGGATTCCACATCGCGCCCGACGTAGCCCACCTCGGTGTACTTGGTGGCTTCAACCTTGATAAAGGGAGAGCCGCAAAGTTTCGCCAGCCTGCGGGCTATTTCCGTTTTCCCGACCCCGGTCGGGCCGATCATTATTATGTTTTTCGGGGCCACTTCGTCGCGCAGGTCTTCCGGAAGCTGCTGCCTGCGCCAGCGGTTGCGCATGGCAATGGCTACCATGCGCTTGGCTTCCTGCTGGCCGACAATGAATTTGTCAAGCTCAACGACAATTTGTCTTGGAGTAAGGGTAGTATTCATGCCTTGTCCTATTAGAGCAATTTACGCTTGAAATGCTTGCTTAACGACGAGCTTTCGCTCGCCTGCAAGCATTTCGCGGCAAGGATTTGCGAACAAATCCCTGCAGAGCATTTCAACATTTTCAATGTTAATAAAATGCTCTGAGGCGGTTTAATGCGGCGCGCCGGGCTTTACGCCCGGCGGCCGGCACGCTGTTACATATAATTGATGCAGAAAGGCACACCGGCTCCAGGCGCCGCTGCGCGGACGCCGCAAGTAATTTGCGGCTCGCCTCTCGCCGCGCCCGGTCGATGCAATCGACCGGGTTAGCCGGCCCTTTTGAGGGCCGGCTATCGTACCAAAAATTATTTCTCGGAAAGATCAATGGAACGGATAAAGCGCTGCCCGTTCCGGTTCATCTGCAACATCACGGCTCCTTGTTTTTCGGATATGGAACGCACCTGCCGGTTGAAAGTTTCCACGTCTTTGACATAGATACGCCCAACGGCCATGATCACGTCGCCCCGCTGTATTCCGGCCTTGGCGGCAAGTTTGTCCGGATCAACCTGCAGAATCAGCAATCCTCCCTCATTGGCCGGAAGACGCAGCCGCGCCGCTTCCTGCGCATTCAGGGGGCGCAGTTGCAAGCCGAGGGGGTTGGTGTTCTTTTCGATTATGGGAGCCTCATCGCCAGGGCCGCTTGTCTCAGATCCGCGCTCAGCCAGGGTAATTTTTTTATCCAGGGTTTTTCCGTCGCGCCAGAGCGTTATATTAACGGTGTCCTGGGGTTTCATATCGGCTATGGTGCGCAACAGTTCGTCGGCGTTGGCGATTTCTTTGCCATTGATTTCGAGTATGACGTCACCCGGTTCTATGCCGGCTTTTTCCGCCGGCTGTCCGGCGATAAGACCGCCGATCAGCGCTCCGCTGGTTTTGGGCAGGCCGAGAGCCTTGGCGGTGGAAGCGTCGATATTTTGGATGCTGACGCCGAGCCAGCCGCGGCTGACCTTGCGGTTGGCCTTGAGATCATCAATAATTTTTCCGGCCAGGGTTGAGGGTATGGCAAAACCGATGCCCTGGCCCTGGGCCGCAATAGCCGTATTTATGCCTATAACCTCGCCATCCATATTGAGCAGCGGCCCGCCGCTGTTCCCTGGATTAATGGAGGCATCGGTCTGCAAAAAGCGCACCAGGGTATTGGAGCCGATATTCCGGAATTTGGCCGAGAGAATACCGGCGGTTACAGTGTTATCCAGGCCGAAAGGGTTGCCTATGGCTACAACCCATTCGCCGACTTCCAGAGCGTCTGAATCGCCAAAGCTTATATAGGGCAAATCTTTGGAGGTTTTTATTTTGAGCAGGGCGAGATCGGTTTCCTTATCCGCGCCTATAACTTCCGCTTCATAAGCATCGTCTTTATCCGTGGCTCCCTTGAAATTCACGCGGATAATCTCCGCTCCTTCCACCACGTGGTTATTGGTGACCAGATACCCATCCGGCGAGATTATGAATCCTGAACCCATGGAGCTTTGCCGGCGTTTTTGCTGGGGCTGGCTTCTGCCGCCCCAAGGGCCGAAAAATTCGTTCATATCGTCGTCGTCAAAAAAAGGGTGTCCCCGGAAGAGATCCGGGCCGAAGAAAAAGGGAGACTGCCGGGTGACGGTGGTGCGTTCCGTGCTTATATTGACAACAGCCGGGCCGGCCTGCTTCACCAGCAGTTTGAAGTCCGGTCTGGGCATCATGCTGTTTACTTTATCCGGGATTTCTTTCAGATTTTCCCCGATTTCAGCCAATTCTTCTTTTATACTGTCGCGCACCGCGCCGAGCCCCGCCCGGGCCGCGCCCGCCGGCAGGCACAGGGCGAGAAGGAGGGCAATTATGATTTTCGGAAAATTTTGCTTTTGCATACTACTGCTCCTGTGAAATTGAGAAAATAAGCAATGCAGCTTGTCCAGATACGTTTTAATAAATAGTTGCTAATCAGGCAAAGTAAAGATGCAAATTTGACCGGACGCGGCAAAAGACGGAAAACCCCGGCAAGCCGGGGTTTTCCGGGGTTTGACCGCTACGGGGGATCAGAGCATTTCAACATTTCAATGTTGAAGTGTGACATTGCACTAGTACGCTGTAACACTTAAAAGTTCGTATAGAACAGCGTACTGACGCCGGGCGAACAAGCCCGGCGCGCCGCCTTAAGGCGGCGGAGCCAAGCAAAAACCACGTTTTTTGCTTTGCGATCTTCACACTTCAAACGTAGCGAAGCGAAGTTTTAAGTGTGACATTGCACTAGACCAAAGCGGCTGCCTGCAGGGTTTTGCGCAGAGCCTGAGCGTTTGCCGGAGCAAGATCCACCAGGGGCAGGCGAAAATCAGGGCCGATTTTGCCCATGAGATGCAAAGCGGTTTTAACGGGTATGGGATTGGTTTCAATAAAACAGATGCGGTTAAGCGGAGCAAGCTCAAAATGCAGTTTTTGGGCCAGAGGGATATTTCCGTCAACATAGGCCTGGCACAAATCACGTACTTTGCGCGGCGCAATATTGGAAGTTACGGAAATTACGCCTTTCGCGCCCATAGCCATGGCCGGCAGCACAACAAAATCGTCGCCCACCAGCACAGTAAAATCCGGGCCGCAAAATTCAATACATTCAGAAATTTGAGCGATGTTGCCGCTGGCTTCTTTGGTGGCGACAACCGTGGGTATTTCTTTGGCCATGCGGGCCAGGGTGGCAGGCAGCACATTCAGCCCGGTGCGTCCGGGCACATTGTAAATAACCATAGGCAGGTTTACTTCCGCGGCAATGGCTTTGAAATGCTGGAAAACGCCTTCCTGCGTGGGTTTGTTATAATAAGGAGTAAGCATAAGCCCGGCGTCGGCGCCGGCTTTTTTGGCGAAACGCAGCAGGCTGATGGCTTCCGTGGTGTTGTTGGAACCTGCTCCGGCAAGAACCGGAATGCGCTTTTTCACCTGGTCAACGCAAATTTCAATCACATGTTCATGTTCGGCATGGCTGAGAGTCGCGGATTCGCCCGTGGTGCCGCAGGGCACAATACCGTCGATTTTCTGTTCAATTTGCCATTCAATAAGTTCCCGGTACGCTTCTTCATCCACCTTGCCGTTTCTGAAGGGGGTAACCAGGGCGGTGATTGCTCCTGCTAGCTGCATGACCTGCTCCTTGCTTTTAAAGCAATTTAATTTTGAAACGCTCCATAAAGAATTAACCGGCGCATCCTCAAAAAATATGGTATTTTTTGTTGCCGTGAAGGTCAACTATACCATTTCTACAGCAAAACTGCATCCATGCAGTTTTGATGTATCTGCTGCGGCGGAAGCCTCAAGTTCCGCCTTGCCTCCGAAATGCTTCGCATAGCGCTGCTGTCGCCAGCCGTAAAACGGCTATGCCGTTTAACGGCTGCCGCTTCGCCGCGACATCCTGTCGCAGATTCCGTTTCTCAATAAAACATAAAAGCATGTTTGGTTGAGAAACGGAATTAGTTAAAAAAATATCTTTCAGCTTTTTGCCGCTATCCTGCTCCAGGAATCTTTCAATCCGATGATGCGGTTGAAGACCCGGCGCTCCGGGCGCGTATCTTTATCCACGCAAAAATAGCCCAGGCGTTCAAATTGCACCTTGCTGCCAACGTCATATTCAGCCAGGGCTGGCTCCATATATCCTTCCGTGACGCTCAGAGAGGCGGGGTTGATATTGAAGGTAAAATCCTTTCCATCCGGCAGGTTCTCTTCCGGGTTATCCATGGCAAACAGGCGTTCATAGAGGCGTACTTCGGATTTTACAGCATGCGGGGCGGAAACCCAGTGCAGGGTTCCTCTGACTTTTCTCCCGTCAGAAGAACTTCCGCCTTTGCTGTCCGGATCATAGGAGCAAACAAGCTCGGTGATTTCACCCTGTTCGTCGCGTACAATTTCTTTACAGGTAATATAGTAAGCGTAGCGCAAGCGCACTTCTCTGCCCGGGGCCAGGCGGTGGAATTTGCCTGGCGGGTTCAGCATAAAATCCTCCCGCTCAATCAGGAGGTTACGGCTGAACGGCGTTTTACGCGAACCTTGCGCGGCGTCTTCCGGGTTCAGAGGCATTTCAAACCATTCCGTCCGGTTTTCAGGGTAATTTTCCAGGGTGACTTTGAGCGGGTTAAGAACGGCCATCAGCCTGGGAGCAATGCGGTTCAAATGCTCGCGCGCGCAAAAGTCCAGAATGGAGGAATCAACCCGGCTGTCAGCCCGGGCGACGCCTATGCGCTCACAAAAATCGCGGATGGCCTCCGGCGTGTACCCCCGGCGGCGTAACCCCCGAATAGTGGGCAGGCGCGGATCGTCCCAGCCCCGAACATGCTTCCGGGTGACGAGCTGGATGAGTTTACGCTTGGAAAGCACGGCCCCGGTCATGTTCAGCCTGGCAAATTCAGTCTGACGCGAAGGAAAGAGGTTCAGAGTACGCAGTATCCAGTCATACAGTTCGCGGTTATTTTCAAATTCCAGGCTGCACAGGGAATATGTGACCCGTTCAAGGGCGTCGGAAATGCAGTGGCTGTAATCGTACATGGGGTAAATGCACCACTTGTCGCCGGTGCGGTGATGGCGGGCGTGACGTATTCTGTACAGAACCGGGTCGCGCATTACCATATTGGGCGAAGCCATGTCGATTTTGGCCCGCAGAACATGCGCGCCGTCCGCGAATTCTCCCGCCCGCATGCGCCGGAATAAATCCAGGTTTTCCGCAACGCCGCGCTTCCGGAACGGACTGTTTTTGCCCGGTTCGGTCAGCGTACCCCGCGTATGGTGTATGTCGTCCGCGCTTTGGCTGTCCGCGTAAGCTTTGCCGAGTTTGATCAGCTCTTCGGCATATTCATACAGGCGATCAAAATAATCGGAAGTATAGCGCGCTTGCGCGTTCCAGGAAAAGCCCAGCCAGGACACGTCTTCCTGTATGGCATTGACGTATTCGGTGCTTTCCTTGACCGGGTTGGTATCGTCAAAGCGTAAATTGCACTTGCCGCCGAATTCACGGGCAATGCCGAAATTGAGACAGATGGATTTGGCATGGCCTATGTGCAGATAACCGTTAGGTTCCGGTGGAAAACGGGTTTGTACCTGATCCGGAGCAACCTTGCCCTGTTTTATTTCCTGCTCTATCCGGGCGCGGATAAAATCGCGGGCAGCGCCTTGTTCCGATCCCGACGCGTTTTCTGGAGCGAGTTTGGTCATAGTAATAACGCCTTCTTGAAAAAGATGGTTGGTTCGAACAGCCGTTTCATCTTTATAAATGTTGTACTGCTCTAATACGCCCCGGAACCTTTGATGACTTCCGGGATGGTGCGGATCAGGGTGTAGATGTCCATCCAGACTGACCAGTTGGCTACATAGTGTTCATCCATGCTCACCCTGTCCGCATAGGTCACACCGTTACGCCCGGAGGTCTGCCAGATGCCGGTTATGCCCGGCTTTACCCGTATGTATGTCTCAAAGGCCTCGCCATATTTTTTGATCTCTTGTTCCACAATGGGCCTCGGCCCCACCAGGCTCATTTCTCCCGCCAGCACGTTAATAATCTGCGGAAGCTCATCCATGCTTGTTTTGCGTAAAATATGCCCGACCCTGGTTATTCTCGGGTCGTGCTTAAGCTTTTGGGCATCAGACCATTCCTCTTTCAAGGCGGGGTTTTTCCGCAGGTAATCCTCAAGCAGATCGTCCGCGTTTTTGCACATGGTGCGGAATTTCCAGATTTTTATTTCTTTCCCGCCCTGGCCGATGCGTTTATGGCGGTATAATACTCCCCCGCGGCTGTCCAGCGCTATGGCCGCGCATATCAGCAGAAACAGCAGCAACGCGGGCAAGGAGGCCGCCGTTATGACCAGCAGATCTATGCAGCGTTTTATATGCAGACGGTAGGGACTAAGCAGTTTTTGGCGCATACTTATGGCTACATGCGAACAAAACATGGCCGGACTTGTGGAGACGGTGATGCTGAAACGCTCTTCAGGCAGCATTATAATATGCAAAAGATTGGCCTTGACCAGTTTGGTGACGCATTGCAGGCGCCCGGCCTTCAGACCTTCCATGACAACTATGGCCGTGACGGGGTTATATTTCTGTTTAAAGGCCATAAGCTGCCGGACGGCTTTCCGCTTGTCCCCGTCAAGCGCTGAGGATTCAAAACCGTTTTCCGGCCTCGCCTCTTCGTCCAGAGTAAGTATGCCGATGCTTTTATAACCAATCCAGGGAGCGGCCTGTAATTGTCCGGCCACTTTTTCGACGAATTCGCTTTTGCCGAACAGTATAGCCGGGTATCCCCACCAGGAAAGGCGGCCGCAAATTTTTTTGAGGCAATAACGGAAAAAGGGCACGGTAATTAAAGTCATTATCCAGAAAAACAACAAAATGAAGCGGGAGAACAACATACCCTTTTGATCCATAAAAAACATGCCGCATAAAAACAACACGCCCAACGTGCTGGCAATGCTCAAAAGCTTGAGTTTTTCCGGGCCGGCCAGCAGAAAACCCGGGTAAAGGCTGAAGGCCGCGTAAATTGGAACAAATAAAAGCAGCAGGGGCAGAAGTTGAAAATTTTGGTACAGCGAAGTGTAGGGAGGAAATTGTATGCGCACAAGGTAAGCCAGCATAAAAGACAGGAAAAGAGCGGCAAGATCCGAGGCAAGCACGGTTAAAGTTGTGGCGCGCGGGCGTAGCATTGCGGCAATATACCTCTAAAGCGCGCGCGGGGCAAAGTATTTTTTGGCGGCGGATCGTCGCATTCAGGGGCGCCCGGTTTCCCTTCCGCCGCCGAAAAGGTATTTTTCAACCTGGGGCCACACTTTATCCGGCCCTAAATCGCGCATACAGCGATGATGTTCAAATTTGCACTCCGCCGGCCCATGCAAACCGCAGGGTCGGCACGGCAAATCCTCCTGTTCCAGCACAACGCTGCTTTCCCCTCGCGGAGCAAAACCCAAAGCGCGGACAGTCGGCCCAAAAATCGCCACCAGCGGAACATGCTGCGCCCAGGCCAGGTGCATGGGCCCTGAATCGTTGCTCACATAACAGTCAAGACGCCTGATGCACGCGGCAAGTTCGGACAAAGAAAGAGAGCCGCCCAAATTGAGGATTGCGGCGTCATAGCCCCCCTCCTGCGGCAGTTCTTTCCGCATAAGCGCCTCGGTCCGCAGGGCCATCCGCTCTTCGCCCGGGCCGGCAAAAAGCGCGACCACGGCGCCTTTTCTTATTGCCAGCGCCCCAATGCGCGCAAAGTATTCTTCCGGCCAACGCTTGGTGGCCCAAACAGAACCCGGATGCAACCCCAGGAGCGGCCTCCGGGTTTGCGTCCCCGCCAATGCTAAAATGTTGCCGGCTTTCAGCCGGGCAGCCTCAGGAAGGCATATGTCCGGCCAGGTTGACGGGGTTTGCACGCCCAACGGCTCCAGCAGCCGTAAAAGGCGCTCTATTTCATCCAGGCTGGAAAACCGTCTGTCCACACAGCGCGTATAACAAAGCCCGCTGAACCAGGAAGATTTGTACCCTATACGCCGCAGCGCGCCAGAAGCTCTGGCCAGGTATGCGCTGCGCAGGCTTTGATGGCACGAAATCCACAGGTCATATTTTTCGGCTTCCAGTTCCCGCCCGAACCGGGCTATGGCCGCAAGACCTCTCCAGCCCGAAGCGGCCGGTTCTTTGTCATATTCATGCACTTCGTCCAACGCCGGGTGTTCACGGAACAAATCCGCCAAACCCCGGCGGATGTAAAAATGCAGGCGGGCTTCCGGGCAGGCGAGGCGCAGCGACTGGATAAGCGGTAAAGTCAGTATGGCGTCACCCAAAAAAGCCGTGTTCCATATGGCTATTTTTCTTGTTTGCATCAAAGAGTCCTGCCTGTGGCATTTACGCTTGAGAGGCGTGACATAACAGCAGGTAATCGGATACCGCGTCAAGATCGGCGGCAAGACAGCTCAAATTGGTCGCCGGCATGGGGCTGAAGGACAGGTAGGTTTTGCGCTCCGGAATCCCGGGCAGGCCGAGTTCCCGCGCGCTTGCTTTTCCTTTACCCGTAAGCACCAGTATGCAGGCCGGAAAACCCGCGTTTTTACCGAATAAAAGGTCGTCGATTTTATCGCCCACCATGACGCAATGTTCCGGTCTGAGTTTATGCAGCTCACGCAAGGCATGCCACATACCCGGCAAGGGTTTGCGGCACAGGCAGCCGGCCTCGCCCGTTTGGGGATCCGGCGCATGGGGGCAAAAAGCGCTCCCGGTAAAACGCACCCCGCAAGCGGACAGTTTTTCAGCGAGCCTGTCCTGGCAAGCCTGATAATCTTCCAAATTGAAAAAGCCGCGTCCAAGGCCGGACTGGTTGCT
>JAISBT010000123.1 GCA_031266055.1 Deltaproteobacteria bacterium
TAAAGCGACACTCTGTGCCTGTCCCAAATACAAGCATGTAGTGCCTGTACGCAGACGTGCATGCTTTAATACGCTGAATATATTGCTTATTTTTTACTATATGTTAAACTTGGGTTAATTTTGAGACGCTCCCTCCGGCGCTTTACGGCGAAACATCGCTGCTGTCTTCATCCGCAGCTTCCTTCGTCGCAACGGCTGAAGCGCGGTAGCCGTTAAGCGGCTTGCCGCTTTACGGCTAGCGACAGCGATTGTCCAAGATGGAATGTTTAGCAACTATTTGCTGTCTTCATCCGCAGCTTCCTTCGTCGCAACGGCTGAAGCAAGTTTCGCCTACGCCTGCGGGGCGGCGGTGCCCGCCGCCAGAGCGTTTCAACATTTTCAATGTTAAAACGCTCCAAAGCGCAAAGGCGCTGATTTTTATTCGGGATTGGACTGCGCGTTGTCCCCTCCGCCCAGGTAGGCGCTTTGCACGGCCGGATCATTCAGCAGGTTGGCCGCGCTTTCTTCCATAACAACCCTGCCCACTTCCAGCACATAGCCGCGGGAGGCCAGCTTCAAGGCGGCTTTGGCGTTCTGCTCCACCAGGACAATGGTTACGCCGGACTTATTGATGGAACGGATGGTACTGAAGATGGCTTTGACCACAATGGGGGCAAGGCCCAGCGAAGGTTCATCCAGCAGCAGCACTTCCGGGCTGGCCATCAGAGCGCGCCCGATGGACAGCATTTGCTGCTCTCCGCCGGACAAAGTGCCCGCGAGCTGTTTCCGGCGTTCCGCCAGGCGCGGGAAAAGATCAAAAATCCAGGCCAGATTGCTCTGCACAAGCTTTTCATCCGTGAGGGTAAACGCCCCCATATGCAGGTTTTCCAAAACCGTCAGGGGCCCGAAAACCCGCCGCCCTTCCGGTGCCTGGCTTATTCCGAGGCGCACGATTTTATGCCCCGGAGTTTCATGAAGCGGGGTGTCCTTGAAGCGGATGCTGCCGGAACTTGGGCGGATAAGCCCGCTTATGCTCATAAGAGTGGTGGTTTTTCCGGCGCCGTTGGCGCCCAGAATGGTCACGATTTCACCTTTATGCACCTGGAGGTTAATCCCGTGCAAAGCTTCGATGTTGCCGTAGCGTACATACAGATCGCGCAGTTCAAGATACATGGCGGCTCGATTTTAATCATCCTCGTCGTCGGAGCCGAGGTAGGCTTCGATGACCAGAGGGTTTCGCTTTATTTCAGCCGGTGGGCCGGTGGCAATAACCGCGCCGTATTCCAGAACCACGAGGTAGTCGCAGATTTTCATTACCAGCGTCATGTCGTGTTCAATAAGGAGTATGCTTATTCCCATATTGCGGATAGTAGCGATAAGCCCCAGAAGATCCTGGGTCTCCTGCTCATTCATGCCTCCGGCCGGTTCATCTAGAATAAGCAGTTGCGGATCCGCGGCCATGGCCCTGGCTATCTCCAGAAGGCGCTGATTGCCGTAGGAAAGGTTCCTGGCCAGATTGCCATATTGTTCTTCCAGACCCACAAAGGCCAATTCTTTAATCGCCCGCTCCAAAGCGAGTTGTTCTTCCCGCCGGTGCCGCGAGGTGTGAAACATGGAAGCAAGAATGCCCACATTCATTTTGCCGTGGCGCCCGGCCAGAACATTTTCCAGGGCGCTCATTTCCTGAAACAGGCGGATGTTCTGGAAGGTACGCGCTATGCCCAGCTTGACGATTTTATGCGGTAGAAGACCGTTTATTTTTTTTCCGTTAAAAAAGATGTCCCCCTGGTCAGGCGTGTAGTTGCCGGTGATCAGGTTGAATACCGTGGTTTTTCCGGCGCCGTTGGGGCCGATGAGTCCGATGATGCTTCCCCTGGGCACTTCAAAACTGACGTCATTAACGGCGACCAGCCCGCCAAAGCGTTTGTGCAAGCCGGAAAGATTTAAAACCGGCATCACTCTGCTCCGGCGGTTGAAGGGTTTGGCGCCGGTGTACCGGCAGTTCCGGCGCCGGAATTCGGAACCCTGGAGGAAATGGCGCAGGGAAAACGCGCCAGATATTTTTGAACGTCATACACGCGGCGTCTGGGCGGAATAAGCCCCTGCGGCCTGAAGATCATCATGGCGACCATGGCCGCTCCGAAAAGCAGCAGGCGGAAACTCTGGAGTTCGCGAAAGAGTTCCGGAAGCCCTGTGATCAGGAAAGCGCCCAGAAGCACGCCGGGAATACTGCCGGGGCCGCCAAGAATGACAATGGCAAACAACAGTACGGATTCGCTGTAGGAAAAAGACTGCGGAGAAACCGTCTCGATCTTGGCCGCGAAGATTGTGCCGAGCATCCCGGCCCACACGGCGCCAAGCGCAAAGACGGACAGCTTGTAATGCGTTGTGTTGATCCCGCTGCTTTCGGCGGCAAGCTCGTCATGTTTTATGTAATTGAGCGCTCTGCCGAAACGCGAATTGTGCAACAGGTAAAAAAGGATAATCGTTATAACGGCGAGCGCCAGGATTAAATAATAAAAATGGATGGGCCTGAATATTTCAAAACCGAAAATGCTGATGGGGTTGACAATAAGCAACCCGTTGGAGCCGCCGGTCAAGCCGAAAACGTTATTCACCAGGGTGATGCGCACAATTTCCACAATGCCTATGGTTACCACCAGAAGATAGTCCCCGCGCAGGTGTATGACCGGGCGGGCCGCCAGCAGGGCGAACAGGCCGGCCAGCAGGCCGGACAGAGGCATGGTCCACAGTATGGGCACGTCGAATTTGGTGGCAAGAATGGCGGTGGTATACGCGCCCACGGCGTAGAAAGCGGTGTGTCCCATGTGAAAAAGCCCGGCCTGCCCCAAAATCAGGTTCAGGGAAAGACCCAGTATGGTGTAAAGGCCCATGTCGTTGAGCAGGTTTGTCCAGTAGGGCCCGGCCACATGCGGTAAAACCAGCAGAATAACGCCTGCTCCGGCCAATTGAAGTTTGGAGGCGATTTTCATATCTTTTCCGCCGTCCTTTCACCCAAAATGCCGGTCGGCCGGAAAATCAGTATGATAATCAAAATCAGGAAAGCGAGGGCGTCTTTCCAGGCCGGCGAAATATAGGCCGCGCCCATGGCTTCCAGCACGCCCAGGAGCATTCCTCCGAGCATAGCTCCCGGTATATTGCCGATGCCGCCGATAATGGCCGCGATAAAGGCTTTAAGGCCGTACATGGTGCCCATGTCATAGCGGATCTGCCCGTAATAAAGCCCCAGGAGCACGCCCGCGGCGCCGCCCAGAGCGGGGCCGATCATGAAAACCAGCGAAATGATGCGGTTTACGTCAATGCCCATGAGCCTGGCGGCGGCCTGATCCGTGGCGACGGCCCGGATAGCGGTGCCCAGTTTGGTTTTTTGGGTGAAAAAATACAGCGCCAGCATCAGCAAAATCGAAATGGAAAGCATGATGATGCGCATGACCGGAACATCAAGCCCCAGCAGGTTTACGCTGGAGCTTATGCGTAAGCTGTCCGGGTACACTTCGTAGTTTGGCCCGTAGAACAGCATGATGGCATTTTGCAGAAAAATGGACGCGCCCAGAGCGGAGACCACCGCCGTTAATCTGGGGGTGTGGCGCAGCGGGAGGTAGGCGGCTTTTTCCAGCAGATAGCCGCTCAGAGCGACGCAGCCCATAACCATCAGAAACATGATTACAACGGCCAGCACAGGGGGGAGCGCGCCGCTCAGAGCGAAAGAAATCAGAAAAGTCATTCCCAGGTAAGAGCCGAAGGTAAACAGATCGCCATGCGCAAAGTTAATCAGC
This sequence comes from Deltaproteobacteria bacterium, assembly GCA_031266055.1. Classification (GTDB taxonomy): domain Bacteria; phylum Desulfobacterota; class Desulfovibrionia; order Desulfovibrionales; family Desulfovibrionaceae; genus WRHT01. The sequence goes on from JAISBT010000123.1 coordinate 3,777, forward strand.
TTGAGTACCCCGTAGACCATGGTATAGCCCAGAGCAATCAGGGCATAAATACCGCCTACGGCCAATCCGTTGGTAAATTGCTGAAAAAATTCAATCATGTCTTATAGTCCATTCAGGCGGCAGGGCTGGTTTGTGTTCCCGCAACGGCCAAGGGGGATTATCCCCCCTGGCGGAGCGGACGCTTATGCGATATTCGCAAGGATTTGTTCGCAAATTCTTGCCGTGAAATGCTTGCGGGCGAGCGAAGGCTCGCCGTTAAGCAGGCATTTCAAGCGTAAAAGGCTCTATTGCAGGACAAACTCGCCCCTGGAATTTACTTCATACAGGCGGTAAAGATCTCCCACGCGATCTCCTTTGGCGTCAAAGGAAATGGCTCCGGTCAGACCTTCAAAGTTATTCAGCTTGGTGTGCAGGTAATCAGCCATTTTGTCCGCATCCGTCGAACCGGTTTTTCCGATGGCTTCCACAATGACCTTAAAGGCGTCGCCGGCCAGCACAGACCATATGGAACTGGGCACGGCCCTGTATTTGTTCGTATAGGCCAGAATAAAATCGGCGGCCGCTTTGGAGTTGAGGTCGCCGGGCATAGGCGGGGAAATCAGGCGGAACCCCGCCACAACTGATGCGCCGCCAATTTTGATCAAATCGGAATTATTGGTGGCATCACCTCCATACATGGGGATTTTCCAGCCGATTTCGCGCATTTGACGCAGAAGCATGGCCGCTTCCGGATAATAGCCGGTAAAGAAAATAACGTCAGGGGCGGCGCCGCGCAGGCGGGTCAGAATGGCGCTATAGTCGCGCTCGTTAGGCTGCAGGGCGTCGTAAGCCACAATCTTGGCGGTTCCGGCCTTTTCCAGTCCGGCCTTGATTTCTTCGGCAAGCCCGACGGCATAAGCGGTATTGTCATGCAAAATCGCAATATTTTTATAGCCGAACTTGTGCAAAGTGGATGTGGCCACCAGGCCCTGCTCGTCGTCCCGCGGGCAGGTACGGAAAAAGTACGGAAAGCCTTTTTCGGACAGGCGCACAGAGGTGGAACCAGTGGCAACATGCAGTATTTTGTTGCGGTTGTAAATGTTCTGGGCGGATTCAGTGACCGCTGAACCATAGGTGCCGATAACAGCGCACACTTCGCTGGTGGCAAGGCGCTGGGCCGCGCTTGCCGCGGTTTTGACATCGCTCCCGTCGTCCTGCACAATGATTTCAATTTTGGAGCCGTTTACGCCCCCTTTGTTATTGAGTTCTTCAGCCAAAAGTTCCACAACCCGGCGCATATCGGCGCCTTCACTGGCGTAGGATCCGGTGAGCGGGGCCATCAGGCCGATTTTTATATTGGCCGCGAAGGCGGAGAGAGCCGGGAGTATAAGCAACGCCACACATAAAGCTACAATTTTTTTCATGATCCCTCCTCGTAAAAAAGGTTGCAGGAAACAAAGGCCGCCGCCAATCCGGGTGAACATGCCCAAGCAAAACTTGTGCCGCTTAGAGCATTTTAACATTGAAAATGTTGAAATGCTCTGGCGGCGGGTACTGCCGCCCGCCCCGCAGGCGTAAGCGAAACTTGTTTCGCCGTGAAGCGCCGGAGGGGGCGTCTTGAAAGTTAAATTGCCTTAGGGTTATACCGTAAGCATACGCTCCGGCGCAGGGTTGTCTTCAGCGGCTGTTTTCGCAAATGGGTAAAACATACCGGAGAGTGGATTCATTCAATAAAGCATACAAAATGGTATGTTAAGCCGGGGTCTCGGTATTCCGCAGCGACGCCCTCCGTTCCTCCAGTTTTTGGCGTCTTTTTTGTCCCAGCGCAACCAAAGCCAACACAAGGATTCCCGGTGAACTGAACAGCCATTTCGGCGGGCGTTGGCTTGGCACTTCAACGCCCAGCACCATGGTGGGATCGTCCATGTTTACGCCCAGCTTTTCCACCCGGCTGTTCGGGAACACATCGTCAATCATCAGTATATCGTCGTCCCAGGCCAGGATCAGGCCTGCATTGTTCAGGCGCCGTTCGGCGGTATCTCCTTCAACCGGCAGCGTGATCACCTGCTCCCTGATTCTGCCGCCCTCAAACTCCGTACTTATAAACAGGCGCATATTATCCCCGGGCTTCAGGTTCTCCACGGTTTCCATCACCTGTGCGGGAGGCAGGGTCCGGTAAGGGTGGAACATCCTGTCATGCAGTATATCCGGCCGGAAAAGCATGATCGTGGAGCAGAGCAAAAGAAGTATTTCCCACCAGCGCGCTCTGGTGAACATGTAGGCTTGCGTGGCGCAGGCAAAGGAAGTGCAAGCCAGAACGGCCGTGACCAGCACCCAGAGAAAATGCGGCAGACCTTGGATGTTCAAATAAAGAATTTCCGGATTATAGACAAAAACAAAGGGCAGGATGGCCGTGCGCAACTCGTAGTAAAAGCCCTGCACCCCGGTTTTAAAAGGATCTCCGCCGGAAATGCCCGAAGCCGCGAACGCGGCCAGAGCCACAGGGGGAGTGGCATCGGCCATGACTCCGAAATACAGGCAAAAAAGGTGCACGGCCACCAAAGGCACGGCCAGCCCGTAGGCCGCGGCCAGATTGTATATGACCGGAGCCAGCAGGGTGGAAACAATAATGTAGTTGGCGGTGGTGGGCAGTCCCATGCCCAGAATAAGGGCCAGCACGGCCGTCATCAGCAGCACCAGCGGCAGGTAGCCCATGGAGAGGGTCTCCACCACCGCGGCCAGCATCTGCCCCACGCCGGTGAGACTTACCGCTCCCACAATGATGCCGGCGCTGGCTGTGGCCAAGCCTATTCCCACCATGTTTTTGCCGCCGGCCACCATGCTGTTCAAAAGCCTGGTCAATCCGTTCATAAAAGCCGGGAACACCGGCTGGCGGCGGAAAACAGCCAGCAGAGGCCTTTGCGTGAGCAGGATGAAGGCCATAAAACAACAGGCGTAAAAAGCGGCCAGCCCCGGCGACATTTCAAAGATCATCAGGCACCAGACCAGGGTAGCCAGAGGCAAAAGAAAATACAGGCCGGAAAATAGAATGGGCTTGACCGCGGGCAGGTGCAGCATATTTTCCGTGGCGCTTTCCGGCAATTCCGGGTAGCGGGTGGAAAGTAAAAGCAGCGCGCCGTAGCCGGAAAGCATCAGCAGAAGAAACGCCAGCCAGGCCATATCGCCGAAAGCTCCAGGAATCCAGGAAAGCAGAAAGTGCAATGCGCCCATCAGCACTATGACGGACGAAAGGCCCAGACCCCAGCCCAGCAGGCGCTGGCGCAGGGGGGACGTTTGGGCAATCCCGGTCATGTTCATTTTGCAGGCTTCAAGATGCACGATGAGCAGAAGCGAGCCATAGGTGAGCAGGGCGGGAATAAAGGCGTGCTTGATAAGCTGCGCATAGGGCATGTTGATGTATTCCACCATCAGAAAGGCGGCCGCGCCCATGACCGGCGGCATGATCTGCCCGTTCGATCCCGCGGCTACCTCGACGGCGCCGGCTTTTTCCGCTGAAAAGCCGACTTTTTTCATGAGCATGATGGTCACCGGCCCGCAGGTCAGCACATTGGCAATGGACGAACCGGAAATAAGCCCGTGCAGCCCGGAAGTAAGCACCGCCGCTTTGGCCGGGCCGCCGCGCAGGTGCCCGAGCAGGGCGAAAGAAAGGGAAGTAAGGTAGTTGCCTGCTCCGGCGTTTTCCAGCATGGCTCCGAAGAGTACATACAGAAAAACAAAGCTGGTGGATACGCCGAGCGGGACGCCGAAAACGCCTTCCTGCGTCAGCCATAATTGCGAGGCGGCGCGGGAGAGGGTGGCTCCCTTGTGCGCAATGATATCCGGGGCGTAGGGGCCGGCAAAAATATAAATAATGGCCAGAACAGCCACGCAGACCATGGGCAGGCCCATTACCCGGCGGGTGGCTTCCAGCAGCAGAACGACACCTATGCAGGCCACCGCGATATCTACGCGGTTTGGAATGCCCGGGCGGGTGGACAGCTCGGTCTGAAAAATATACAGGTAGCAGGCCGCGGAAGCAGCTACCGCGGCCAGAATCCAGTCATACAGCGGGATGTGCCTGGTGGGCCCGGATTTGAACAGCGGGAACCCCAGAAAAGCGATAAAAATGGAAAAAGAAAGGTGCAGCGAACGGGCCGCGGTATCGTTAAAGACTCCGACACCGAATTTGAAGGGAAGGGGCGAGGTATACCAGAGCTGAAACAGGCACCAGACAATCGGCAAAAGGAGTAAAGCCGCATGGGCGGGGCCGCTCGGTTTACGGCGGCCGGTTTCTTTTTCCAACATTTGGGAAATCAGCCCCGGGTTGGCTGTCAAGTGTGCATCCGGCATCTGGACTCCTTTATTTATATATAAGGTATATCAATGTGCGAGGCGGCGTTCCCTCTCATTGGCATAATGCCGGTTGGCGAGGCGAATCAGTAAAGCTTCCCTTGCGGGGGTTCCGGAGAGCAGCGGCCCTTCGGCGGGCATCGTGGCGGGCTTTCGCCCCATGCGGCCCGCTCGCAACGGGGAGGAGCGCAAGGCGTCCCCCACCCGTGGAGCGGAGCGGATATACATGCCGCCCCGGACGAATTTCCGGGGCGGCGCGGAGGCAGTTATACCATTTCGAGATCAAAACTGCATCCATGCAGTTTTGATCTGTCGGCTGCGGCGGAAACGCGGTTCCGCCTTGCCTCCGAAATGCTTCGCATAGCGCTGCTGTCGCCATCCGTAAAACCGCTATGCCGTTTAACGGCTGCCGCTTCGCCGCGACGTCCTGTCGCGGATTCCGTTTCTCAATCAAACATAAAAGCACGTTTGATTGAGAAACGGTATTACTTCAGCAGGCCGACTTCTTTATAATATTTTTCCGCTCCCGGGTGGTAGGGTACGGAGTTGCCTTCAAGCATGTTTTGGGGGGTCAGATCCGCCAGAGCGGGGTGGAGTTTTTTAAATTCTTCCAGATTTTCAAACACCGCTTTTACAACAGTATAAGCATGCGCGTCCGGCAGTTTCGAACTGGCCAGCAAAGTTGCGCGCGGCCCGAAGGTTTTGACGTCCGCGTCGGTTCCCCTGTACATGCCGCCGGGTATGACGGCTTCAGGATAGAAGGGATAACTCTTTATAAAAGCGTCCACTTTGGGGCCGGTAACCGGCACAACATGGGAATTGCAGGTGGCGCTGGCTTCTTGCAGGGATCCGTTGGGGTGCCCCACCACATAGACAAAGGCGTCTATTTTGTTGTCGCACAGGGCTCCGGCCATTTCAGCCGGCTTCAGGTCGGTAGCCAGCTTATATACCGAGGGGGTCCAGCCGTATTCTTTCATCAAGAGTTCCAGAGTATTGCGGTTTCCTGAACCAGGGTCGCCCAGGTTCATGCGTTTGCCGGGCAGGTCATCAAAAGTTTTGATGCCGGAATCATCGCGGGCCACCAGAGTAAAGGCTTCAGATTGCAGCGAGAAAAGCGCGCGCAATTCTTTATCGGCCCCGGCTTTTTCGAACTGTTCGGTGCCGTTGTAGGCGTGATACTGGGTGTCGGACTGTACGATACCCAACGAAAGATCGCCGGAACGAATGGCGTTGACATTAAATACCGAAGCGCCGGTAGATTCAATGCCGCAGCGCAGGTTGGTGGTTTTACGGTCTTTGTTGACCAGACGGCAAATGGCGCCGCCTACCGGGTAATATACACCTGTGATGCCGCCGGTGCCTAGGGTGATAAACTCTTCGGCGGCCTGGGCAAAGTCAACATTCGGCATGACGAGCATGGCGCTTAGAACCAGCGTGACGGACATGCGTTTGAAAAAGGCTGAACGTTTCATCAAGTCCTCCTGAACAGTTAAAGAATACGCCGCGAATGACAATAGAGCACTTATTTGTAATTTTTTACAATTTAGAGGCGCTGCTCGTCAATAACTTTATTCGGGGCATTTTAACCTTGAAAAAGTTGCGGAGCGGTTCGACATTTTCAATGACAAACCGCTGTTCTAAAAATTTTTATTCCGGTCAGGGCGTTCCGGCGCTTTCCCATATCCGTAAAGCGCAAAGGTAGAGTATGGCTATTCCCGCGCCCAGCTTGATTATAAAGCCGCCAAAGCGTCCCAGCATGGTTCCCGTGGCGGCGCGCAGGGCACTTTTTCTATCCATGCCGTACAAGTGTTCCACCGCATAGCTGCCGCCGAAGGCCCCCAGCAGGGAGCCCGGCAGCGCGCCCAGGCCGAAGAGAAACCCGGCGCCCGCAAAACCTCCCAGCAGTCCGCCCACGACACCGCCGAAATTACCCTTGCCGGTGCCCCCGAACCATTTGCCCGCAAACCAGCCCATAACAAAATCCAGCGTTTCGCAACAGAAGGCCAGCCCCAAGAGCGGGGTAAAAAAGGCCCAGCCGAAGTCCGCGCCGCTTAAAACGGACCACAGACCGGCCAGGATCAGAATTGCCCAGTTGCCCGGGAGTCCGAAGACCAGCAGGGGCAGGCACATGGCCATAAGCCCTATGCACAGCGCGGCGGGTAGATAAGCCATAGGGTAACTCCCGTAAAAAGCAAATCCCGTAAGACGCGCGGGAGCTTATGGGACTTGAGGTTTTGGCAAAAGGGATTGCGTTGCTTGATGTACTTGGGCATTCTTTTTTTTTACGCTTTTTTCGTTGTTCTTGTAAAGCCGTAAAAAAATTCCGGGCGGTTCTCCTTCCTGGCGTGGCCAGGCGGATTTTTTTGTGCTTAGCCGAACCTGCCCGCGATATAGTCTTCGGTTTGTTTCAGTTTAGGGCTGGTGAACATGGTTTCAGTGTCGCCTTCTTCAATCAGTTTACCCATATAAAAGAAGGCGGTGCGGTCGGACACCCTGGCCGCCTGCTGCATATTATGCGTTACAATAATAATGGTCAGGCGGCTCTTCAACTCACGCACCCCTTCTTCAATTTTTTGCGTGGCAATGGGGTCAAGGGAACTTGCCGGTTCGTCCATGAGCAGCACCTCCGGATCAACGGCCAGGGCGCGGGCGATGCACAGACGCTGTTGCTGCCCGCCGGAAAGACCCAGCGCGGATTTTTGCAGGCGGTCTTTCACTTCGTCAAAAATAGCGGCGCGGCGTAAAGATTCCTCCACTTTATCCCGCAGAAAGGAAAGTTTTTTTATACCGTTCAGGCGCAAGCCGTAAGCGACATTTTCAAAAATACTTTTGGGAAAGGGGTTGGGTTTTTGAAAGACCATGCCCACGCGGCGGCGCAAGGAAACCACATCCGTGTCCGGCGTATTGATGTTTTCATCATCCAGCCATATTTCACCTTCCGCGCGGCTGTTGGGGATAAGATCGTTCATGCGGTTCAGACAGCGCAAAAAAGTGCTTTTTCCGCAGCCGGAAGGGCCGATAAGCGCGGTCACCTGATTTTTCAGAAAGCGCATATTTATTTCGTGCAAAACACGTTCCGCGCCGTAAAAAAAATCCACCGCGCTGGTGGTGATTTTACCGGGGTTACTGGGCTCGGTCATGGCGTTGACTCGTGATCGGGCGCGGCCGGCAGGGTGAACAGCAGGGCTGTCGCCGCGTTTTTGTATGGACTTTGCGCAAAGATATGCCCTCCGTGGCGTTCAATGATGTGTTTACATATGGCCAGCCCGATGCCGGAAGTGCCGCTGCCTCTTTCTTTTTTCACCTGGTAAAAGCGTTCGAAAATACGCGACAGTTCCGCTTTGGGGATGCCCGGGCCGTTATCGGCTACCGTAATGAGAACTTTGTCCCCGGTTTTTTCCGCGCTGATGGAGATCTCTCCCTTTACCGGAGAATAGCGGCAGGCGTTTTCCAGTAAATTTCCGAAAACCTGGGTCAACAGCGAAGCATTGGCCAATACCCGGATATCGCCCACGCCCGCGGCAAACTGAATTTCTTTGTCAGACGCCTGTTCACGGCAGGCCGCCAGGGCGTCCGCAAGAGGGCCGGAAATCTCCACCGGCGCTACGGCAATTGATTCACGGGTGTTTTCTATACGCGCAAGCGCCAGCAGGTCGGAGATGATTTTTCCAAGTCTCCCGGTATGTTTGTGAATGATGTCGGCATATTTGCGGTATTCATCCGGCAAATCCTCACAAGCCGCCAAAGTTTCGGCATATCCCGCTACAGCGGTGAGCGGAGTGCGCAGTTCGTGGGATACATTGGAAACAAAGTCGCGGCGCACGCGCTCCAGGCGCATGATGTCCGTAGCGTCATAAACGACCAGCACCGCCCCCAGGGCGGCATTATTTTCCACAGGCGGGGAGAGGTGGGCCACCAGAAAACGCCCCGCGGGCAATTCAAAATGTACGGCTTCATCCCCGGCTTGTGCCGGCGTCCGCTGTGCCGTGTCCGGCAACGCATTTTGGGCCTGGGCGGCACAGACGGGTTTACCAAGCAGTTTGTCTGTATGCGCCTGCAGAACCGGGACAGGAATTCCTTCCATCAGACTTTTGCCCTCCGCTTCCACAATGGCCGGAAACAATCGCGCCAGCGCCCGGTTCCAGCGCCGGATTTTTCCTTCCGGGTCAAGCACCAGTACGCCTTCATGCATGCTGTCCAGAATGGTTTCCAACTGATTTTGCTGCTCCGCCGTAATTTTTTTATATTCTTCAATGGTATCCGCCATAGTATTGACCGCGTGGGCCAAAGGCAGAAATTCGCTGGCCGGAGGGTTATTCAGACGGGTATGCGTCCGTCCGTGGGAAATATCGGCCACTATCCGGGCCATGCTGTTCATGGAACCGCGAATCTTGCGCGTTATAAAGACGGAAAGCGACAGGCAGAAAGCGGCCACAGCGGCAATAACGAGCATTATGGAGGTAAATTTGTTCTCCAGGCCGCGCAGAATATCGGCCAGAGGCACGGCGGCGCGCACCGCGCCGCCGGAGGAAAGCGCCGAAGCGGCGTAGACCGCGTCAAAGCCCAGGCTGTTGCTGTGGCGCAGGGAAATTCCCGTGCCGCCGGCCAGAGCGTCTTCAATTTCCGGGCGATCCAGATGGTTATCCATATCCGGCAAGGCTTTTTCATCTATATGCGAATCATGCAGAACCTGGCCGGAAGCGCTGGTTACCGTAATACGGAAAGCGCGCTCTTTTGCGGCCAGAAGAAGTTTGCGCAGCTGCCCTTCGGTATATGGCGCTTCCAGAATGCTTTTGGCGACAATGGCCAGAGACAGCGCTTCTTTTTTCGCCAAATCCAGACGTTCGGCATACAGAGCGTCACGGATAAAAAACAGAGGCGCCGCGGCCGCAATAGCGGTAACCAGGGCAAAAACCCAAAACAGCCTGCGCTGCAACGACCCCTGGCGGATCAGCATGACTCCTCTTCCCTGGCCTTGTACCCCACGCCGCGTATGGTTTCTATGCAGCCCGAAGCGGCGCCCAGTTTCCCCCGCAAGCGGCGCACATGCGTATCCACAGTACGGGCGTAACCTTCAAAGCTATACCCCCATACAGAATCAAGCAACTGCTCGCGGCTGCGCGCTTTACCCCTGTGGCGCAGCAAATCTTCCAGCAAACGGAATTCCGTAAGAGTGAGCACCACCGGTGAAGCGGCAACGGACACGGAATGTTCCGCCAGATCCATGCGTACGGATCCGCAGTGCAGGGTGAGGTTTTCGGACGGAGGCCGGGTGCGCCTAAGTACCGCCCGGATGCGCAGAATAACTTCCCTTACGCTGAAAGGCTTGACCACATAATCCGCGGCGCCCAGTTCCAGGCCGACCACGCGATCCATTTCCTCTCCCCGCGCGGTAAGCATGATTACCGGAATAGCCGCCGTCTCGGCGGAACGCTGCAAGTTTTTACAGACCGTTAAACCATCCTGGCCGGGGAGCATGATATCCAGCAAAATAATGTCCGGCCGGTGTCGCGCAGCCAGCTTCAGGGCCACGGCTCCATCCGCGGCCTCAAGCGCGGCAAAACCTTCCCGCTTGACGCGCAAGGCCAGCAGTTCCCTGATGTCCTCCTCGTCTTCCACTATAAGTACCGTCTGCATGGCGTTTCCCGTTATTTTCGTATTCGACTATCACTATGTCACACTTAAAACTTCGCTTCGCTACGTTTTAAGTGTGAAGATCGCAAAGCAAAAAACGTGGTTTTTGCTTTGCTCCGCCGCCTTAAGGCGGCGCGCCGGGCTTGTTCGCCCGGCG
>JAISBT010000127.1 GCA_031266055.1 Deltaproteobacteria bacterium
GGTTACACAAAGCGCGAAGCTTCGATCCGCTGTCGCTATCCGTAAGCCGGAAAGAACGGCTAACGGCTACCGCGCCGCGAGATTGTCGCGAGGCGAACTTGCTTCAGCCGTTGCTGCGCGGCAGCTTACGGATGAAAACAGCAGCGATGCTTCGCCGTTAAGCGACAATCTCAAGCGTAAAATGCCATAGAGGATTATCAATGACTAACGAACCAGATAAAATTATTTATTCCATGATCCGCATTTCCAAGCGTCATGGGCAAAAAGAAGTTCTCAAAAACATTTCCCTGTCTTATTTTTATGGGGCGAAAATCGGTGTGCTGGGCTTGAATGGATCCGGCAAAAGCTCCCTGTTGAAAATTCTGGCCGGCGTTGATCAGAATTTTGACGGAAAAACCGTTATTTCTCCGGGGTATACTATAGGGTATCTTGAACAGGAACCGCTGGTGGACGATAAACGCACCGTACGCGAAGTTGTTGAGGAAGGAGCGGCGGAGCTTATTGCCATACGCGATGAATATGAGGCCATTAACGCCAGATTCGCCGAACCCCTGGATGCCGATGCAATGGAAGCCCTGATCAACCGCCAGGGGCAGGTACAGGAGTTGATGGACAACAAAGGAGTCTGGGATCTGGATGCCAGGCTGGATATGGCTATGGACGCCCTGCGCTGCCCGCGTCCGGAAGCGAAGGTTGCGGATATTTCCGGCGGAGAACGCCGCCGGGTGGCTCTCTGCCGCCTGTTGCTCACCAACCCGGATATTTTACTGCTGGATGAACCGACCAATCACCTTGACGCTGAATCGGTGGCCTGGCTGGAGCGTTATCTCAAAAACTTTCCCGGCACAGTCATCGCCGTGACCCATGACCGCTATTTTCTGGACAATGTAGCCGGATGGATTCTGGAACTGGACAGGGGGCATGGCATCCCCTGGAAGGGAAATTACTCTTCCTGGCTGGAACAGAAAGAAAAACGCCTGGCCAATGAAGAAAAAAGCGAGGTGGAACGGCATAAAACACTACAACGGGAGTTGGAATGGGTGCGCATGGCTCCCAAGGGCCGCCACGCCAAAAGCAAGGCCCGCATCAACGCTTATGAAGCCATGCTCGCGCACGAAGCCGAGCGCATGGCTCCTGACCTGGAAATATACATCCCGCCGGGGCCGCGTTTGGGCAAGGTTGTACTGGAGGCTCAAGAGGTCTGTAAATCCATGGGCGGCAACCTGCTGATGGAAGGCATGAATTTCATCCTGCCGCCCGGAGCCATTGTGGGCATCATCGGGCCGAACGGAGCCGGTAAAACCACTCTGTTCAAAATGATCGCCGGAGTGGAGAAACCGGATGCCGGAACCCTGAAGGTAGGCGAAACCGTCAAGCTGGCCTGGGTGGATCAGGATCGTGAGAGCCTGACCCCCGGCAAAACCGTCTATGAAATTATCAGTGAAGGATACGACACCATCAAGCTCGGCTCCCGCGAGGTAAACGCGCGGGCCTATTGTTCGCGCTTTAATTTTGCCGGCCAGGATCAGCAAAAAAAAGTCGACATCCTCTCCGGCGGCGAGCGCAACCGCCTGCATCTGGCCCGTATGCTCAAATCCGGCGCCAATCTGCTGCTTCTGGACGAACCTACCAATGACATAGACGTCAACACCATGCGCGCTCTGGAAGACGCGCTGGAAAACTTTGCCGGTTGTATTCTGGTTATCAGCCATGACCGCTGGTTCCTGGATCGCATTGCCACCCACATACTGGCATTTGAAGGCGATTCCAAAGTGCTGTTCTTCGACGGCAACTACTCGGAATATGAGGAAAACCGCAAAAAACGTCTGGGCAAAGAGGCTGACCAGCCGCACAGACTCAAATTCAGAAAACTTACCCGTTAGAAATGCGCTATGCAAAATCTGCAATTTCTCAAGCTGAACCCGGGCGGCAACCCGACCATATTGGTGACCGCGCCTCAAATACCTGTGGACGAACACAGGGAAATCGCCGGAACGCTGATGCATCCCCTGCATTTACAAAGCGAACAGACGGGTTTTATTTGCCTTGAGCATGCCCCGCCCCGCCTGGATATGATGGGTCAGGAATTCTGCCTCAACGCCGCCAGATGTCTGGCCCTGGTCATGGCCCAAGCGAACAGGTTCCTTCCTCTGGACGGACAGGATGATTTTTTCGGCCTGATCAGCTGCTCCGGTTGTTCACAGCCCCTGCAGGCGCGGGTTAAAAACGGCAACAAACTTTCCCGGCGCGGCAAGCTTGCTCCGGCAACGCCCCTGGAATGTTTTGTAAACCTCGCTTACCGGCCCGGAGATTTCTCTCTGCAACAAACCGCTCCCGGGGTCATGCTCGTCCGCCTGCCCGGAATATGCCACTTGCTGCTGGATGAAAATATCCTGCCCGCGCCGGAAAATACCGTCGCCGCGGCCGCAGGCTGGCGGAGCAGGATGAATCTGGACAAAGAAAACGCCTGCGGGGTTGTCTGGCACAGGCAAGAACAAAGCTCGGTTTACCGGATCACGCCGGTGGTTTATGTGGCTGCCACCGGCAGCAGCGTGGCGGAAAGCGCGTGCGGGTCGGGAACGCTGGCTCTGGCCTTGGCCCTGGAATCGGTTCAAAACACAACCCCCGCCAAGGGAAGGAATCTTGAAATTGCCGTGCTTCAACCCAGCGGAGAAGCCCTGTATGCCCGCCTTGCCCGGCGGCACGAAACAGCCGCGCCCGGAACCGCGCCGGCTGCGCATGAATCTTTTGCCTGCACGGTCGAAATAGGCGGGCAGGTGCGCTTGTGCGCGAAGGGAGAAGCCTATATCCAGAATGACGGCTCAACGCTCTGAACGCAACAGAACGATTACTTCAGCCGGCCCTGAAAACTATATAATATATTTATATAATTAAATATGCGGCGCGCCGGGCGTGTTAGCCCGGCGTCAGTAACCGGTTAGATTAGAACTTTTAAGTGTTACAGCGTACTAGCTGGCGGCGAAATCCGCCGTTATGCCGGGTCGTGCCTCCGCGGCCATATCGTCCAGAACAATCTTCGCGGCCCGCTCCGCCGCTCCAGCTTCGCCCACGGTTTTCCTGAGTTCAGCCAGCTCTCTCCGCACCTTCTGAAGACCGCCGCAAGTTTCCGGACGCAGCCATTCCAGCGCGCGCGCAGCCAAATTTTCTCCGGAGGCTTTTTCCTGCAAAAGTTCCGGGAAAATTTCCCGGCCGGCAATCAGGTTAGGCAGGCCGATAAAGGGCACCTGAATAAAAAAATTTTTTATCACATAAAAAGTCAACGCGGAAAGCTTATAGGCGATCAGGGTGGGGGTTCCGATCAAAGCGCTCTCCAGTACAGCGGTGCCGGAAGCGGCAATGAGCATTCCGCAGCGGCGCATGGCGGCATAGCGCTCCTCCGGGTCGACAAAGCGCACAGGCGCGTCGCCGTCCCAGAAAGAGCGTAAAAAATCTTCGCTCAGACCGGGAGCGCGGACGCAGCAAAATTCAAGACCCGGCTTGGCCTGACGCATAATTTGCGCCGCCCTGCAAAAGCGCGGCATCAGAGCGCTGACTTCTTTGCGGCGGCTGCCGGGCAAAAACCCGACCAAACCCGGATCAGGCGCAATCCTGTCCAGTTCCGGCAAGTTCAGCGTATCCAGCAGGGGATTGCCCACATAATCAACTTCCAGGCCGAATTTACGGTAAAATTCCACCTCGAAAGGCAAAATGGAAATCATCCTGCGCACATTCCGTTTGATGAAGCGCGCCCGGCCGGGCCGTGAAGCCCAAATTTTCGGGCTTATATAATAATAAACCGGAATGGACAGAATCCGCGCCATTTTAATCAGGCGAAAATGAAAAGAAGGAGCATCCACCACCACCAACGCGACCGGACGCTCCTCGCGCAATTTTGATTCAATATTCCGCAGCAGGCGCAAAATTTTGGGCAAATGCCCCAACACCTCTGTAAAGCCCATGACCGACAGTTCTTCTACCTGAAACAGGCTCTCAAAACCGGCGGCGCGCATGGCCGGCCCACCCATGCCCATAAACCTGAGCGCGGCATTTTCAGCCCGCAGGGCTTTAAACAACAAGGCGCCGTGCATATCACCGGAGATCTCCCCGGTATTAATCCAGACAGCGTTTCTTTTTTCAGCCATTTCAATATTAAAAGGCTAGTCTTCCATGGGAAAAGCCTGCAATAAATACTCCCGCAAAGCTTGCGGCCAAGGGCGGGGTTTGGTGCTGGTAACCCGGGTAAACCCCGCCGCGTCCAAAACCGAATAAGCCGGACGCGCCACCTTGGAAGGGTAATCCGCATGGGAAATCGGGTTGATCATGCATTCCAACTGCAAACAGCGCACCGCCTCAGCGGCAAGTTCAGCCCAGTTGGCCTGGCCGCTGTTGACTATGTGAAACAGACCCCGGGCGTCAATGTCCACCAGTTCCAGCGAATGCCGGGCCAGATCAACCGCATAAGTGGGAGAACCGGTCTGATCGCCGACCACGGAAGTTTCCCGCTGTTCACGGCATATATCCAAAATTTTCGTAACAAAATTATTTTTGCTCCTGCCGAACAACCAGGCGGTGCGGATGAGCAGGCTGTCAGGAAGCCCGAGAGCCAGCACCGCCTGCTCGCCTTCATATTTCGAGCGCCCGTATACGGAAAGCGGAGCCGGAGCGTCATCGGTGGTATAGGGCGTTTTCTTGCGCCCGTCAAAAACAAAGTCCGTGCTGTAATGGACAAAACGAACCGGCCGGTCTTTCACCACCCGGCCCAAAACCGCCGGCAGGCGGCGATTCAGCAGCATGGCTTCTTCTTCGTTGCTTTCAGCCTTTTCAACATCCGTATACGCAACAGCGTTGAACAGGCAGCCAGGTTCCAGCGTGTCCAGCAATGCGGCCAAATCATCCGCAAAGCCGCCGGAATAATAGTCCAGATCAACGCGGGAAAGCGGCGTGACCTCCCAGCCTTTTTCCCGGAGCGCCTGCACCAGAGCGCAACCGAGCAGACCATTCTTTCCGCCGAGGACAACAGCCTTGGAAGACGCTACAGCCATAAGGACTCCTCTGCCGAGACTACCAGCGGCGCGGAACTCATCCCGCATTTTGATTATTGAAGGTATACCCGCCATAGCCGGGCGTCAAACGGGAATCTCCCTGAAGGAAGAGATTTCAAACCATAACGGAACTTCTGATGACTTGCAAGAAAAAGAGCCGGCCGGATGCGCGAGATTCGCATCCGGCCGGAACAACAAACAAAACGACGCCTGATCCGGATTCCGGATAAAAATAGCTGAACGCAATTTTTATCTGTCGGCTGCAACGGAAACCTCAAATTCCGCCTTGCCCCCGAAATGCTTCGCATTTCGGCACGGCAGAATGCCATACAGTCCAATTCCAAATTAAAAGTTAACGCATGTTTAATTTAGAATCGGAATAAGCCGTTTACGGGACAATGCCGTTACTTGAATTTGGCCAGGGCCGCATCATAAAACTTGCACATTGCCTCGACATCGGCGGGATTCTGTTGAACGCTGAGCAACTGGGGCTGGAGTTCCTGCATGGCCGCCGCATATTTCTGGGGATCCTTCTGGGCAAAAGCCTGCGCCTCGGTCGCGAAGGCCATGGCCTTCTGCTGGGCTTCTTCAGGCGTACAGGCGGCTTCCGCTATGGAAACGCCGACGAAAAGGACTAAGCCGGCCAAAAGCGCTTGCAATATTTTCATAATACACTCTCCTGCTTCGGGTACGGACAAAGCCGCGCCCGCTCAATATAGGTTATGGGACAAGAACATCTGATTCCAATGCCAAATTAAACATGCGTTAACTTTTAATTTGGAATTGGAATACGCGACAGGACGTTGCGCCGAAATGCTTGCGCATTTCGGAGGCAAGGATGAAACGCCGACGATGAACCTCCGTTCAGGCCGATGACGGCTTGCCGCCGGCGCTTGCGCCACCTGTTTTATCCCTTGCTTCATGCCGGTGTCAATATGCTACCGCGTGATTTCCAGGACAAAAGCATCCGGTTTAACTGGACAGAGCGCCGTATTCGTGCCCATGTTTTTCTCTGTGTTATCGCTCTTCAGGTAGAGCGCTGGATGCGCAATAAATTACAGCCAATTTTGCTTTCCGTTCCTCGCACATTGTATGCTGGGAATGGTGCCGGGAAACGAAAAGCGGTTACGGAAATATTTTCCATAGCCGCTTGATTTTTGTGGCGCGCCAGGAGGGATTCGAACCCCCGGCCCGCAGCTTAGAAGGCTGCTGCTCTATCCGACTGAGCTACTGGCGCATTATGCAGAAATACTTTAACGTAATTTCTTTTTTAAGCAACATTTATACAGTGGCCGGCATGCGCTCCCCTGAACCACCCGAACCCCCAGCTCCGCCAAGCCCCGCTGTACCGGCGCCCCCATTTGCTCCCTGCTTTTCCATAGCTTCAAGGAGTTGCTCGTTCAGCATAATTATCTGCTGGCCCAACATTTTAATTTCACTTTTGATTGCTTTTACTTCCGCATTGCCGGCAAGCGCGGCCATTGCGGTCTCCAGCGCAGCTTCCACGGGATCTTCCCCAAGCTCGACAGGTTCAGACTGGCCACTTTTGGCTTGCGCCCGCGCCAATCGCTCCTGGGCTTCTTGCAGCTTTTTTTTCACTTCTTCAATTTGTTTTTTAATTTGCTCAATCAGCTCGTCAGCGGCACCCCCACCATTATTACTTTGCGCTTCGGGCGCGGCCAAGACAGCGCCGCTTTCCGATTGGTCACCGGCTGTCTCTTCCCTGGATGCTTCGGACAGCTTACGCGCTTCTTCGGATATAGTTAACGTGTCACCGCTCGCTTGCGTCCGGCCGGCGACGGCGCTTTGCGCCGCACCCGCTTCATTTGACGCGCCGCCATTTGCAGTCTCTTCAAGCGCGGCCTCTTCCCGCCGGCGAATATAATACAGACTGCTCTCCGTACCTTGTGCTATGCTGCTGACCATAGGGTTACCGCCTCCGACAGATCTTTCCTATAAAATTGCTATCGGACGGTTTATGTTTTTCTTTAGGTCATTTTAACATTGAAGATGCCGAACTGCCCTGTCCGGCAGACAAACATTGCAGGACGCAATTTTTTATCTGGAATCCGGATTATGAAATGCTCTAGTACCATGTCACACTTAACCCAAGTTTAACATATAGTAAAAAATAAGCAATATATTCAGCGTATTAAAGCATGCACGTCTGCGTACAGGCACTACATGCTTGTATTTGGGACAGGCACAGAGTGTCGCTTTA
>JAISBT010000075.1 GCA_031266055.1 Deltaproteobacteria bacterium
ACTATATTCAATTTTAATACCCTGACTTCGGCAAAATTGAATTTTAACCAAACTTGTGTTAACCCGCTTATATCTGCCCTCTATAAACGCTTTCAGGAGTTTTTTATGCCTATCTACGAATATAGCTGCGCGAAATGCGGTGAGGCCTTTGAAGAACTGGTTTTTGGAGATAATACGCCCGCTTGCCCGAAATGCGGAAACGCCAAAACCAAAAAACTGATGTCCCGCCCGTGCCGTCAAAATTCTTCCACTGATTCCGGGCCGTCTGATGATCACGCCTGTGACTGCGGGTCTGCTTCCGGATGCGGAAGCTGCTCCGGTGGGCATTGCGCAAGCTGCCATTAATTCATGCGTAAAGTCTCCATTGCCACCCGGGGAAGCCGCCTGGCCCTCCAACAAACCGGATATGTTCAACGCCGCCTGAATGACCGGTATCCGGATCTTGCTGTTGAGCTTATAATCATTAAAACCAAAGGCGATCTGTTTCTGGACGCGCCTTTGGCGAAAATTGGCGGCAAGGGGCTGTTCGTCAAAGAAATAGAAGAAACTATCCTGAGCGGCAAGGCCGATTTTGCCGTGCATTCCGTAAAAGACATGCCCGTCTCCTTGCCGCAGGGGCTTATTTTAGGCGTGGTTCCTGCACGGGAAGACCCGGCCGATTATCTGCTTTCCACGCGTTATGCCTCTCTGGAGCTTTTACCTGCCGCCGCCCGGGTAGGCACAAGCAGTTTGCGCCGCACGGCCCAGCTTCTGTCCCTGCGACCCGATTTACAGATATGCAGCTTGCGGGGCAATGTGGAAACAAGACTGCGTAAGCTGAACGACGGTCTTTTCGATGCCATCATCCTGGCCGGGGCCGCTCTAAAACGCCTTGGCCTTTTCGCGCCTTTTCAAAATGAACTTTCCACGCAATACTTTTTACCCGCTCCCGGGCAAGGTGCTTTAGGAATTGAATATTTGCGGGAACGCAGGGATTTGGCCGAATTACTGGCTTTTCTGGAGCATTATCCGACCCGGCTGTGTGTTGAAGCTGAACGGGCTTTTTTATCCGCGCTGGATGGGAATTGTCAAACTCCCATTGGCGCTCTGGCGTTGCTTGAACAAAACCGGAGCGGCGCAGGTTTGCTTACTCTGGATGGCCTGGTGGCGACTGTATCCGGAAAAAAAATCCTGCGCGCCAGCTTGTCCTGCCGCCCTGAAAACCCGGAACAGGCTGCTCGCCTTGGCGCTGAGCTCGCCTTGAGCATTAAAAAGGCGGGCGGAACGGAAATTTTAATCGAAATCAACCAGCTTGGCTGATGGAGCTTAGACCATGGAAAATTATTTCCCGCAAACCCCTTTTGCAGGGCGGCGCATACATCTTGGCGTAACCGGCTCCATTGCCGCCTATAAGGCGTTGGATCTCTTACGGGCCTTCCACAAACACGGCATGCGGGTCAGCGCAACCCTTACGGAATCGGCCGCCCGTTTTGTCACACCCTTGAGCTTTAAAGCTCTGGGCGCCGAAACCGTTTATTCCGCAATGTTTCCAGGCGGCCAAAACCACCGCGATGTTGACCCCGCTTTTGACAATAATGCGGATGTACTGGGCCACCTTACCCCTGGCGCGCAGGCGGACGCGTTTATTATTTTGCCCGCCAGCGCGACTACCCTGGCAAGACTGGCCCATGGTCTGGCCGATGAAATTTTATCCGCCCAGGCTTTGGCTTTTCCGCAGCCTTTGGTGCTTGTTCCGGCCATGAATCCGCGCATGTGGGCAAATCCGGCCACTCAAGCCAACTGCGCAGTTTTACGCTCACGCGGGCACCTTATCCTGGATCCGGATGACGGTGTCGTAGCCTGCAACGAAAAAGGCCGGGGCAAGCTCACGGATTTACGCCTGGCCTACCTGGCTGTTCTTGCCCGGCTTGCGCCGCAGGATATGCGCCAGCGCAGGCTTCTTCTTACCTTGGGGCCAACCCGCGAACAGTGGGATGGCGTCCGTTTTTGGAGCAACCTGTCTACCGGATTTATGGGCGCGTGTTTTGCAATTGCGGCTTTTTTACGTGGAGCTGAGGTATTTGCTGTCTGCGGGCCAAATTGCCCCTGGCTGCCGGAGCAGATTAAGCGGATCGACGTCCACTCGGCTGAAGAGATGTTTGTGGCGAGCACCGCGCTTTGGGAAACCATGGATTTTGGAATTTTTGCCGCTGCGGTCGCGGATTTTTACCCGGAGCCGTTTGGGACAGGTAAATTCAAAAAAAATCAAGCGACTGATGAGTTATCGATAGTTTTTCGTAAAACCAATGACATACTAGCCCATATCGGTAGCCGTAAGCATGCGGCGCAAAAGATTGTGGGTTTTGCAGCGGAGACCTCCGACCTTGAAAAGAGTGTTTTGGACAAATTGAAACATAAAAATGCGGATTTACTGGTGGGCAATCTGGTGGGCGTGAATAAAACCGGCTCGGGTTTTGCTACCCAGGTCAATCAGGTTTTTATTGCGGATAAACAGGGTAAAGCCGAACACTGGCCGACCTTGCCCAAGGCTGACGTCGCCTGGAGAGTACTGGATTGGCTATTACGCCTTTAAACCTTACGCCCGGAATACAGTCCTGGCATTTTGCCGGGCTTTCCTGCCTGTTGTGTTCCGGACATACGGCCGCTTTCCTGAAGAGCAATCCGGCCGTACAGGGCGAACAGCGCTTGCCGGCCGGACATATTTCCGGAGATAATGCCGAAGCGTATCTTCCGCAACCTGCAGTTGCCGATACTGGGCAGGAAAAAAACCGCCTTTCGCCTCGTGCTGCCGCAACTGCGCTTTCTCCGCGTGTTGCCGTTCATTCAGATACGCAAACCCATGCTCCGGCGCATCCGGATTTACACGCTAATCTTTCCGCGCCGGAAAAGCTGGCAGTAATCACTTCCTCCACGCTGCTCGATCCGGCACTCTTCCCTGCGGCTTGGCAAAAAATTTTTGCTAAAGTCAAGCCAGCTCCGATTGTCTGGACTTATCCCGAACTGGGCCAAGATTTATTATTGCAAGGTGATTTACGGCGAAGCACTGTGCTGAAAGAACTTATCCAAAGCCTGCATCTGAAAAAAGGAAGCAGCGCCTTCTGGCCGGCTTCGCTTCCTGACTCCTATGGGGAGGGCAAGCCGGATGCGGGTAGTGGCACTGCTCCGGGCGAATTGGATATTTTTTGTGCCGGTCTGGATTTCCTCGGCGCGAAATACTTAATTGTTCTGGGATCAGATAGTCTGCGGGACACAGCATATGCACGGCTTACGCTCAAACCTTTCACCGGGCAAATTCATAACGGCCGGCTGATTTTACCTTTACCATCTTTTGACCTGCTTTTGGCGGATAAATTGAAGCTGGAGACGGTCACGAAATTTTTACGCTCTATTCTTTCAAATTTTTACAGCGAATGAGGTCACCATGCCGATACTGGTAACCGGAACAGCCGGGTTTATAGGCTTTCACCTGTCTGCCCTGCTCCTTGCTCAAGGGCATAGCGTTGTTGGTCTGGATAACCTTAACGATTATTATGATCCTGCGCTTAAACAAGACCGGCTAAAAATTTTATGCCGGCAGAGCAATTTTAAGTTTGTTCGCCTGAATTTGATCGAAAATGAACAATTAGACAAGCTTTTTGCTGCGGAAAAATTTAGCCAGGTTGTTCACCTGGCCGCGCAAGCCGGCGTTCGCTATAGTATCCTTAGTCCAAGAACCTATATCCAGTCAAACTTGGTGGGCTTTTTCAATATCCTGGAAGCCTGCCGCCAGTTTCCGGTTGAACATCTGCTTTTTGCTTCATCAAGTTCCGTATATGGTTTAAACAGCCGCTTACCTTTCAGCGACCGCGACCACACCGACCACCCGGTCAGCCTTTATGCGGCTACAAAAAAATCCAACGAAGTACTGGCGCATTCATATAGCCACTTGTTCAACATCCCCTGTACCGGTTTGCGCTTTTTCACTGTTTATGGCCCTTGGGGAAGACCGGATATGGCTTGTTTTACGTTTACCCGAAATATTCTGGACAGCAAGCCGATTGAGCTTTTTAATAATGGAAAAATGTTGCGTGACTTTACTTATATTGACGATGTTGTGAACGGAGTTGCCGCTTGCCTGTTTAAGCCCGCCGCACCGTCCGCTAGCTGGAATTCCGCCGCGCCGGATCCTTCCATCAGTTCGGCCCCGTACCATATCTATAATATCGGCAATAATAAACCCGTGGAGCTGGAATATTTTGTAAGCGTTTTAGAAAAAGCTTTGGGGAAAAAAGCGTTACGCAAATACTTGCCCATGCAGCAGGGTGATGTTCAAGCCACGTTCGCCGAAATTGAAGACTTTACCCAGGCGGTCGGCTTTATACCAAAAACCAGTCTTGAACAGGGTCTTCCGTTGTTTGTGGACTGGTTCCGTAAATATTATCATAAATAATCCATGCTGAAAAAATCGTTTCCCGACTTTTTCAGCAAGATACGCCGGCTCCAAGCGCCTGAAATTAACTTATACCATTCAAAAAACTGGCTTTCAACCTTTAAGTTTTGTTTCACGTGAAACAATCCTTAAACAAAACGGGTTGACAGATTAACCTTCCTTCATTTATGAAAATAATGTTTCACGTGAAACAAAACGTGCAATAAATACTGCGTTTTTGAAGTTTAAAATTGACTTAACTTATAATAATGTGACAATTAAAGGGCCTCCAGAGCATTTTAACATTGAAAATGTTGAAATGCTCTGGAGGCGGGTACCGCTGCAAGAAGGTGTTCCGTGGCTAGAATTATTGCTATTGCCAACCAAAAAGGCGGAGTGGGCAAAACCACCAGCGCAATTAACCTTGCTGCCGCGCTGGCCGTTATGGAAAAAAAAGTTTTACTGCTTGATTGTGACCCACAGGCCAACGCTACCAGTGGTTTGGGGATCGAAACCGCCAACATCGCGGTAAATCTGTATTCGATTTTTTTTACTCCGGCCCGTGCGGAGGAAGCTATTTACCCCAGCAGCATACCCTATTTTTCGATTATGCCTTCCTCAACAGATTTAGTTGGCGTTGAGCTGGAATTGGTGGATAAAATAGGCCGCGAATTCTATCTGACCGAGATACTCAATATCATCAGCCATAAATTCGATTATATCCTTATAGATTGCCCTCCCTCACTGGGTCTCCTCACTCTGAATGCTCTATGCGCTGCCAAGGAATTACTCATCCCACTCCAGTGTGAATTTTTTGCCCTGGAAGGTATCGTTAAATTATTGCAAACAGTAGACTTGGTCAAAAAACACCTTAACCCTGGACTGAAAATTACAGGAATAGTTCTGACCATGTACGATATTCGCAACAAACTGGCCGGACAAGTGAAAAATGAAGTACGGAAATGCTTGCCCGACATGCTGATGAAAACAACCATTCCGCGCAATATACGCCTGTCGGAAGCTCCCAGCTATGGCCGATCTATCATTCATTACGATGTAAAATCCAAAGGTGCGGAAGCCTATTTGGCCCTGGCCAAAGAAATTATTTTGCGCAAATTTTAGCGCTTTTTTTGCTTTTATTATAAGGAGAATACACATGGTTGTCCCTTCAAAAGGTCTGGGCAGAGGACTTAACGCTCTGTTTCAAAATGATATTCCGCTCAAAGATGAAAACAATTCTCAAGCTGAACGCCTCGCCAATGCAAAAATAATCCCTATGGACAATATTGTCCCCAATCCCAACCAGCCGCGTAAAGACTTTGATCAGGAGGCTCTCTATGATTTGGCGGACTCCATTCGCATTCAGGGTCTTTTGCAGCCCATTTTAGTTCGTCCGCTGCCCAATGACCTCCCGGCGCAAACCGCCTCCCACTATGAGATTGTTGCGGGAGAACGCCGCTGGAGAGCCGCGAAGCTGGCCGGATTAACCGAATTGCCGGTACTGATAAAAGAGCTTACGGAGGCGCAAGCTGCGGCTCTGGCGCTTATAGAAAACCTGCAGCGCGAAGATTTAAACCCCATGGAAGAAGCTCTCGGCTTACAGCGTTTAAAAGACGACTTTGGCCTGAGCCAGGACGATCTGGCCAAACAACTGGGAAAAAGCCGAAGCAGCGTTGCCAACAGTTTACGCCTGTTAACCCTGTCCGAAAATGCCCAAAAAAATTTACGTGATGGCAAAATAAGCCCAGGGCATGCTCGAGCTCTTTTGGCTTTTGAAGACCCGGCGGAACGAGAAAGCATGCGCAAACAAATTTTGGATCAAAAACTCTCGGTCAGAGAGGTTGAAGCCCTTGCCTTTGAAGCCAAAGAAAAAGCCGCTGCCGCCATGCAGATTGAAACGGCCACGGAACAGCAAAAACCAGACAGCGCAACGGAGGAAGAATTAAATACGGCTGCAAACCCGCTGCCCGAGCCACCAGGATATATATCAGGCACCCTGCAGGACAACATTTCCGGTAACATTGCCGGTAACCTCAGCTCTACCCGGGAAAATATGGCGGTTCTGGCCGCGCCGCCGGTTCAGAAAGAACAAGGGGTGCCAACGCAAGTACCGGGCAAGAGCAAGCGGAGTAAAAAACCTCAAAGCGCAACCCTTAGGCAATTACAGCAGAAATTGTCCCAAGCGGTAAAACTTCCGGTAAAAATTAGCGGAAGAGCGGATAAAGGCAAACTCAGCATCAGTTACTCCAGCCAGGCGGAACTTGCTCAATTATTGGCCAAACTTGGCGTGGAAGGCAATCTCGGATGAAATTCACCGCTAAAAAATTCTCTCCCAATGCCCTGATTGATCAGCTCCTTGGATTCAATGATGTATCGGTGTTGATCATTGGGGATATAGTGCTGGATGAATATTATATTGGCGATGCGCAGAGAATTTCTCCTGAAGCCCCTGTTCCCGTGGTGCTGGTTAAAGACGAAAAAGCGCTTATCGGCGGAGCAGGCAATGTCGCCAGAAACATACAAAGCTTGGGCGGAAAGCCCTGTTTAATTGGCGCCTACGGAGATGGACATAACAGTAAAAAATTGCAGCAAGCCATCCTGTCCGCCGGACTGCATACCAGACTTTTAACTCTCCCTGGCCGGCCGGCCACCACTAAAAGCCGTATTCTGGCCCGCGGCCAGCAAATCTTGCGTATTGATCACGAAGATATTGCCCCTCTGAACGTAACTGAAACTGATGCGCTCCTGGGCTATATCGAAGAGTATTGGCCGCACCAAAGCGTTGTTATAATTTCCGACTATAATAAAGGAGTTATCAATAAGCGCCTGATGGACGGAATATTCCACCTGAAACAATACTACAAAAATCATGTCCGCATTCTGGTTGATCCAAAACCGGAAAATTTGTGCTTATACCCAAAGGCGGATCTGATAACTCCAAATACTAAAGAAACCGGTGAAGGCGCAGCGCTCCCTATACGAAATAAAGAAGAACTGATTCGGGCCGGCCTGTTCCTTCGTAAAAAAACTCACTGCCAGTCCCTATTGACCACGCTGGGCGCGGAAGGTATGGCTCTTTTTCAATCCAAAAATAAAATCATCCACATACCTACCCTGGCCAAGCAGGTTTATGATGTAACCGGCGCAGGAGATACGGTCATCGGCACTATCGGGTTGGCTCTGGCAGCCGGTATCCCCCTGCTGGAAAGTTGCATTCTGGCTAACTACGCTGCCGGCATAGTTGTAGGTAAAAGCGGCTCGGCCACGATCACCCAACACGAACTGATAAAAGCGCTGCAGACTTATCGCGAACCTGAATTGGAAAACTGGAGCGGATGTAGCTCATAAACGCTATGTGGTCGGCCCTTAAAAAGTATATGATAAAGGATACACTGATTAATTGGGGCTCCGCCCCAAACCTCGCCGGGGGAAATGATTTCCCCCGAACCCCCTCATTATATCTCATTGAAATAACAATGAGAGTACAGGAGGAATCATTCCTCTGCCGGGGGAGTCTGCGGGGCAAAGCCCACTCAAGGAAATAAATCAGCGTTTCCTTAAGCCTAAAAATTAATTTTTCATTCTACTTTAAACGTTTTTGTTTCACGTGAAACAATTTCTAACCAAAGCGCAGTTGACAGATTAATATTCATTCCACTATGAACATAATGTTTCACGTGAAACAAATCTTTAACAAATATCTATTGCCGCTTGAGGCGACAATAGCCGCAACTCCCAAAGGGGTGCCTGCCGCCGAAGGCGATGGAGCGAGCCGGAAACACCGCGGGGCGGGCGGCGGTGCCCGCCGCCAGAGCAGTTCAACATTTTCCAGGTTGAACTGCTCTAAATAATAGAACAATATCTCTTCCGCATGGACTAACTTTTTAAACAAGAAGGTGTACATTGGCTAGAATTATTGCTATTGCCAATCAAAAAGGCGGTGTGGGCAAAACGACCAGCGCCATTAATCTGGCCTCCGCGCTGGCGGTTATGGAAAAAAAAGTTTTACTGGTGGATTGTGACCCGCAAGCCAATGCTACCAGCGGATTGGGCATTGAAACTGCCAGTATTGCAAT
>JAISBT010000191.1 GCA_031266055.1 Deltaproteobacteria bacterium
GTTTGAAGTGTGAAGATCGCAAAGCAAAAAACGTGGTTTTTGCTTTGCCCCGCCGCCTTAAGGCGGCGCGCCGGGCTTGTTCGCCCGGCGTCAGTACGCTGTTCTATACGAACTTTTAAGCGTTACAGCGTACTAGTTGACAACGGTTTCTTTTTGATATACATGTATAGCAAGAGGTGCATAATGCTTGCAATCAGATTGCCGGAAGAAATTGAAACCCGCCTTGATGCGCTGGCGAAGGCCACCGGCAGAACCAAGACATACTATGCGAAGGAAGCCATTCTTACGCATTTGGAAGACCTGGAAGACGCATACCTGGCTGAAGAGGCATA
Organism: Deltaproteobacteria bacterium; assembly: GCA_031266055.1. Classification (GTDB taxonomy): domain Bacteria; phylum Desulfobacterota; class Desulfovibrionia; order Desulfovibrionales; family Desulfovibrionaceae; genus WRHT01. The sequence goes on from JAISBT010000191.1 coordinate 333, forward strand.
TTTACGCTTCAAGGCCAGCGGAGAAGAGGCAATACCTTTGGAAGAAGTTGAGCGCCGCCTTGGCTTGGAAAATTGAGTTCAGCCCAAGCGCGGACAAGGCGCTGACCAAATTGGGCATAGACACGCAAAAACAGCTTGTGCGGTTTTTGCGGGAACGTGCAGCCAATCTGGAAAACCCCCGCAGCACAGGCAAGGCGCTTGCAGGGCCAAGGCTTTCCGGGTTATGGCGCTACCGGGTTGGGGACTATCGCATTTTATGCCGGATTGAAGACGAAAAAATATGTATTGTCGTAGTTGAGATTGGTAACAGGCGCGAGATATATAAGAAACAATAGACTTTGCCTCTTGGCATTCTCCGCGAAGGCACGTGTAGCATATTTGCCTTTACGGAACAGCTTGTTTGAAATCGAAACTAAATTGCCATGTGAAAATGATGAAAAATTTGAACTATGCCAAAATTTCTACGCCACGCGGCGATGAAGTTGGCGTAGAAAATAATGTCGGTTTGATTTTGACTGCCATCGCCGCAGAACCGAAAATCACGCAGAAAAAGCTTGCACTCAAAACAGGCTTGTCCATACGCACGGTTTCACGGGAAGTACGAGGACTGCGTGATTCGGGCGCGATTCGGCGCATCGGCTCTGACAGGTTGGGCCACTGGGAAATAATCAGGTTGTGACCCACGGACTCTACAGATAGTGGTAACAGGTCATAAGACAATGACAAATTGACCTTCTTGAACACAGGAGAAAAATATGCGTTACGGTTTTATCGGTCTGGGCAACATGGCTTCAGCCATTATCCGGGGCATGGTCGGCAAGGGCAATTTTTCCGCTGAAGCCGTTTACGGCTTTGATCCTTCCCCGGATGCCCGCGCGGCGCTGGCTGAAACCGCCGGCATAAGGACATGCCAATCCAACCTTGAAGTGGTAAGCAATTCCGAAGTGGTTGTGCTGGCGGTCAAGCCCCAGATAATGAGCCTGGTTCTTGCTGAAATACAGACCGCACCCCTGGAGGGGAAGCTCTTTCTTTCCATTGCGGCGGGCAAGGATCTGGATTTTTTGCAAAAGGGTCTGGGCGCGGGTTTGCCGATTATAAGAATCATGCCCAACATCAATTCCAGGGTGGGAGCGGCAAGTACCTGCATTTCCCCCAACAGCGCGGCGGAGTCCCGGCATGTGCAAATCGCGCGGGATATTTTCACCACCATCGGCACGGTGTTCGAATTGCCGGAAGCCATGATTGACGTGTTCATGGGCATAGCTTCAGCCGCGCCCGCTTACAGTTACATCTATATAGACGCGCTGGCCAGGGCCGCCGTAAAATTCGGCATGCCCAAAAAGCTGGCGCTGGAGATAGCCGCGAGCCAGGTTTACGGCAGCGCGAAAATGGTTCTGGAAAGCGGCGAACATCCGTATGATCTGGTCGATCAGGTCTGCTCTCCGGCCGGGACGACCATAGAGGGAGTTTGCGCTTTGCAGGAACTGGGTTTCGCGCACGCGACGCATAAAGCTGTGGAAGCGGCCATCCTGCGCGACCGGCAGCTTGCGGGGAAAAAATAACCGCCAACGGTAAACATCCATGACCATGAACCAGCGCGGAGAAGTCCTGAACGCAGGCCCCTTCTATTTCAGCGAACGGCTGGCGGCCAACCTTGCCGTGCTTATGAAAACGCCGCTGACCATTGTCGAGGCTCCGGTGGGCTACGGCAAGACCACGGCGGTGCGCGAATTTCTGGACGGCAACGGGATCCGGCGGCTGTGGGTTCCCGTACTCGCTTCTCCGTTCGGAGTTTCCGAAAACGCCTTCTGGCGGGACTTCTGCCGCGCTCTTGCGGCCTGCCCCGAAGCGGCTGATATCGCGTCTTCCCTTGCCCGGCTCGGCTTTCCCGACGATTCCGCCCGCTTTGAAACGGCGCGGGAACTGCTGCATCAACTCTCTTTCACGGTTCCCACAGTTCTGGTCGTTGACGATTTTCATCTGCTCCCCTCTTCGGACTTCGGCGCTTTGTGCGAGGTTCAGGCCAGGGAAGCCCAGGCCGGAAAGAGTATTCCCAATTTTCATATCGCGCTTGTCACCCGCCATGCCTATGCGGGTAAAATAGAACGGCTCCGGCTGAGCGGCGCTTGCGGCGTTGTCGGCCAGGAAAGCTTCCTCTTCACCGTTGAGGACATTCAGGGCTACTGCGCCCTGCGCGGGCTGAATATAAGCCGGGAACATCTCCTTGCCCTGCATACGGCCACGGGCGGCTGGATCAGCGGCCTGAACATCCACCTCCTGCACTACAGGGAACACGGTTCCCTTATGCTGCCAGCTCCCGGCAAAGGTGAAATGGCCGTGTCTTCCGAAGCTGATCTCCCCCCGGAATCGGCCTTGATTCTGCAAGAGGAAATCTACGACCCGCTTTCCCCGGAAAGCAAAGACCTGCTTTTCGCCCTCTGCCCGCTGGAGCGGTTTACCGCCCTCCAGGCGGATTTTCTATACGGAAAAGACGCGGTTCCCCGGTGCGATTCCAAAACCACGCGGGAGCTTCTCGCGGAACTGGTTCGGCAGAACTCCTTTATCCTCTTCGACGTCGGGAGCGGCGCGTATTCCCCGCACAGCATTTTCCGGCACTTTCTCACGCTTCTGTTTCAGGCGCTGCCTCTTGCGCGGCGGCAGGACATTCACCGCCGCTGCGGAGACTGGTTCGCGCGGGAAGGAGAGTTTGTCGCGGCCATGGAACAGTATTTCGAGGCCCGCGATTTTGAAAAAGCCCTGGCCGTCATGGAACAGGATATGGCCCGCAATCTGGTCACGGAAAACGCCGCCTTCTTTACCCG
>JAISBT010000088.1 GCA_031266055.1 Deltaproteobacteria bacterium
ATATAATTACTGCCGTAATCGCACGAATGACACTTGAAGCATTGCAAAGACATAGACGTATTAATTCAAACATATTGCCTACAGTCTTGGTAATGGAAGAAGCCCATACATTTATAAAACGCTATAAAGATGATAACGAAGAGCAAAATGCTGCCGCAATTTGTTGTCAAGTATTTGAAAAAATTGCCCGCGAAGGGCGCAAATTTGGCTTGGGTCTAGTGCTTTCCTCTCAGCGACCAAGCGAATTATCACCGACCGTGTTATCACAGTGTAATACTTTTTTACTTCACCGCATAAGCAATGACAAAGATCAAGAAATGGTACACAAATTAGTACCAGATAACTTGCGCGGTCTTTTGCGTGATTTGCCATCTCTTCCTTCACGCCATGCCATTTTGCTTGGTTGGGCATCGGAACTACCTGTAATCGTACAAATGAACGCATTGCCGGAAGCACATCGCCCCAAATCTGATGACCCAGATTTTTGGGCAGTATGGTCTGGCAAAGCTACCCGAACCGTCAACTGGAAAGAGATTGCTGATGATTGGCAGCAGAGTTCGGATTCAGGCGTTGCCCCAACCGATGCCAACGAGCCTGATGAAAGCAGTTAAACTTTTTCCTTTAAGGATATTTCTATGAAAAAGGCATTATTCCTCATGATGATTATGTTTATTCTCATATCTATTGGCTGTACCAATAGAACAGTAATCGTAAATCATCAAAAGTCCGTTCAGTCTGAATACATAGTAAAAGGAGATGGAGAAGAGATACTAGATAAATTATCAAAAAAATTTCATGAATGTTATAGTGGAAATATGACTACAAATGTTGGACTAAACCATGTAACGATCGCAAGCCATCTGATAGGTGGTATATACACTATCATGGTAGAAAATATTTCGGATTCTGACCTACGTATATATGTTTTGCCTAATTTTGATAGCATGACGCAACAGGAAGCTGATGTATTCAGAAGAGGTGTTTTCGGTGAGAACGGTTGCCCAAGATAAACAAAAGTGTGATAGCTTGCTGCAATAATATCAGCCAAAGCCACAAGAAAGACCATGCAGGAAAAAATAAACTATGCCCCCTGAAAACTCAGACATCATCATCTATCAGACCGATGACGGACGCACCCGCATCGACGTTCGGCTGGAAAACGAAACCCTCTGGCTCACCCAAGCGCAGATGGCAGAAGTGTTCCAAGTGACGCCCCAGAATGTCACCCTGCATTTGCGGGCTATCTACAGCGACGGCGAGCTATTGGAAGCGGCAACTTGTAAGGATTACTTACAAGTTCGAACGGAAGGCAGCAGAAGCGTTTTAAGAAATTTGAAGTATTACAGTCTTGACGCCATTGTCGCTGTTGGCTATCGCGTGAAATCCCTGCGCGGCACGCAATTCCGGCGTTGGGCGACTGCCATACTGCACGAATATCTTGCCAAAGGTTTCGCCATGAATGACGAATTCCTGAAAAATATGGGCGGCGGGAGTTATTGGAAGGAACTCCTTGAGCGCATCCGGGACATTCGCGCCAGTGAAAAGGTTCTGTACCGTCAGGTGCTTGACCTGTACGCCACCAGTCTGGATTACGATGCCTCCACGCCTGAAACCATCGCTTTCTTTAAAATTGTGCAGAACAAATTGCATTATGCGGCCAGCGGGCATACGGCGGCGGAGATTATTTTTGACCGCGCCAACGCCGAGCTTCCGTTTATGGGGCTGACGGTGTTCAAGGGCAACCGTCCAGTAAAAAGCGAAGTGGCTATTGCCAAAAACTATATGACCGAAAAGGAACTGTTTGCCTTGCGCCGAATGGTGAACGCCTTTTTTGACATGGCGGAGTTGAAAGCGGAAACGCAACATCCCATGTACATGAAAGATTGGCTGGAAACGCTCGATACATTTTCTCAGAACTTCGGCATGGGCATTCTGGAAGATGCGGGCAGCGTCAGCCATAGTGACGCTGTGGACAAAGCTCACCGCGAATATGATGCGTACCGCGCACAGCTTGCGGATGAGCTCTCCGATGTGGAAAAAGCGTACCTTGACACGTTGAAGCAAATGCAGAAGCAGCTAAAAAGTGGTGACGCGGTTTGAGCGTGGTCGTAACATGACGAGCTGGGTGGCAGAACTACCCGATTGGAAATTCGCCCTTGCAAAGAGTATATCTTGTACGCAAGTTCGAATCCCACTGTGGAAACGCAACAATCCGATTTTGAATCGTGTTGCCATATTTGGGGCAAAATATGGGGCAAAAACAAGGACGATTTGAAGAAATATTCAATAATAACAGGATGATTTGTTTGATAATCTAATCCCACCCTCTCCGCCATTCCACTCGCTGATTAGTTGATTTACAGATTTCCGCATGGAAATCTGAACATCAGCCGTCCGGCTGATGTCGCCGCGAAGCGGCGAGAGTCAACCGAAAACCACGTTTTTCGGTTGACGATCCTACGCAGGGAAAAGTTTACTTTTCAATGCGGATATCAGTAAGTCCAGACAGGCGTTAAGAAAGACTTTCTCGCGGTGCCGCGTGCGCAGAAGATCGGGGGATATCCGCACATGCGTCCGAAAAAAATGCTCTTTGAAAAAGGTGTTTTTTCCGGCCCCCTGTATGCCGCAAAAAATTACCGCTTCCATGGAATACCACCGTACGGCCAACCGGGCCAGGCCTCCGCGAGCGTCGCGTTGAACACCGCGTCCAGGTCGGGTTTTTGCCGCTCAACGGTAAGAGGCGGCGTTTCCCGCTCCAGCCTGTCCCATTCACCGCGAACAAAGGCCTCGGTCAGCGGCGGAGGCACAAATTCATCGCACTCGCCACCCCGGCATTTTTGTTCCACCAGCGAATCCAGTTCTTTTCGCAAGGGCACATAGGCAATGACGCCGTCCATGAGCAGAGCAAAGCGCATGGGCGGCACACCCTTGCCCTGTTCGATCCAACGCATGGCTAACAACGGACGCAGCAGGTAAAACCACGCCTTGATGGAAGCCTTCTTTTCCCAATAACGCGCCCGGCTTCTTTCCATCAAGCCGCGATAATGGTGCCAGGTTCGGATGGGGGACATGCAGAACGGCGCGGCATTTCGAAGGAGTGAGGCCAGCGGTTCCACTTCGCGATAAACAAGCGGCGAACTGAGCCACTCCAGAAGCGGCGGATTGGACAGACGGAACAGCTTTAGCGCCTTGCGCAACTCCCAGCCGTTGATATCCAGCTCGCCCACGGGAGTCGCCTCAATGCCCAGTTCAAGCACATCCCGCTTTTCCTCAGGAGCCAGGCCGAGATACCATTCCGGCTCGTGGACATAGATGAAGCGTACGTCAAAATCGGAGTCTTCAGAGGCGAATCCCCAGCCACGGCTGCCCGACTCCACGGCATACAGGACTTTGACGCCATGTTCCAGTTCAACGGCGTCCAACTTGGCCTGGATGACGTCCAAGGTATCGGCGGGAACGGAAAAACCTTCGACAAAGCGCGGGTTATTCCGTTTCTCAATCAAACATGCTTTTATGTTTGATTGAGAAACGGAATCCGCGACAGGATGTCGCGGCGAAATGCACAGCATTTCGGAGGCAAGGCGGAACCACGCTTCCGCCGCAGCCGATACATCAAAACTGTATGGATGTCGCGGCGAAATGCACAGCATTTCGGAGGCAAGGCGGAACCGCGCTTCCGCCGCAGCCGATACATCAAAACTGTATGGATGCAGTTTTACGGAATTACAAGACGGCGCGGCTACATGCGTTTTGCTTTCTTCATAGCAGGACAGCACGCAGGATTCGGCAAAACCGGCATCATATGCGCCGGTAAAAGACGCATTTTCCCGTAGCGCGTCCACCGCCGCAAGACGCTCCAGAATGCGCGGTTCCACTTCCCGCCAGGGGTATTCGCCTTTCTTTACGGAAATCAGTTCCTCACGGCTCCGTAGTGGAAAGCCAATTTTTCCGGTTTGCAGCAACTCCTCCATCTGATCCAGGGCGCGCAAGGCGTGGGAGAGCGCTTTGAAATCCAGGCCTTCGTTGCGCCCGGCTTCCTCGGCCCGCGTCCCATAGCGCCGCATGTCCTCCTCCACACGGCGGATCAGTTCCGGCATACGAACCGTGCCCGGATGCAGCTTGCCGCAGAGCTGCAAGGCGCGTTCGCTCCGGATGTTGACAATAGAGCAAAAACGGTCGTCCGCGCAGGAAGCGGCAAGCGCATCCAGATAATCACCCAGGCGCTCGTTCGGCTGCGGATCCGGGCAATGTGTACGCAACCAAACCCGCACCGCCTTCAGCGCCCCCACGCGGGAGCCCTTGATGCCGTACTTTTTCGCTTGCCCAAGGCTGTATTCGGCATAAGCCCTTCCCTTACCGGTATCCATAAGCAGCAAAGGATTGGCAAACACGGCATCCAAGGCCGGATGCCGGTACAGCGTGCAAGCCGCATGCGACGGCGCGAACAACACATCCAGCGCGCCGGTATCGCCGGAGGGCAGCAGTTTCAACAGCCAGTGCTGCACTGACCACAGATCGATATCCACATCTCCGGCCATATTCCTGCGCTCATTGTTGCCGGTGGAAAAATGCAGACTCTTCGGCGCCTTGTTCAGGGCCAGGGATTCCCTGGAAGGCAGAAAAATTCCCCGCACGTCGAGATCGGACTTGCCCGGTGTTTCCGTACCGTACAAGGTGGAGCCGAACAGGGTCAGGAAGAGCAGCGAGGCGCCGTGTTCATGGCAAAGCGCCCGGGCTTGTTCCGGGAGTATGGAATATTCAGCGGGTGGTATCATTGCGCCAACTGATTTAATTTAGAGCATTTTAACATTGAAAATGTTGAAATGCTCTGGCGGCGGGTACCGCCGCCCGCCCCGCAGGCGCAGGCGCAGGCGAAACTTGCTTCAGCCGTTGCTGCGCAGCAGCTTACGGATGAAGACAGCAGCGATGTTTCGCCGTCAAGTGCCGGAGGGAGCGTCTCAAAGTTAAATTGCCTTAGTTTCGACCTGATCCGACAGGTACTCTTGCAATACGGATGGGTATAATTAGCATAAACGCTTCTTTTTGGCGATATCTTTGAAAACACTTTACGCTATTACAGCCAATGCTGAAAAAATCGGGAAACGACTTTTTCAGAAAGGCACACCGGCTCCAAGCGCCGCTGCGCGGACGCCGCAAGTAAAGTCCGGCGTGGCGATATATGGTTCAAAATACGGCGCGCACCCCCTTCGGGGTTGCGACTATTGCCGCTTGACGCGACACTACCCGGAAAAAACTTGCCTGCCGCGACAATATGTGCTAATTAGTATATACATTTGATTGTTTTATATTTTTTGAATCAATTAACCTGGGCAGATGTGATGCGGGTGCGGACGAAAAAAACATTTTTCCCTTGTGGTCGTTGGCGGCTTGGAACCGGTGGTTTCGGCCTGACTTTTGCACACACACACACACACACACACACACACACACACACACACACACACACACACATTAACAGCCACATCAACACCGGCTATAACGCGCCTTTCATCAGGAAAGACGCGCTTTTCGCATTGCTTTGCGAGCCCGTTTCCCGCGGGAAACAGAGCCGTTTTTGCATTTCGGATCATCCGGGGCAAAGAGGTTGCCAAACCCCAAATCCTGTACCAGATCAAAGATTGATACGGCGTCCCGAATGTATGTCTCCAAGATAGAGCAATTTAATTTTGCGACGCTCCCCCGATGAAAAAACCTGAAACGCGCAGCGCCGCTTCGCTCCCTTCTCCAGGAAAGCGGCAGCCGGTTTACGTGACTCGCTCCATCACGCCGGATTTGAAGGAATACAACACATATCTGGAGCGCATCCTGGCGTCCGGGTACCTGACCAACAACGGCGCATGCGTCAACGAGCTGGAAGCAAAGCTTTCGAGCGTCCTCAATCTCCCGCATCTGGCGCTCTGCGCCAACGGAACCCTGGCTCTGCAACTCGCCCTGCGGGTTTCCGGCCTTTCGGGTAAAAAGATAATCACCACGCCTTTTTCCTATGTCGCCACGGTGTCGGCCCTCCTCGCGGAAGGGTGCGAGCCTGTTTTCGCGGATATTGACGAAGACGCCTTATGCCTTGACCCGGCCGCCGTCGAGAATATTTTAGATGATCAGACGGGCGGGATTCTTCCCGTCCACATCTACGGCAACGTCTGCGACGTGGACAAGCTGGGCGGGTTGGCCGAAACCGCCGGGCTGCCGCTCATTTATGACGCTTCGCAATGTTTCGGGAGCGAATTCCGGGGCCGGAGCGTGCTGGCCTACGGAGACTGCGCCACATGCAGCTTTCACGCCACCAAGGTCTTCCACACGGCTGAGGGGGGCTGCGTCGCCTGCCGTTCTAAGACTGACCTTGCGGCCCTGAAACTTGCGCGGGCCTGCGGCCACAGCGGGGACACGCACATCATGCCGGGTCTGAACGCCAAGATGTCGGAACTGCACGCGGCCATGGGCCTCTGCCTGCTGGAGCGCGCGGCGGACAATATCGCAGGGCGCAGGGCGGCAAGCCTGATGTACGACGCGTTGCTTCCGGCGCATACCCTGCGCCGTCCGCTTCTGCGGGAAGGGCTGACGTACAACCATGCCTATTACCCGGTACTCTTCGAAACGGAAAAGATCCTGCTCCGGGCGGTCGCAAGCCTGAACGCGGAAAACGTCTTTCCCCGGCGCTATTTTTACCCGGCCCTGAATACGCTTCCGTACCTGCCCCGGCATCAACCCTGCCCGGTAGCGGAAAGCGCGGCCAAACGCGCTCTCTGCCTGCCGTTGTACGCTGAATTGCCGGAAGCGGACGTGGAGCGGATCTGCGCCATTGTCCGCCGTTCGCTTTAAACCGTTGAACGGCTTGACATTAAAGAGGATAGCCATGTCTTTTTCGGAATTTTCCCACGCCAGACTCGCGGCCGTATGCACGGTGGTTCCCTCCGAAGAGATCCGCCTGGAGGACGAGATCGCCCATTACGGCCATGACGCGGCCAAACTGGAGCGGGTAAAGCGCATCGCCGGATTTGACCGGCGGCGCATCAGTCCGCCGCACGTCACGGCTTCCGACCTCTGCATGCAGGCGGCGGAACGCCTGTTCCGGGAAACCGGCACAGACCCGGCGAGCGTTGACGCCCTGATCTTCGTCAGTCAGACAGCCGACTACCCCATCCCGGCAACAGCCTGCATCCAGCAGGATCGGCTCGGCCTGGGCAGGCATTGCGCGGCCTTTGACGTGAATCTGGGCTGTTCCGGCTATGTGTACGGCCTGTGGCTGGCCTCCTGCATGATCGAATCCCGCGCCCGCGCCCGTGTGCTGCTGCTGGCCGGGGAGGCCGGTTTCTGCCATCTGAATCCGGCCAACCGGGTCACCGCTCCGGTGTTCGGAGACGCCGGTTCCGCCTCTCTGGTAGAATACAGCGCCGCGCCGAACCCGCTTTCTTTTGCCCTGGGCAGTGACGGAAGCGGCTATGAGGCCATCATCCGGCCCGGTGGCGGGGCGCGTATCCCGCACCTGCCCACCGATACGGATGGGCAGTACATGGAGGAAGTCCGCGACGGGAGCGGCCAGCCCTGGCGGTTGGGGACATACGGCAACCTCTGGATGGACGGCGCGGCGGTCTTCGATTTTACCATGTCCGTGGTTCCGGCGCATATTGCCGCGCACCTGGAACATAAAGCCGGACGGACGATCTGGATTACCTGATCCTGCATCAGGCCAACAAGCAGATCGTGCAATCCATCGGACAGATCGCCGGTTTCACCCCAGAACAGGTTCCCTGGGAAAGCCTGTCCAAATACGGCAACCAATCCAGCGCATCCATCCCCGTAGCCATCTGCTGCCGGCTGCAGGATGCCGGGCGCGATTTGCGCCTCATGCTCTGCGGCTACGGCATCGGCCTGTCCTGGGCCTCATGCCTCGGCTCTTTCCCGGAACTGCGCATCTTTGCTGTTCACGATTTCGTTCCGCCCGGGCCGCCGGTCGGCCGCGCGGAGCATATCGCCCGCTGGCGCCGTAAATTCAAAGGGGAAGACAATGGATAACGCCGCTTTTCTGGCCATGCTGCAAGAAGCCTTTCAACGCGGCGAACCCCTGGCCATGGACATGCCCCTGGCCGAAATTCCGGAATGGGATTCCCTGACCGCCATGCTCACTCTTGCCCTGGCGAAACAGCATTTCGGCAGGAATCTGAAGCTTGCGGATTTCAAAAAAACCGTTTTGGTAAAGGATCTCCATGCTTTGCTTACAGAATCCTGATAGAATGCTATTCTCCCGTGATCACCGCATTCTGGTCACCGGGGCCAGTTCCGGCATAGGCCGGGCCATCGCCCTGCGCTGCAACGCGCTGGGAGCCACGGTCATCGCCAACGGCAGGGAGGAGAACCGGCTGAGGGAGGCGCGAGAGCAGGCGGCGAATGCGGAGGCGTTTGCGCTTGAAGCCCTGGATCTGACTTCAGACATGGAAGCGTTGCCGAAATGGGTGACGCGACTGCGGGAACGCTACGGCAAACTCGGCGGTTTCGTCCACGCGGCGGGCCTGGGTCTGACCGCGCCTTTGCTGATGTACAACCTGGAAGAAGCCGGAAAACTTTTCGACATTCATGTTCACGCCCCCATGCTGCTGGCCAAAGGCTTCGCCGACCGGCGCAATACCATCGGGAAAGGAGCCGCCATGCTTTTCATGGGGTCATCCGGCGCCGTAATCCCCCAGCGGGCCAAGTTGGTTTACGCCTCCGCCAAAGGCGCGCAGATCACGGCAGCCCGCTGCCTGGCAAAAGAGCTTGCCCCCCGGGGAATCCGGGTGAACAGCATTTCTCCCGCTTTGGTGGAAACACCCATGTTGGAAGGTTTCAGAACTATGCTGGGCGAAGAGTCTTTCACGGCGGAAAAGGAACAGTACCCCTTCGGGCTGGGCCAGCCCGAAGATGTCGCCGCCCTGGCCTGTTTTCTGCTGTCGGAAGAATCCCGCTGGATCACCGGGCAAAACATCATCATGGACGGCGGGCGGTACTGATGGAGCGAGAGGTAGTAATCATCGGCAATTCCGGAGCGGCCCGCGAATGTTATGGGAATGTGCGGGACATGTTGGGCGATGCCTTCCGGTTCCGAGGTTTCCTGGCTTTTGAAGGTTTTCCGGGCAGGCTGAAAGATCTGGCGAACCTGGAAATCGGCAATGATGATGCGTATACCCCAGGTTGCGGTGATTATTTTGTCATCGGCATCGGTAACCCAGCATTGCGAGCCAAAGCATACGCCAATTGGAAACCCCAAATTTGATTCCTATGTGACGGAGGAACCGCATCCATTGCCGGATTCTCTGCTCGCCAAGGCTGCGGGGCGTCCGTTGCTGGCCTGGCAGATGCATCATAACCACCCGCATAGCGGGTGGTTTGCTCAAGCCCTATAAGGGCTTGTTACCGGCCCGCGTCTAAAGGCGCCGGCTTTCTCTTCGTTCAAGCCCCTTGCCCTTGCCGCTTTTGCC
>JAISBT010000046.1 GCA_031266055.1 Deltaproteobacteria bacterium
TAGTTTCCATCTGTAGCCCTTCCTCGTCGGTTTGGTGGTTGTTTGGTGATGACCAAACCTAACCGACTTGGCGGGCTACTTCCATTTTTTCAATGTGCGAAAAATACCGTACGTTATCCCTGAAGTTTCTGCCTATCGGCAAAACAAAGTGGTACGCCGGGGTTAAAAGCGGCGAATATCCCCGCCCTGTGGCTTTGGGGCCGCGCTGCTCCGCATACCGCGCCGAGGATATTGCTGCCCTGATCGAGCGCTTGGGTTCGCAAGCCGCCGGGCAGTAGGTGGCCGCCATGCGAAAAAACAAAACCCCCTGGCGGCAACCAAGGGGCAAAGAAAAAAAAGCGGTTAAGGCAGGTTTTACTTACCCCGCCTGCCCCGCCGTTGTCAAGAATTGTTCCGCATGCGGCTATTTCCGCCCGGTTTCCAAAGAGCGGCGCCGGGCGTTCTGCTCTTTCACCGGCGAAAAAGTTCCGCCGTCCTGGCCTTGTGCCTTTTGGACTGGGGGGTCAGCATGAGCATTGACTTCTCAGCCATCAATAACGCTGCCTTGGAACATTGCCCGGATCTGCTCTTTACTCTTCTCCCTGGAGGCAGGCTAAACGGCCATGAGTATGTTTGTTCCGGACTTTCCGGCGGCAACGGCGATTCCCTCAGCGTGAATACGAGCTCCGGCATATGGAAGGACTTCGCAACTGATGAAGGCGGAAGCGATCTTGTTTCACTGGTGGCAGCCGCCAGAAGAATAGGCCAGGGCGAAGCCGCCCGCGCTCTTGCCGAAATGACAGGAACGACAGGAGTACCCTCTGCTTCCCATCATCAAAACGGCAAACATGAGGACAGGCCAGCAGCAATAACGCCTGTGCCGGGCGACACGCCCAAGCCGGCAATGACTCACCCGCGCCTGGGTGAACCTTCCGCCGTATTTGAATACCGGAGCCAAGCCGGGCGGCTTCTCGGATATGTATGCCGTTTCAACAAACTCACCGTCAAAGGCAACGGAAAATCTGAAAAGGAATTCTGCCCTCTTTCCTATACGGCTCGAGGGTGGAGGTGGCAGGCGCTACCGGAACCACGCCCGCTCTATGGGCTTGAAAAGCTCGCTCAGGCCAACCCTGAATCGTCCATTCTTGTTCTGGAGGGAGAAGGCAAGGCAAACGCCGTTCAGCGAGTCATAGGGGCGCAGGTGGCCGTTTTATCCCTGAACGGCGGAAGCTCCGGCGTTGCCAAGTTGAATTGTTCCCCCCTCCAGGGCAAAAAGGTGATTTACTGGCCGGATGCCGATGAACCCGGACACAAGGCGGCCAAAGCTTTCATCCTGAAGGCCAAGGAAGCCGGGGCCGCGTCCGTGGAGGTGGTTGCCCCGCCTAAAGACGTGCCTTCAGGTTGGGATGCCGGGGACGCCGTGAAGGAAGGATGGAGCCGGGCCAGACTTATTGCCCACATCAAAGATAGCCAGCTTGCGGACGTTCCGGTCGACGCGAACGGTTTCCCTGAACCCGAAAGCATGGAAAGCCGCATCCTTCCGCCTCCGCCGTCTGTTCCCCTGGATGCCTTCCCGTTGGAAGTCCGGGCCATACTGGAGGAAGCTGCGGAAGCGTTCACCGTTCCGCTGCAAATACCCGCAACGTGCCTGTTGTCATTCCTCTCTTGTCTGGTTGGCCGCTCCCGCCTCATAAGCATCAAAGCAAGCTGGCGCGAATCGGGTAATCTGTGGCTGACCTCTGTAGCAAATTCCGGCATGGGCAAAAGCCCCTGCATGGATGCTTTTTTCCGCGTCATTACCCGGCTGGAATATGACGCCAAGCGCTCCTTTGATGCCGCTTATGCAGACTATGAAACAGAGCTTGTTTTGTACCAGGTTCAGCGCACGGCCTATGCGAAGGAAAAGTCTAAGGGTAAAAATCCGGAAGCGTTCGCATTGTCCAGGCCGGAAGAACCGAGGCAACGCCAGATAACCGCCGACGATGTGACCGTTGAGGCTCTGGGAGATATTCTTCAGGGTAATCCCAAGGGCGTTCTATGGCTGAAAGATGAGCTTTCCGGCCTGCTGTTCGACCTGGACAAATATTCAAATAATGGCGGTGGAGGCACTAAAGCCCGGCTACTGAGTTCGCATAGCCTTGGCCCCTGGAAGACAAACCGTACCAGCAATCCCGCTCGGAACAATTTTATTCCAAAGGCTTGTGTTTCCATATTTGGCGGCATTCAGCCGGGAATGATGAGCAAGGTTTTTGAGGCAGGCGCGGGCGGCGTTGATGAAGAATCCGGATTCCTGCCGCGCTTCATGTTCATTCGGGCTATTGCCGAAGCTCCGGCCTACTGGTCTGAGCGTGTTTTTTCCCGCGAATCGATCGCCCTTCTCGAACGTATCGCCGCGCATCTGTGGGCCTGGGATGTTGAGCATGATGACCAAGGCCGCGAAATTGACAAAACCGTTTTGATGTCCAGGCAGGCTAAGGCGCTTTATATCGAATGGTATAACGCCATAGCCGCTGAAGCCTACCTTTCACAAAACAACGCTTTGCTCCGGAAGCTCCAGGCTCATGCCCTGCGCCTTTGTTTGCTTCTCCATTCACTGAACGCCGCCCTTGCCGGAAATGACGGCATGGGCCTTGTCACTGAGGATTGCATGCGCCGGGCACTGCTCCTGGCGGATTGGGTGAAGGAGCATCAGGCGCAATGTTGGCGCTTCTTCAAGCCGGAGCAAGGGGCAAAACAGTCAGATCCCATTGAACGGGCCATCATGGCCGTTGTGATGGAACAGGCCGCCAGGATTGAAGCGGATGGGTGGAAGATCGCCAACTCCACAGAGGAGAAAGACGGCCTGCTTGATCTGGTGGAAAAGAAATTGGGTATGCCGGGGCTTTCCGCCGTGAAAATCGGCAAGGCTGCTTCCGGGCTGGGCCTGACTTCTTGTGCTGTCCACAAAGGCGACAGAGGCCGAACTGTCACCAAAGAAAAAATAAATGAGTTCAGGGCAACCGTCGGAACTGTCGGAACCGTCGGCAAGGCGCATGGTTCTAAGGTAAAAATAGCCGACAGTACCGTCGGGCAACCGTCGGCAACCGTCGGCGTAACTGCCCCCGCATGGCCGATGCCGACAGTAGCCGACAGTGCGCCGACAGTTGATCATCAACCTGAAACCGTTGCGCTGCAAGGTGCGCCGACAGTTCCGACGGTTCCGACAGATAGTTCCGGGTATAATTCTGAATTTGATTTCAACGATCCGAACTTTCCCGATGAGGTGAATATATGAACGCCGTTTCGACTCTCGAATCCATGGGCCTTCGAGTTAGTCTCAACAAGTCCGGCGGTCTGTCCTTGGCCGGCCTGCAAACGCTGTCTGTCGATGATCGGCAAGTGGCTTTGGCCCTTGCGCGGGAAAACAAGGCCTCCATTTTGGAAGAGCTACGGCATCCTGCATCCACCGCTGATGACCCCACCCCGGAACAGATCGCCCACGCCCGGCGCATGCTGGTCGATTGTCCCACAGCCGAGGGCAAGCTGCATTGCTGGCACTGCTCCCGTTGCGACCGCGCCCGGAGGTGTACGGCATGGCGGATCCGCCGCAACGATGTGGAGTTTTTCCGCCAAAGCGAAGCGCCCTATTCTCTCTTCCTGGTGGAGTCCGATACGTCGGAGGTGTTGCAATGAGCAACGGCGCAATCCTTCTGGAGGCCCATGCCCTTATCAATGCCGAGCGCCAAGGGGAACTACGGCCCGCCTTCAGCCTCCTTCACCCGGATCGCCGCGCTCTGGTCAGCGTATCTGGGACATGCCATCACCAGTAAAGACGTTGCCGTGTGCATGGCCCTGCTCAAGTTCAGCCGGGAGGCGCACAGTCACAGGCGAGACAATCTTTTGGACGCTGCCGGGTATGTTGGCTTGGCTGCTGACATGACCTCCAGGGAGGCCGGGCAATGAAAATCGTCATCGACTCCAGAGAGCAATGCCCCTTCAGCTTTCAGCATGAAAAGTACGCCGAAACCGTCATCGAGCCGGGCGCTCTGGACACCGGCGATTATTCCCTTGCCGGGTTGACTGACAAGGTTGCGGTGGAACGGAAATCCCTGCCTGACCTGGTGGCCTGCCTTGGCCGGGAGCGGGAGCGCTTCGAGCGGGAGTTGCAACGCGCCGCCGCCCTGGACGCCTTTGCCGTGGTGGTGGAAGCGGCGTGGTCTGAACTGGCCGGCGGGCAGTATCGCTCTCAACTCAACCCGCACAGCGCCTGTCAAAGCGTTCTGGCCTTTACCGCCCGGTATCGTATTCCCTTCCTTTTTGCCGGGAGCCGGGCTGGGGCTGAGTATGTCACCTGGGGATTCCTTCGGCAGTATCTTGAATCCGCCCGGAAACGGTGGGGAAGCATCGTCAAGGCGCACGGCGGCGATGAGGCCGCGTAAACATAAAGGAGCAAACAACATGACCACATATCCAAGGCGTTCACCGCTTCAGGCAATCCGCGTGTTTTGCGTCGAATGTCAGGGCGATTCTTTCCAGGGCGTGAGTGAATGCGCCGACACGGCTTGCCCCTTCCATCCGTACCGGCACGGGACGGCTTTGAGCAAAGGTGGACACAGACCCATCGGCACAATCAAGCGGTACTGTCACGAGTATTGCCAGGGCGGCGTGATTGTAGGCAGCTACGAGGTGAAGGATTGTGGCGGCGACAAGGCCGCACTCGGTCCCTGTCCGGTATTCCCCTTCCGCCTAGGGATGAATCCGAACATCAGTGAGGAGACGAGGGAGAAGCATCGGCAAAGAGTGTTGCATCTCGATCCGCTTGGCCTGAACCTTTCTCAAAACTCCCTGAACCACACCCCTTTTGACGCTCCAGAATCGACGGAAAGGGGGGCGGGATGAACTTATTGCCATCCACAGCATTTCCAAGGTAATAATTGCGCCCCATGATGTTACATAGCGACGACCTTCCTGTGGAAGACAAAAAGAAGACTGTTTACTCTCCTCAGGTTTCGCAGACCCACGGACAGAGCAAACAGTCTACTAATACGGGAAACCAATCTTGTAGCGGGGTTGTTCTCCCCACGTTCAAGAATCCTCCTGGCGGCATATTACTCCACTCCGGGCATAGGCTTTCCGCTTCTGACAAAACCTTATCGTCTTCAGTGGGTAGGCGTCAAGCGTGACCGCGCCTATTTCCGCTTCATGGGCACGGGAAAATATTCGCCCGGCTCGCAAAACATCCGTCAGAGAGGCTATTGAGCCGGGTGGCGGGGCCGTAAACCGTCTTCGGGGGCAAAAGTCAACACCATAATCAACACCGTTGACTATAAAAAAGCAAAAGTAGCAGGTGTGGTAGCAGGGTGCCACCCCAAAAAAAAGGCGCAAAAAGCGCACAAAATGTAACGCCGTAAAACCCTTGACTGGTAAAGGAATACGGACGGTTTCCCCTTGATAAATGTTAAACTTCCCAAATGATTTCGACAAAAAATATCGGGGTGGAGCATGGGCGGATGTGGCAGCGGTAACAGACGGCAAAGCGGGAAGCGCACCACAAGCGATATGTGGCGGCTTGACGTGTACTATTTGCACCGGAACGGGATGCTTGCTCCCGGTCGCGCCTCTACCCTGAACTGGAACCGGAACGGAGAGCGGATCGCCTCTATTGGAATGCTGGCGGAAACCGGGCGCATCATTCTCAAATACCGCACCAGACCGCCCGGCGGTGAATGGGAAGATAAAGAGTACCCCGTTGCCCTGGAATGGACGGCTTGCCACCTGGGCGGACAACGGCCCTGGTTCCTGTGTCCCTGCTGCGGGCGGCGGGTTGCCGTCCTTTATGGCGGGAGCGTCTACGCATGCCGCCATTGTCACAATCTGGCCTATACCTGCCAGCGGGAAGCGGTACATAGCCGCTTGTTGAGCCGGGCGTTGAAAATTCGGGGCCGCCTGGGATGGGAGAGCGACCACGGCCAGAAACCCAAGGGTATGCACCAGCGGACCTTTGAACGGCTGGCGTGGGAACATGACCGATTCAACGCCGCGTCATGGATGGCTCTTGCGGATAAACTCAACCTCCTCTCCTCCGGTGACGCGGGCAGGTGATGGTTCCCCGCAAACAAACAAGACACCTCCACAATACACCTGCAAAAAGCACGAGGATTGATTCTAAGCGCTTGTAAAAGTCCAAACAAAAGTCCAACCGGCAACAAAAAAATATTTGTGATTTAAGCCAGATATACTGCGAAAACCCAAAAGTCCAAGTTTTGAGTTTGGACTTTCACAATAAAAAAAAGGGGGGGGGTAAAATCTCTATACTGGCTTGAAAAAAGAACCCTGTAGCCCCCTAAATGTTCTTTCGTCCACAATTGGAATTTTCTGTTTTTCAGACTTCCAATGGCAGAAAGTTACACCCCTGATAGGCTGCAAAGCTACTACTGCCAAGTGAATTGAGAAAGTTACGAGTGAAAGTTACAAGGCAATATGTAACTTTCAAGTTTTGCCTCCTGGGGGAAAATGCAAGAGCTGGTTAGCCAGAAAGTTAGTCTTGCCAAAGCAAACGCAAAATTGCAAACGCAAACGCAAGGGCTGCCTGTTGCGTTTCAGCATACAAATGGCCGGGGCCAACATATGTTATACAGATGTTGGGATTCCCGCCAGCCGGGGAGGTTCCTTCAGTAATTCTGAAGGCAGGCATTATTCATCCTCTGCCGGTGCCGGGCCATCCGTCTCATCGTAAAGCCGCTTCGTCTTCACCCCGAGAGCGCCGCCGATACGGGCAAGGGTGGATAGACGGCACTCGGAAATTCCATCGTCTTGCCGGGCCTTGTTAATGGTCTTGGAGGAAAGTCCAGTCACCGCCACCATGTCACGAATCGCCATTTTTTTCTTTTTCATAATTTCTTTGATATTGCTGGTAAACATTGCACTTTACTCCTTAAAAATGTTTTCCTATCGTACACTTTTTTCTTGACATGAATGTATTCCTATAGTAAAACATTCTCAAGACGAAGGCAATAGAAAAGAAAATGGCCCCGCCCGGTGTTGGTACCACCAGAACGAGGCCTAACCACCAAGCTACCTAATCTGGAGGCAAGCATCATGGCTCAGACCAACCTAATCAACCCCGCGTCTCAAGTCAACACCCGTTCAACCCGCCGCGTAAGCAGCCGGGTACTCACCATAGCCAATCGCCTTGCTGTCGAGATGGGTGACCGTAGCGCCGCTTTCGTGCGGGCCTGGGCCATCGTCAAGGCCGGGACGGTTGAAATGCCGGTTAAGGGCGTATCTTTCGGGAGCCGTCAAGAAGCCCTTCGCCGCCTGTCCGGATACGACCCGGTAAAGGTACATGCCTTCCTGGTGCCTGAGCAGGATAACCCGGCTGACCCCAAGGCTATAGCGGTTATGGTCATGGTGCAGGGTGGAAGGGGCATTTACCGCCTGGGCTATGTACCCCGTGAACAAACTGCCCTGGCGCGGGCCATGCAGGATAACCGCCCTTCCCTCAAGGTCATTATCGGCAACATCAACGGCGCAAGAATAAGACTGACGGCTTAAGAACCCGGCCAACGAGTAACCCGAGGTGCAATCATGGCTACAGAAAACTTATCGGCACAGGCAGCGGAAAGCAAGGATCTTCCCGAATGGAAGAAAGAACGCATTAAAATGGCTAAAGCCACATGGCGGAATATTCTCGATCCAATCCTGACTTTTGCGGAACTGGTGAGAGGGTATTGCAATCTTGAAGATGGAAGCAGGGTAGACTTTAACCTTGATGAAATCAGCGCCGTGCTGCGGATACTGGTTATTGGCGGGTACGCGGAAACGAAATTGCATTGCAATGGCTGGGATGATCTGGCCTATACTTGTGGCGATTCGTTGGAACAAAATATCAAGGATTGGAACGCAGGCACGGAAGGGGGTGAGGAATGAGCGCTATACTGAACTTCTGAGTCAACATTGCCACAGCACCAAGCGCTGGCCCTGCTTCCCCCTGGAGGCGGGGCTTTTCGTTGGCCGGGGGTCGAGGGAGCAGCGCCACCCGCCAGCCGTAAAGCGTACCGTGTACACGAAACGTAGGCTGGCCCTCCGGGATAACGGCGGACGAATAAACAGGCATGGGGGAAAGCGTAGCGGCGCGGAAGGAAAGAGGAAGCGCCAGGGGCGGAAAGCATCAGGGCAGGCAGGGGAAAGCGAAAACGGCATACCGGGGAAAGAGGGCAAAACGAGGCCGGGCGGAAAAGGGAGTGACCCCGCCTATAGGGCAGCGTTAAATTTTAGGGGTATTTTAAGGGGTATTATGAAGATTATGAAAAAATATAATCAATAATTACATATAGTTATATTGCATGTTTACATGCTTCACGACAAAAATAACTTCACAGAAGTGCGATAAAGTCCGCAAAGCAAATAGCCAAGCGGACTTTTTCTTTGTTTGTGTTCGTTCATGTTCGCTAACCCAAGTTTCTTATGTGGCCCCTTGTCAAGCCTCCGAAAATCTTTTTCTGTCTTTTATTGCGGACGCAAGCAGCGCCCGAGGATGGGCAAATATCTCAGGCTTACCCCTCTACAGAGCGGTCCAATTCCGCCCGGTGCCTCTTAGAGCAGATTAACATTGAAAATGTTCATCTGCTCTAATGCCTCCGCCGGGCAACTTCAAAGCGGATCCGCTCTAAAAAGGCCGCTCCCGGCTGATCCCCAGTTTTTTCATCTTACGGTAGAGGGTGCTGGCGTTGATGCCGAGGAAGGCCGCAGCTCGGCGCTGGTTGCCTTCCGCCGCGCGCAGCGCGCCGAGCAGGGTTGCGCGCTCGGCCTCGCGCAGGGGAGCGGCCGATCCGGCGCTGGCCGCGCCTTCGGGAACGGTCGGGAGATCGGAACGCGGCCCGGCGCGGAAAAGGGCTCCCTCGCCTTCGCGCGCGGGTGGCGGGGTGAAGGAGAGCGCGCGCCGGACATGGGCCGGGGAAACCACGCCCCCGGTGACGGAAAGGCAGATCCGGCGGACGCAGTGTTCCAGTTCCCGGACGTTGCCGGGCCAGGGGTGGGAAGCGAGCGCGCCCGCGGCTTCCGGCGCGAAGGTCAGCCGGGTTCCGGCCTGGGCGTGCCGCGCGAGAAAAAGCCGGGCCAGGTGGCGGACATCCCCCTCCCTCTCGCGCAGGGGCGGGATGACCAGCGGCAGGACGTGCAGCCGGAAAAAGAGATCCTGCCGGAATTCCCCCCGCTGCACCAGGGGCCAGAGGTCCACGTTGGAAGCGGCGATAACCCGGAAGTTCACGGGCACGTAGGCGTCGCCTCCCAGGCGCAGGATGCTGCGCTCCTGCAGCACCCGGAGCAGCCTGCTCTGGCCGTGGCCGTCCAGGCCGGCAACCTCGTCCAGGAAAATCGTGCCCTGGTCGGCCAGTTCGAAAAAGCCGGTTTTGCCCCTGCGGTTGGCGCCGGTGAAGGCCCCTTCCTCGTAGCCGAAGAATTCCGATTCCAGAAGCGTCGCCGGAAGCGCGGCGCAGTTGACCGCCACAAAGGGGCCGTTGCGCCTGGGGGAGGCGTTGTGCATGGCTTGGGCGAAAAGTTCCTTGCCGGTGCCGGTCTCTCCCCGCAAGAGCACGGTTTCGTCAACGGCCGCGTAGCGCGCGGCCGTTTCCCCGGCCTCCCTGATCTGCGGGGAAACGCCCTCGATATCCCCGAAGCGGTGCAGGGCGCTCATGCCTTTGGCGGATCGGCTGCGGCGGATTTTGGCCTCCATTTCCACGATCCGAGTGGCTGGCTGGAAGCTCAGGATCGCGCCGCTGACCCTGCCCTGAGAGACAAAGGGGGTCAGCGCCGCGATGTAGACCATGTCCGGCAGGGTCACGATCTCGTTCTGCACGGGCACGCCCGTGGAAAGGCATTCCGCCGTCAGGGCCAGGGGAAACACGTCCTCCACCTTGCGCCCCTCGGGATTGACGGCCAGGTTCAGGAGCTTGCGGGCCGCCGGGTTGGCCGCCAGGATGCCGCCGTCGGCCTCCAGCAGGAAAATGCCCTCGGCCGAGAAGGCCATGACCGCCTTGAAGCGTTCCGTCTGCATCTGTTCCAGGGATCGGGCGTAGGCGATGAGCTTGGCTTCCGCGAGCGCCTGGCGGAGCGAGGCGTCGCCGGACTCGTGAGGGATGAAGGGAATCGTGCGGCCGGCCAGGGCGTTCTGGGTCGTCACCCCGCCGACGATCGCGTCCGCCTTTTCCCGCAGGGCCTGTTCCAGAGCCGCGACAATGGATTCCCTGGTCGGGCCGCTCTGGTAGATGTGCAGATCCATATCCAGGAGGGCGGAAAAGGAGGCCACGTCCGAAACCACCTTGGCGTAGGCCACCAGGGCGATCTTGGGCCGGGGCAGACCGGTCAGGATCCGGGCGGTTCGCAGCATGGCGCTGGTGTCCTGCATGCTGATGGCGATGTTGACGAGCGGCGTCCGGATGTTCGCGCCGAGCAGGAGTTCCATGGTCCCGCCCCGGCTGACGATGACGTCGACCCCTTCCTGCTCCATATTTCTGGCGATCCGCAAGCCCTCTTCCAGCGTGCCCTGGCGGATCATGACCGATTCCGCGATTTCCAGTTCCGCGGCCAGACGGGACATGGCCCGGAACATGTTCCGGCTCGTCGCGACAACGCCTATGCTGGCCATGCTTCCTCCTTCGCCGGTTCGGGCGGATCGTGCATTGCAGGGTATTTTTGCATTGTAGCATGCATGAATGCACGATACAATGCAAGGAAATCTTTTGCCAATCCCTTGAAAACAGGCTTTCCCTCGCTGGTACGCAACTTGCTTGTACGCATAAATCAGGAGGACGCCCATGCTTTTTCCGGCTCCGGATTTACAGGTTCCCTCGGCCGTCGCCGCTCTGCTCGAAAAAATCCCTCTGCCGCGCGTTGCGCCGGTTTCCCAGGTCTTCGACCGGCCGCGCGTGGAAAACATGGAGGCGGAAGTCGCTTCCCGCCTGCGGGAAAGCGGCTGCCTCGCCGCTCTGAAAAAGGGCCAGTCCGTCGCCGTCACGGCCGGGAGCCGGGGCATCACGGATCTGCCCCTCGTCATCCGAACCGTGGTCAGGGCGGTCAGGGCGGCCGGGGCCGAGCCCTTTGTCGTGCCGGCCATGGGCAGCCACGGCGGCGCCACGGCCGAAGGCCAAATCGCGCTGTTACAAGGGCTGGGCATCGACGAGGAAAGCGTGGAAGCACCCCTGAGATCCTCCATGGACACCGTGGTCGTGGGCACCACCGCCAACGGCCTGCCCGCGCACATGGACAGGCACGCCGCCGGGGCCGACGGCATCATCGCCGTCAACCGGATCAAGCCGCACACCTCCTTCCGGGGGGAGATCGAGAGCGGGGTGTTGAAAATGCTTACCATCGGCCTCGGCAAACAGCGGGGCGCGGAAATCTGCCACAACCTGGGTTTCGGCCACATGGCGGCCAACGTGCCCGCCATTGCCGAAATCGTGCTGGCGGCCAAAAACGTTCTCTGTGGCGTCGGCATCGTGGAGAACGCCCTTCACGAGACGGCCCTGGTCGAAATCCTGCGGCCGGAAACCATGCTCGAACGCGAAAAGGCCCTGCTCAGGGAAGCCTGGAGCCTCGCGCCGAAAATTTTCTTCGATTCCCTTGATGTCCTGATCATCGACGAGATCGGCAAGGACATCAGCGGCACCGGCTTCGACTGCAACGTGGCCGGCCGCTACAACAATCCCTGTGCCCGCGGCGGGCCGGAAATCACGCGTGTCGCCGTCCTCGACATCACGGACAGATCCAAGGGCAACGGCAACGGCATTGGCATGGCCGACGTGGCCACCCGCCGGGCCTTTGCCAAGTTCTCGGCGGAGCAGACCTACCCCAACGCCCTGACCTCCACCGCCCTCCTGAGCGTGAAAATGCCCATGGTTCTCGTGAACGACAGCCTGGCCATCCGGGCCGCCCTGAAAACCTGCAACGTGGCGGACCTCGCCGCCGTCCGCCTGGTTCGGATCAAGAACACCAACGAATTGCGCTCGATTTTCGCTTCGGAAGCCCTGCTCGGTTACTGCCGCGGCCACCCTAACCTGCGCGTGGAAGGAGACGCCGCGCCTTTCGCCTTCAACGCCGAAGGCAACCTCTGGTAGCGGACGCGGCACGGGCAACGGCCGCACGGCGGCGGGAACGGACAACGGCCGCATCCGGCAGGGAGCGGCGTATACGACAACGGCCGCTCCGGCATGGGAGGGCGGCGGGAGGTGGCATGGAAAGCGGTGATTTTCTGCACATGGAGGGGCGCAAGATCGCTCTGGTTCTGGACAGACGAGACAACGTGGCCGTGGTTCTCGCGGATGTCGGGCCAGGCGAGGACTGTCTGGTTCGGGGGCTTAAGGCCGAGTGCGACCTGCGGGCCGCGGAGGCCGTTCCCTTCGGGCACAAGGTGGCTCTCGCAAATCTCGCCGCGGGCGAGGCCATCCGCAAGTACGGCGAGGAGATCGGCGTCGCCGCCGCGCCCATTCCCAAGGGCGGCTGGGTTCACATCCACAACCTTCACTGCGCGAGGGGGATGTGAGATGGCCGGTTTTTTCATGGGCTACCCCCGCGAAAACGGAACCTACGGCGCGCGCAACCATATCGCGGTCATCCCGTCCGTCTTCTGCGCCGCCGCGGTGGCCGAGCGCATCGCCCGAAACGTGCCCGGCTCCTTCGCCTTCCGCCATCCCGTGGGCTGCAGCCAGGTGGGCGAGGATCTGGAAATCACGGCTCGAACCCTGATCGGCATCGGGAGAAATCCCAACTACGCGGGCGTTCTCGTCGTGGGCCTGGGCTGCGAGCGGTTTTCCCCCCATGAACTGGCCGAAGGCATTGCGCCCACCGGGAAGATGCTGGAAACCGTGATCATCCAGGATGAGGGCGACACCCTCAAAGCCATTGAGGCCGGTTCGCGCATGGCCCGCAGGATGCGCCGGGCCGCTTCCTTGGAAAAGCGGACCGAAGCGCCCCTTTCCGCCCTGATGCTCGGCACCAACTGCGGCGGTTCGGACATGACCTCGGGACTCGCGGCCAACCCCGCCCTGGGGATCGCTTCCGACATGCTGGTGGCGGAAGGCGGCTCCTCCATCCTCTCCGAACTGACCGAACTGATCGGAACCGAGCACATCCTGGCCCGGCGGGCGGTTTCCGAAGACGTGGCCCGCGATATCCTCGCGGCCATCGCGGCCATGGAAGAACGCCTGAAAAACCAGACCCGCCATGCCGGCGACGAGAAACGCAAACACCTCATCTCCACGGGCAACTACGAGGGCGGGCTGTCCAGCGTGGTGGAAAAATCCCTCGGCGGGATGAAAAAATCCGGCAGCCGCGCGCGTTTCGTCGAGGTTTTTAAAACCGGTGGCGCGCCGGCGAAAAAGGGTCTGCTGCTCATGGACGGGCCGGGACACGACGGCGAAGTCACCACCGGGGAGGTGGCCGCCGGCGCGCAGGTCATCTGTTTTCCCACCGGCCGGGGCACGCCCACGGGGTTTCCCGGCGTGCCGGTCATCAAGATCACCGGCAACCCCCGGACCTTCGCCAGAATGGGCGGGAACATCGACATCAACGCCGGCGGAATTCTCACCGGCGAGTGCGGCCTGGAGGCAATGGGCCGCGAAATATATGCGGAAATCCTCGCCGTTGCCTCGGGCAAACTGAGCAGGGCGGAGATTCTCGGCCACGATGAACAGTTTTGCATAACCCGGCTGCCGTAAGGGCGCCGTCCGAGCGAAGCGCGTTTTTCGCGCTCGGATCCCGGCAAAGAGGGCCTGCGCGGTGCCGGAGAGAAGCGCCACGAACCCCAAAAACGAAGGAGTCGTCCATGAGTAAGAGTCTTTTCCCGCTTGTCTGTCTGGCCCTTTTCTGCGTCCTGGTTCTGAGTTCCGCCCCATCGCATGCGGCCTATCCGACCAAATTATTTGACAATATGCAATGCATTCTTTTTTGATATTTCAATTTATTTCAATATATTATCTGCCTTATGACGATGTTGTCTATTATATGAAAATATGGAGGTCACATGGCTCTGCTCAAGGGGATTCGGGTGCTGGAAACAGCCACGGTCATTGCCGCACCTTTCTGCGCCACCATGCTGGCGGACTTCGGCGCTGATGTCATCAAGATTGAAATGCCAGGCGGCGGCGATCCCTTCCGCCGCCTGGGTCCCTACCACAAAGGCCGAGCCATGCGCTGGGCCGCCTTGGGACGTAACAAGCGTTGCGTGACGCTCGATCTGCGCAAGGAAGTCGGTAAGGAGATGTTCCTGCGGCTTGCGGCCCAAAGCGATGTGCTGATCGAAAACTTCCGCACCGGCACCATGGACAAATGGGGCTTGGATCGCGAAACGCTGCTTGCGGCTAACCCCAAACTGGTCATCACCCGGCTCACGGGTTACGGCCAGACCGGACCGAACGCGGGCAAGGCGGGCTTCGGCACACCAGCCACAGCCTATTCCGGCATGACCTATCTGACTGGGTTCAAAGACCGACCGCCGGTCAGCCCTTCCTTTTCTCTTACCGATTACGTCAGCGGTCTGTTTGCCCTTTCAGGCGTCATGATGGCCCTTTACAACCGCGACGCGAAACAGGGCAAGCCCGACGAGATCGACGTCAGCCTGTATGAGGGTATTTTCCGCATGCTTGAGGTGCCGGTCATGGATCTGGACAAGAACGGCGTGCTACGCGAGCGCACTCCGAGGCTGAGCGGCACGTCCAGCCCCGGTGGAACCTACGAGACGCAGGACGGCAAGTGGGTGGTGCTGGTCTGCAGCACGGACAAAACCTGGGAATATCTGGCTAACGCCATGGGCCGCGCGGATTTACTGACAGACCCCCTGTATGAGAACATGGCCGCCCGCCTGCGCAACGACGCAAGCCTTGACGCTCTGGTCCGCGCCTGGGTCGGCTCCATGGGCTATGACGAGTTGCAGGCCATCGTGGATGCGGCCGGAGTGCCCACCAATCTGGTGAACAGCATGGCTGATATCTTCGCGGATCCGCATTACGCGGCCCGAGAAAATATACTGGATGTGCCGCACCCGGAATTCGGCAGCATCAAGATGCCGGGCATCGTGCCCCGCTTTGTGCACAACCCCGGCGCGGTGAAATGGTCAGGCCCGGAACTGGGCCAGCACAACGCCGAAGTTTACGGCGAACTGTTGGGGCTGGACGCGGCCCGCTTGGTGGAATTGAAGGAACAGGGCGTCATTTGACGCGACAAGCGTAACCTGGAGGAACGGTATGAACCTGCCCAATAAAGCGGTCATTTGCGAAGTAGGCCCGCGCGATGGCCTGCAGAACGAGAAGAAGCTCATCCTCACCGAGCAGAAGGTGAATCTGGTCAAAGGCTGTATCGACGCCGGGATCAAGATCATCGAAATCGGATCTTTCGTTAATCCCAGAGCCACACCACAGATGGCCGACACGGCGGAGGTGCTGCGCGGCGTGGGCAAGGTCTCCGGCGTGGAGTTCAGGGCGCTGGTGCCCAATGTGCGCGGGGCCGAGCGGGCCATAGAGGCCGGCATCGGCAAGATCAAGCTGACGGCCTCGGCCAGCGAGTCGCATAACCGAAACAACTTCAACAAAACGCCGCTGGAATCCGTCCGGGGTTTCGCAGACTGCGTTAAGCTGGCCAAAGACGCGGGCATTCCCCTGTCCGCCGCCATCGGCACGGCCTTCGGCTGCCCCTTTGAGGGCGTGGTGTCCCTCGGCCAGGTCGAATACATGGCTCGGAGCTTCATCGACTTAGGGATTACGGAAATATCCATGTCCGACACCACGGGCATGGCCCATCCGCTGCAGGTTTACACCCAATGCGCGGCCATGAGAAAGGCTTTTCCCCAAGTGAAGTGGGTGCTGCACTTCCACAACACACGCAACATGGCTCTGGCCAACATCTTTGCCGGGCTCATGGCCGGGGTGACTTGGTTCGACGGCTCTTTCGCGGGGCTGGGCGGCTGCCCCTTCGCACCCGGCGCGTCCGGCAACGTCGCCACGGAAGATATTCTAAACATGTTCGCGGGAATGGGCGTTGAGACAGGCGTCGATATCGACAAAATGATCGCCGTGGCCCGCTTGGCTCGGGAATACGTCGGGCACGAAACGGAAAGCGGGGTACTGAAGGCCGGCAAGACCACAGACCTCGCTCCCTTTACCAAGTGCGCGCAATCATGAAGATCCTGATCGCGGAAAAAATCGACGACGTAGCGGAGGAATTGCTGCGCGAGCGAGGTCTGCAGCCGGTTCTGCTCTTTCTTCCCTCACGGGAAGAACTGATTGAAACGCTGCGCGATATGGACGGCATCATCGTGCGCACCAAAGTATCCCTGCCCGGTGAAGTCATCAAGCAGGCCCCAAAGCTCAAAGCCATCGGCATGCATGGCATCGGGCTGGACCATATTGACCGCGCGGCGGCCGAAGAGCGTGGCATCGCCGTGCTCTCCGTGCCCGGCGGCAACAGCGACGCCGTGGCGGAGCTGACCGTGGGGCTTTTGCTCGCGCTCGTGCGCAATATCTGCCCGGCTTACAACGATGTACGCGCCGGGCAGTGGCGCGCGGACATGTTCCTGGGTTCGCAGCTCAGGGACAAAACCTTGGGGGTCATCGCCTTGGGACGCATCGGCCTGCGGGTGGCGCATCTCTGCCGGGCTTTCGGCATGCGGGTCGTGGCTCACGACCCCATGTGCCCGCCGGAAATAGCCGCCGTGAACGACATTGCCCTGGTCGCACCGGAGGTGCTGTACCACGAGGCGGACATCATAAGCGTGCATGCCCCGCTGACGCCGAGCACGCGGCATATGATAGGTGATGCGGCCGTCGCGGCCATGAAGCCCGGCGTGATCATCGCCAACCTAGCCCGGGGCGGCATCCTAGACGAGGCGGCCATGGTTCGCGGCCTTGAAAGCGGCAAAATACGCGGGCTCTGCCTTGACGTCATGGAGCAAGAACCACCAGGGCCGGGCAACTTGCTGTTGCGTTTTCCCCAAGTCGTGGCCGTGCCGCACATGGGTGCGCGTACGATGGAATCGCAACGTTTCGTGGCCAGAACCATCGCCGCCAAGGTGGCGGACGTCCTGTTAGGCGCGGAGAATTCAGGTTCAGCGGCAATACGGTTGTAAGGTTTCCAGTCGAGAACTCTGTAACCCCGAGGAACAAAATGCAGACATCACAGCCAGCCAAAAAGACGGCCTCCGAGGGATTTGACGCGTTCCGCAAAAAAATCGGCTTGCCCCTGGCCATTGGCCTAGCCCTGCTGATCGCCTTCATGCCGCAGCCAGCCGGGCTGAGTCCGGAGGGGCAAAAGGCCATAGCCATTTTTGCGGCGGTTTTCGTTCTCTATCTCACGGAGTCCATTCATCTCGTGGTCACGAGCATCGCCATCATTCCGGCCGTCGTCTTTACGAACACGGTGAAGCTGGGCCAAGTGCTGCCCCCTTACGCTAGCGGCTCGGTGTTTCTGATGTTCGGGTCCTTCATTCTGGCCGCGGCCATGGTCAAGACCGGCTTGGCCGACCGCATTACCTTCGTGATTCTGAGCAAGACCGGCAGTTCGGTCAAACGCATCACCTTCGGCATGGTTCTGGTCAGTATCGTGCTCTCCTTCATGCTGCCCTCATCCACGGCGCGCACGGCCGTTCTGCTGCCCATCGCGCTGGCCATCATCAACCTCTTCGACTACCGGGGGCCGGGTCGTTCCAAGTTCACTATCAACATCCTACTGACCATCGCCTTCGTCAACGCCATACTCAGCGCCGGAGTCCTGACCGGCAGCCCGCCAAACGTGATCATCGTGGATTTCATGGTAAAGGCGGGGTTAGCGCCCATCACTTACACCCAGTGGCTGATGGCGGGATTTCCCCCGGCGGCGCTGATGTGCATCGTCACCTGGTGGATCATGCACATCGTGTTCAAGCCGGAAAAGACCGACATCGACGGCGGTGTGGCCTTCATCCGCGAAAAACTGGAAGGGCTCGGTCCCATCACTACGCCGGAAGTGCGCGTGGCCGCCATCATGGCCCTGACCATAGCCCTCTGGATATCCGGATCCTGGACGGGTCTGGACATCAACGTGGTCTGCATCGCCTCGGTCTCTCTATTTTTTTGCCCGGTCATCGGCGTGCTGGACTGGGACAGCACCAGCAAGTCCGTGTCCTGGTCCGTGTTGCTCATCTGCGGCGGCGGCCTATCTCTGGGCGGCATCCTGATGCAGACCGGGGCCGCCAAGTGGATCGCCGTCAACATTTTCGAACTGTTGGGCCTCAAGGGCCTCGGGGTGGCGGCCCTACTGTGCGTCGTCATCGTGGTGGTGCAGTACCTGCACATCCTCTTCGCCACCACCATGGCCATGGCCACGGCCTTTGTGCCTATCCTGCTGGAACTAGCCAAAACTGCGGGTATCGACCCGGTGCTGCTGGCCCTGCCCGTGGGCATGATCATCTCCGGCTATCCGCTGCTGATGTTTTACAACACCGTGCCCAGCATAGTGGTTTACGGCACCGGCAAGCTAGCCGTGCAGGATTACCTCAAGGTGGGGCCACTGCTCTGCGGCATCGCTTGCGTGGTGTACTGCATCTGCGTATTTACCTTCTGGGGGCCGATCCTGTCTTATTAAGGCAATTTAACTTTGAGACGCTCCCTTGAGGCGCTTTACGGCGAAACATCGCTGCTGTCTACATCCGTAAGCTGCTGCGCAGCAACGGCTGAAGCAAGTTTCGCCTGCGCCTGCGGGGCGGGCGGCGGTACCCGCCGCCAGAGCATTTCAACATTTTCAATGTTAAAATGCTCTGGCCCGCGCCGCGAGACGCCGGGGAGGCGGAGCCTCCCCAGTGCCCCCACCGGCAGGAGCATAATGCCCCTGCACCCTTGATCACATAACGGAGGACTAATGCAAGCGGATATCGCCATCATCAACGGCCATATCATTGATCCGGTTGCCGGAATCAACGGCCCGGCCAACGTGTATGTCAAAGGCAAGCGCGTCATACCCACGCCTTCAGCCGACGATCCGGCGCCCAAATACGTCGTCGACGCGGCGGGCTGCCTCGTATTTCCCGGCTTCATCGACATGCACGCCCATGTCTACGCCAAGGGTAACGAGAGCGGCGTGCCTCACGAATTCGCCTTTGCGCCCGGCGGGGTGACCACCATTCTGGACGGCGGCACAGCCGGATCCGCCAATTTCGAGGGCTTTTACGACTCAGTCATCGCTACCGCGAGCCTGCGCATCAAAAGTCTGCTCAACATCGCGCCCACGGGCCTGTGCACACGCAGGCACCACGAAAACGTGAACCCAGCCTGCTATGACGAACCGCGCATGCGAGACCTTTTCGCCGAGTACCCGGACGTGCTGGTGGGCATCAAGGCCAGGGTCAGCAGAAACATCGTGGGTGAACTGGGTCTGGAACCCCTGAAGCATACCGTGGATTTCGCGGACAGCGTGCAAAAATCCGTGGTGGTGCATGTCACCGATCCCGCCGCGCCTCTTGAAGACATCGCGGACATCCTGCGGCCCGGCGACGTGATCTGCCACGTGTACCAAGGGCGCGGCCACACCATCCTGGACGCGGGCGGCGCTGTTTCGGCGGACATGCGCCGGGCCAGGGAACGGGGCATCCTTTTCGACGCGGCCAACGGTTCGGCCCACTTTTCCCTGCCTCTGGCCCGCAAAGCACTGGAACAGGATTTCTTGCCGGATTTCATCAGCACGGATCTTTCCACCCTGACCATGTTCCGCGAGCCGGTCATGGGCATGGCCTATCTGTTGTCCAAGTATCTAAATCTGGGTATGGACGAGACGGCCCTTGCCCGCTGCGCCGCCGAGGCTCCGGGCCGCTGGCTGGGCATGGAAGGGCAAATCGGCACCTTGGCGCCCGGCGCATTCGCTGATGTAGCCGTCCTGCGCAAGGAGAAAAAACGGGTCAAATTCACCGACAGCTTCAAGGCATCTTTTTACGGAACTGTAATGCTCATGCCACAACTTACTATGCACAACGGTCGGATTCTTTTCCGGCAGATGGATTTCGCGGCTCCTTAGAGCATATTCACTTTGAGATTGTCGTAGGCGGGCTTTGCCCGCCGTTAAGCGGCAATCTCAAAGTGAATATGCTCTAAAAGGTAGGTAAAATTTTGCGAAAAATTTGAGGTTAGCCCTTGGATGTGACAACAAGGGCTTTATGCAATAATCTTAAAAAGAGAGTTTCCCTATGATGAACACTCTCAACGAGGTTTCCCATGCCCAGAAGCGGCCACATTGAAGACAAGAGCGAAGCCTACTACGTGGGCCTTATGAATTCCGTGGGTTTCCGCAAGAAAGACCTGACCAAACCTGTCATCGGCGTCGTCAATTCCTGGAACGACGTGAACCCCGGCCACAAACCCCTGCGGGAACTGGCCCAGGTGGTCAAGGAAGGGGTCTGGTCCGCCGGCGGCGCCCCGGCCGAATTCACGGTGCCCGCCCCCTGCGACGGCATCGCCCAGGGGGAAGGCATGCATTCCATTCTGCCTTCCAGGGATCTCATCGCCGGATCCATTGAGGCCATGGTTCGGGCTCACGGGTTCGACGGCCTGGTTTTTCTCTGTTCTTGCGACAAAATAGTACCCGCCATGCTCATGGCCGCCGCGGTCCTGGATCTGCCCTCCCTCTTCCTGACCTCCGGGACCATGATCCCCTACCGGGAGGGCGGAAGGGAGTTCGTGACCCCGGATGCCAAGGAAGCTATCGGCATGCGGGCCGGCAACAGCATCGACGAGGCCACCTTTGACCGCTGGCGGGAGAACATCTGCTTCTCCGGCGGCACCTGCGCCATGTACGGCACGGCCAACACCATGGGCACCTTTCTCGAGGCAGTGGGGCTCGCGCCCTTTTATTCCGCGACCATGCTCTTCGCGGCCGCGGCCAAGGTTCGCCAGGCCAGGGACGTGGGAGAACGCATCGTGGCCCTGACCCGCGAGGGCGCGAAATTTTCCGCCTTTCTCAACGAAAAGACCCTGAGCAACGGGATCAAATACGTTTCCGCCACCGGCGGATCCACCAACGCCGTGCTCCATTCCCTCGCCATCGCCCGCGCGATGGGCTGCGCTCTGACCCTCCGGGACTTCGACGCCATCCAGGCTTCCGTCCCGGTCATCGCCAAATTCAAGCCCTCGGCCAAGCCCAACATCGACACCTACCACCAGGCGGGCGGCGTCCCGGCGGTTCTGAAGACGCTGCGGCCGAACCTGGATCTTTCCGCGAGGCTCGCCATGGGCGGGACGCTGGGCGAGTATCTGGACGCGGCGGCAATCGCCGTGAACCGGGAGGTCATCCGGCCCCTGGACGACCCCCTGCACGAGGGCGGCTGTTTCGCCATCCTTTCCGGCAACCTCGCGCCCCTCGGGGCGGTGGTCAAGAAGAGCGGGGTGGAACCGTCCATGTTCCGCCACAAGGGACCGGCCGTGGTCTTCGATTCCGAGGAGGAGGTCCGCGATTACCTGCTCGCGGCCGACGTGAAAAAGGGATCTGTCCTGGTCATCCGCTACGAGGGGCCCAAAGGCGGGCCTGGCATGCGGGAATTGTCCATTCCGGCGGCTATGCTGGTGGGCCTCGGGCTGCACACCTCGGTGGCCATGATCACCGACGGCCGCTTTTCCGGCGCAACGCGCGGCCCGTGCGTGGGCCACATCGCGCCCGAAGCCTGGGACGGCGGGCTGCTTTGCCTCGTGCGCGACGGCGATTGCATTGAGATCGACCTGGACGCGAAAACCCTGACCCTGCATGTGGACGAGGCGGAATTGGCCCGACGCGCGGAAAAGGCCGTCCAGCCGGAACGGCCGCTCCGGGGCGTGCTCGCGGCCTACCGCGCCGCCGTTTCCGGCGCGGAACAGGGTGCGCTCTGGATGTACGGCGGCTGACGGCTCCCGGAGGACGGCGTGAGAATTTCGGCCATGCTGGAAAACGCCGCGGGAACATTCGCTCCCGCCGAACTGGAACTCCGAACTTTGACAATTTTTTCCATACAAAATTAGTATAACTTACTAAAATATAACGATATTTATATTTTTGACCTAAATTTGTAGTACGAAATATTTAATTTTTTATCTTGACATTTTTGAATATTGAGATTGTCGTAGGCGGGCGAAAGCCCGCCGTTAAGCGACAATCTCAAAGCGAATATGCTCTAAAGGTTTATAGCCTGAGGATATGTATAAACGGATTGCACCATGCGGAGGAGGGTTTCAGCATCGGCAACGTCCGTGAGTCTTTTCCTTACGTCTTGGGCGGTTAACTTCAAAGCGCTACAATTTGTAGCGCTTTGGTTCCCCTCTTTTTTAAGGCGTGTTTTCAGCACACGCCAATATTTACCGGGGTCTGGGCTTTCAGTTGCCGCTTGAAGTGCCATTTTGTGATTTCAAGTTTGAGGTGCCAATTTGGCACCTCAAAGATTCCCGCTCTTCTTTGGACAGCTGAAACATGAAGTCTTCCGGGAAGCGTCCCGGATTGCGCTTGACAGCACGGATTAAGTATGAGTCTGCTCTTCGTCCCTGACGATCTGAATGGCTTTACTGCCCTTGTAGATTCCGGGCAAAGCCCAATACTTGCGCACATCGGCCACAGTGACCGGCATCATGTCTTCGGTATCCGTATCCAGCATCAGGACATCGCCGACCCGCAGTTTCAGCAGTTGGTTCCCGGTGATGGTGGTGTTGCCGAAGGTGATTTTCAGTTCCACCGGAGATTCCAGAATACGCTCCGTGAGGCGCGCGACCCAGGCGTGGTCGACTTCCAGCCTTTCGGTCTGAAAACTGGCCAGAAGCTTGGAGCGGATCGGTTCTATGGTCGCGTAAGGCAGGCAGATTTGCAACTGGCCCATGGCTGTCTCCAGTTCCACTTCAAAGGTGATGATCACCACTACGTCACTGGGCGGCACTATGGAGGCGAACTGGGGGTTGATTTCGGAACGCACCAGTTCAAAAGTGACTTCATGGACAGGCTGCCACGCCTCATCCATATTTTTCAGTACCAGGTGCACCACTTTTTCCACAATGGCCTGCTCAATGCGGGTAAAATCGCGCCCTTCAATTTTCGGCTGGCTGCTTTGCCCGCCGAAAATATTTTCCACCAGGGCGAACACCAGCCGGGCGTCCACAATAAGCAAAGCCGTGCCGCGCAGCGGCTCCATTTTATAAATACTGATGCTGGTGGGCACCGCGAGAGAACGCATAAAATCGCTGAACTTGGTCATGTCAATGGAAATGGGGTTTATTTCCACTCGTTTACGCACGGCGTTGGACATGGCGTTGGTACACAGCCTGGCAAAGCGGTCATTGATGATTTCCAGCACCGGCATCCGGCCGCGGATAATGCGGTCGTTGTTGGACAGGTCAAAGGCGACGATGCCGTCGTCGTCCTCCGGCGCTTTTTCCGCCTCGATTTCTCCGCCGGAAAGCCCGCGCAGAAGGGCGTCCACTTCATCCTGAGCCAAAATTTTGTTCATCAAAAATTCCTTATGTTTCTATCCACAGCCGGCTGCCTCCGCTCCGGCCGGGCATGTCATTCCGTTTCTCAATCAAATATGCTTTTATGTTTGATTGAGAAACGGAATACGCGACAGGATGTCGCGTCGAAATGCGAAGCATTTCGGCGGCAAGGCGGAACTCACGCTTCCGCCGTAGCCGACAGATAACAATTGCAGGACGCAATTTTTATCTGGAATCCGAATCAGAGCGGTTCAATTTTGCGACGTTCTCTGGCGCAAAAAGTATATAGCAATATTAGTGCCAGTATCGGTGCATTTCAACATTGAAAATCAGGTTTATTCAACGCGCCGGCCGGCGCTTTCCCTCCGGCTACCGCCAGGATATTATCC
This sequence comes from Deltaproteobacteria bacterium, assembly GCA_031266055.1. Classification (GTDB taxonomy): domain Bacteria; phylum Desulfobacterota; class Desulfovibrionia; order Desulfovibrionales; family Desulfovibrionaceae; genus WRHT01. The sequence continues at coordinate 23,798 of JAISBT010000046.1, forward strand.
AGGAAAAATCGATAGCGCGCTTTGTGGAATTTAAGCCCGTCCGGCATACCGGCCGTGTGCGGAGTAAGCAGAACGTTTTTCAAATCCCTCAAAGGAGAATCAGGGCGCAGCGGTTCCTGGTCGAAAACGTCAAGGCAGGCTCCGGCAATAGTTTTATTTTTGAGCGCCGCGATCAATTCCTGTTCATGCACAACAGAACCGCGCGAGGTGTTGATCAGGATCGCCGTGTCTTTCATGGCTTTAAACACAGACGCGTCGAGCATGTGGCGGGTTTGGCCGTTCAAGGGCACATGCACAGTGAGAATATCCGATTCCTTATATAAAGTATCCCTGCTCACCATTTCCATTTTTTCTGCCGTTGCGATTGGCCGCCTGTTATGTCCGATTACCCGCATATGCAGCGCGTTACAATAACGCGCCACGTTTTTTCCAATCGCTCCGACGCCTAAAATACCGATCGTCTTGCCCGCCAGTTCACTGCCAGTGTAAAAAAGCCGCGTTTCATCCCTTTTATTTTTCATGAACTCGCCCAGATAAGGGATATTTTTGAACCAGGCCAGAATAAAAGCCAACACATGCTCCGCGACCGCCACGGCATTGACTCCTGCGGCATTCGCGGCCCAAATGCCCCGGCGGGCGCATTCTTCCACATCAACGTTGTCGTATCCGGCTCCGGTTTGAACCAGCTTCAGCTTGGGCGCTTTATCAAGAAATACGCCGTCCACTCTGACATGCTCCGGAATGGCAACATCCGCGTCATACAAGGCAGTTTCCGCATTTTCCGGAGTTAGGATCTCAACCGTCCAATCTTTTGGAAACTGAGGTATTATATAGCTTTTGGAATGCTCGGCAAAATAACCGATAATTACAATTTTCATTGCAATATCCGGATTATTACCGTTTCCCCGGCAAAATCAGGTTCAGCACTATGCCGGTCAGACCGGAAAGGCCAATACCCTCCAAACTGAAATCACCGGCCTTCAACACCATGCCGCCGATGCCGAAAACCAGCACCACCGCAACGATAGTCATGTTGCGCGGTTGTACCAGATCTTCCCCCGCCCGCACCAGCAGGTTCATACCCACAACACTGATGGCGCCGAACAGCAGAATCATGATGCCGCCCATAACGGGGCTGGGAATAGTCTGTAAAAGCGCGCCGATCTTGGTGACAAAAGACAGGGCCAGAGCGGTGAAGGCGGCCCAGGTGAGCACAGCCGGGTTAAAGGCCCGGATCAACGTGATTCCGCCTGTTACCTCCGCATAAGTGGTATTGGGCGGGCCGCCGAAAAGACCGGCCAGGCTTGTGGCAATACCGTCCCCCAGCAGGGTTTTATGTAAGCCGGGGTTTTCCGCGTAATTTCTGCCTGTAACCGCTCCGACCGCGAGAATGTTTCCCACATGCTCCACAATCGGCGCGATGCTGACCAGAATAAACAAAATTACGGCGTGCAGGTTCCAGGTGGGCGCGGTAAAATGCGGCAGCCCAAACCAGGGAGCTCCGGCGACGATGGAAAAATCCAGAATACCCGCGAAAAACGCGGCCACGTAACCTGCCGCAATGCCGGACAAAATTGGAACAAGGCGCAGAAACCCCCTGGCGTAAACGGACACGACGACCGTTGTCGCAAGCGCAATCAGGGCCACAGGCAGCGCTGTTTCCACGGGAAAAAGCACAAGCGTCCCGTCCCCGGTTTTGCCCAGGGCCATATGCACGGCCGAAGGCGCGAGCGAGAGGCCGATGACCATGATCACCGGCCCGGTGACAATGGGAGGAAGCAGACGATGCACCGCTTTAATCCCTTTCCAGCGAATCAGCGCGCTGACCGCGAAATACGCAAGCCCGGCGGCAACTACTCCGCACATGGTGCCTCCGGTGCCCCAGGTGCGCATGCCGTACTGGATGGGGGCGATAAAAGCGAAGGAAGAAGCCAGAAAAATAGGAACTTTGCCCCGGGTGACAATTTGAAAAGCCAGAGTGCCTATTCCGGCGGTAAACAGGGCCACATTGGGGTCAAGGCCGGTCAGAACCGGCACCAGCACCAGCGCGCCAAAAGCCACAAACAGCATCTGCGCTCCCACAACGCACTGACGGATGCTGAAAGCATAGTCCAGAGAGGACAGAGCATACTTGTCCGCTTGCCCGGTGGTCATCATTCCTTCCTTTGCGTCCCGCAATTTTTACTTGCCGTTTTACAGATTTCCGCATGGAAATCTGACGATCCTCCGCAGAGAAAACTTTACTTTTCCATGCGGATATCAGTATAAGTGCTGCGCTTTATAATCGCTGCGCTCTATAACCGCTTCGCTCCATGTCTTGCTTCGGCGGGGAATGAATCCCGCCTCGCGCCGGCTGCGTAAGCCGCCGCCGGAGCATTTTCTTACCGCGCTATCGACGTACGCGCTATTGACGTGCGCGCAATTTCCGACCCGTGCAGCCAGGCTCCGCTTTCATTTATGGAATAAAGCGCTTCAAAACGCCCCTGATACTGCGTGTGAGGGAAAATATTGTCGCGGGGGCGGGCGTTGTTATCCAGAATAAACCAGGTATTGTTGCAGTATACCGCGAGAACCGCGTGCAGTTGCGGGGCGGCTTTGCCTTGTTCATTCCAAAGCCGCACAATGACTATACGCATCTGCGCTTCTTCAAACCCCAGAAAACGCAGGGCGAAATATTTGGCAATGGCGTAATCCTCACAATCGCCTCCCCGGTGATTGATGAACTCGCGGGGGGTATCCCAGTATTCCGGGGTTGACCAGGCGCTGCTGTCGCTTTTGGGCACCCACTGGTTAAAATAGCCGTTGACCATTTGCAGGATGGCGGTTTTCGGCATATTTTTCGCCGCCTGGACAAGATTGCGCCAGCTTTCCGCATCTATGCGGTTAAAGTTGTCGCCGTTCGCGGTAAAAGAAGGACGTATTTTTTCCGCCCGCAACACCCTCTGCCACAAAGGATGCAGAACAATATGCGTGGGATGATCCTGCCCGGCTTCCCGTTCCTTCTGGCGGAAAATGCCGCTGTACGCGCCGGTTGCACCGGCGGCGCAATCCGGCATGGAAGCGTAAATAAAAGCCAGAGAAAAAAACGCAAGGAGCCAAAAAAAACCTGGCCGTATTTTTTTGTTTTTTGCCATGCTGTTCACTCAATTGTCTAATACCGTTTCTCAATCAAACATGCTTTTATGTTTGATTGAGAAACGGAATCCGCGACGCCCTGTCGCGGCGAAATGCGAAGCATTTCGGAGGCAAGGCGGAACCCAAGCTTCCGCCGCAGCCGATACATCAAAACTGCATGGATGCAGTTTTGATGTAGAAATGGTATAATGCCGCATATGGCGGGGCGTAACGCCCGGTTCGCACCGCTTTTATATGCGCACGGGCAGTTCCCTGGTCAGAGCGGCGGCCGCTTTGTCGCGATATTGATCCGCCTCGGCATCCAGCAGCGTGCGGGTTGCATCCCGGTAAGTCAGGCGGAAAGTGAAGTTTTGTTCAGACTTGTTTTCCGGTTGGAATAAATCCACCATAAGTATGTTTTCCAAGGTGTCCGGGCTGTTTTTCCGGATAACCTCCAGCAGGGTTTCCGCCTGCAGGCCGAAGGGCGCCATGATTGTAATGTCGCGGCGCACCGGCGGAAATACCGGCAGGGCTTTGAAGGTTATGCGCGCGGTCTGCTGCAGGGTGTAGAGTGTATCCAGATTAAGCTCGGCTGTCCAGACCGCGCGGCGGGCATGGCAGGCGCCGGCTATATTTTCTTTAACCCGGCCCAGGTGGCCGATGCAAAGCGTATCCAGAAAAATATCCACGCACGGCGCCAGCCAGGGGAACGCGCTTCCGGAGGAGGAAAAACGCGGCGCCGCCAGGTGGAGCTTGGCCATAAGCTGTTCAATCAGCCCTTTAAGATCAAGATAATTTATATCTTCCGCCTGATGCGGCCAGGAAGAACTGTATCTTTCCCCATGTAATAAAAGCCCGAGAAAGACGGTTTCCCGAACCGTGGTTTCACTTTCGGGGTCAGCCAGAAAATGGGTGGCCACTTCAAACAGGCGCAAGCCGGTATTGCCTTGGGCCAGATTATGTTTAAGCGAATTCAGAAGTCCGGGGAGCAGCGCCGGGCGCAGGACATCCATTTCGTCGGCCAGAGGGTTCATAATGCTGATGCGCCCTTCCTGAGGCAGGCCAAGCAGATCAAGTTCCCTGTGTCCCACGAAGCTGTAATTGATCACTTCATTCAAACCGAGGCCGGAAGCCCAGTTTTTGACGCGGCTGAAAAATTTGTGCTTCGGCTCAGCCTGCCCGGCCAAATCCATGGGACGGGAAACCTGGGGCACGGTTTCCGGCAGGTTGTCAAAACCATACACCCGGGCCAGTTCCTCGATAAGGTCAGCCTCGCGCTCCAAATCGCGGCGGTAACTTGGCGGAGTGACGCTCCAGCTTTCTTCCGCGCAAGCGGCGTTTTCCCGAATTTTACAGCCCAATTTGCCGAAGGCGCTTACGCAAAATTCCGTCCGCATGGGCACGCCCACAAGAGCTTCCGCCCGCCGGCGGCGCAGGGGAATAACCGGGCTTTGCCAGGGAGCAAGCTCGCTGGTCAGGGCGCTGGCGGACATGCGGCCGTGCCCTAGACGCGCAATCATCAGCGCCGCTTTCTCCAGAGCATAACCGGTCATGCCCTGATCCACGCCGCGCTCGAAGCGGTAAGCCGCTTCACTGGGCAGGTTCAGGCGCCTGGCGGTTTTGCGTATGCAGGAAGGATTAAAAATCGCGCCTTCCAGCATGACCGCCGAACTTTTATCGTCAATATCGCTGTTGGCGCCGCCCATGACCCCGGCCAGCCCGATGGCCCTTTCGGCATCGCGTATGGTAATATCCTGCCCGGTCAGGATTCTTTCCTGCCCGTCCAGGGTAGTTATTGTTTCGCGGTCAGAAGCCGGAGCCACCCTGACCTCCCCGCCCCGGATCTTGTGCAGGTCAAAGCTGTGCAGGGGCTGGCCCAACTCCAGCATAATGTAATTGGTCACATCCACCAGATTGGAGATGGCGCGCTGCCCCACTGCCCGCAAGCGCCAGCGCAGGGGGGCCGGCGAACGGGCCACCCGCACGTTTTCAATACAACGCAACTGGTAGAGAGGACAGATTCCGGCGCTTTGCACTGTGAGCTTGAGGCCGTCCAGCGCCCTGCCGGAACAGTCAGCGCCGTCGTAGTCCAAAGCGGGCAGGCTGAGGGGAAGATCAAACGCCAGGGCGGTTTCGCGGGCAAGGCCGAGTATGGAAAGGCAATCGCCGCGGTTGGGGGTAATACCTATATCCAACACCTCCGCGTCCAGCTTCAGGGCTTCCAAGGCCGGCTGTCCCGGCCGAAACCCGGCGCTTGGGGCAAGCAGCTCCTGCAGCACCATGATGCCGCCATGTTCATCGGAAAGACCAAGTTCACGCTCGGAACAGATCATCCCGTTGGAAGGCTGCCCGCGCAGTTTGGCTTTTTTGATGGCCAGGCCGCCGGGCAAAACCGAGCCGACCGGAGCGACCACCACATACTGGCCTTTGGCGACATTGGGCGCGCCGCATACTATATCCAAAACTTCCGAGCCCACGTCCACCCGGCAGACGGAAAGATGATCCGAATCAGGATGCCTGCCGCATTCCACCACCTCACCCACTGGCAGATCTTCAAGACCAGCGAAGGGACGCTTTATTTCCTCAAGCTCCAGGCCGAGCATGGTGAGCGCCACGCCCAGTTCTTCAGCGCTTCCCGCATAAGGGACAAACTCGCGTAACCAGTTAAGACTTATGAGCATAGTAACAACCTTCCGGAATTGATATGCGGCGGAATCAGGCGAATTGCTGTAAAAATTTGAGGTCATTGTCAAAGAACATGCGTAAATCGCCAATGCCGTATTTAAGCATGGCCACACGCTCAACGCCCAGACCGAAGGCAAAGCCCGTGCATTCCGGATCAAAGCCGACCGCTTTAAAAACATTGGGGTCAACCATGCCGCTGCCCAAAATTTCCAGCCAGCCGGTAGTCTTGCACACGCGGCAGGCTTCCCGCCCGCTTTTGCTTCGGATATACCCTTTGCCTCCGCACATGATGCAGGAAATATCAACTTCGGCGCTGGGCTCCGTGAAAGGAAAGAAACTGGGACGGAAACGCACCCGCACACTCTGCCCGAAAAGACTGCGCGCCATATAGGTCAAGGTGCCGCGCAAATCGGCCAGAGAAATATTCTTGTCCACCAGCAATCCTTCAATCTGGTGAAACATGGGGGTATGCGTCAGGTCGGAATCGCGGCGGTATACTTTGCCCGGGGCGATGACGGCCACAGGAGGTTTTTTGCGGGCCAGCATGGCGCGCACCTGCATGGGCGAGGTGTGCGTGCGCAGGACAATGCCGTCGCTGACATAGAGGGTGTCCTGCATGTCCCGGGCGGGATGATCCGGTGGAAAATTGAGGGCTTCAAAGTTATGGAAGTCGGTTTCAACTTCCGGCCCGCTGACCGTGTCGTAACCCAGACGCTCAAAGATGCCGCAAATTTCGTCCATAACCAGGGTAACCGGGTGGGCGGAGCCTTGCCAGGGAAGCCTCCCCGGCAGGGTGGGATCAAAAGTCAGCAGGCTTTCCTTTTCCCGCTTGCGCTTGAAATCTTGCAGGCGTGCTTCCACGAACGCGGTGAGCAGCTGTTTTATTTCGTTGGCTTTCTGTCCGAAAGCCGGGCGCGCTCCGGCGTCAAGATCTTTAAGCTTGCCCATCAGGGCGGCCAGGCGCCCCTTGCGCCCGAGAAAAGCCGTTTTCAATTCTTCCAGTTCGGCTAAAGAAACAGCCCGAGCGAGGTTTTGTTCAAGTTCCCCGACCAGGCTTTCCAATTCATTGATAAGGCTCATAGGCGCAACCCCATAGGCGCAGGCGGACGAAGACTCGCCGTCAAGCAGGCATTTGAAGCGTTAACTGCATATGCGGATTAAGCCGCGCGGCAGAGTTTCAAGTGTTACATGCCGCCAGTTGACCTTTGGCTGTTTCCACGAGCCTGGCAAAATCTTCTTTGGCGCGTACAGCCATGTCGGCGAGAACGCGGCGATCCAGCAAAATGCCCGCTTTGGCCAGCCCGTTCATGAATTTGCTGTATGAAAGTCCATGTTCGCGAGCGCCGGCATTGATCCGCAAAATCCACAGCTTCCGGAATTCCCGCTTTCTGACTTTACGGTCGCGAAAACTATACGCTTGCGCTCTTTCAACCGCTTCGCGGGCATTGCGGTACAGAAGGCTCCTAGCGCCGCGAAACCCTTTGGCCTTGTCCAGATATTTTTTATGGCGTTTGTGCGCCGCCAGCCCTCTCTTCACGCGCATGAGCATTTCCTCCATGGTATGGACTTCGTGAGGCGGAGAGTATGCCAACGAAGTATGCGGCCCGCGGGGGCCGGGTAAAACGGCAAAGTTACAGATTTCCGCATGGAAATCCGGACATCAGCCGTCCGGCTGATGTCGCCGCGAAGCGGCGAGAACCAACCGAAAACCACGTTTTTCGGTTGACGATCCTCCGCAGGGAAAAGTCTACTTTTCAATGCGGATATCAGTAAAACAAAGACGCCGGAGCGCCCCTCCGCATTTTTAAGCGGTACAGCGTACTCGGGAGCGGCTACAAATAGGGGCACATGCGTTTTACCGCCGAGACATTGGTGGCGTCTACAATCACGCTCTGCCCCAGGCGCATTTTGCGCTTGGCGCTTTTCTTGGTCAGAATGTGGCGCAAGTTTTGTTTGCGGCGTCTGAATTTACCGGTGCCGGTAACGGAAAAACGCTTGGCGGCGCATCTTCTGGTTTTTATTTTAGGCATATCTGATAACTCCTTGGAAGCGCTCGCAGGCTACCCTCGCGGCCCGCTTCCGGGTGTGGCGGCAAAGCCGTATCTCCGCTTGCTCCTAGTACCATGTCACACTTAAAACTTCGCTTCGCTACGTTTGAAGTGTGACATGGTACTAGTTTTCCGGGAGCAAAGCGGAGTTTATATTTCATAATAAAAAGAAAAACAATTAAAATTTTTCCGGGCCTGGGAATTATTTTTTGGGCAGAGGCGTAAGCATCATGTGCAGGGTGCGCCCTTCCGCCCTGGCTTCCTGTTCGACCCTGGCAACATCTTTGGTGTCTTCCATAACCCTGTCCAGCACAATCTGGCCCCGATCCTTATGCACAATTTCGCGCCCGCGGAAAAAAATGGTCACCTTGCAGCGATCTCCATCCGCTATAAAGCGGCGGATGTGCGTAAGCTTGGTCTGATAATCATGCTCATCGGTTTTCGGCCTGAACTTTATTTCTTTAATCTGTACAATCGTCTGGCGTTTTTTGGCATCCTGCTTTTTTTTCTGTTCTTCATAGCGGAACTTGCCGTAGTCCATAATGCGGCAAACCGGCGGTTCAGCGTTGGGAGCCACTTCCACCAGATCCAATCCGGCTTCCTGAGCCATGGACAAGGCTTCATTCCGGGGCAAAATGCCGAGCTGTTCGCTATCGGGGCCGATAACTCTGACTTCACGGGCACGGATCATGTCGTTGCGGCGCACTGTATCTTGCGCTTCGCGAAAAGGTCTTGCCGCGCCTGCGGGTGTATTAGGAGAAACTATAACTCATGCCTCCGCGTTTAAAAGGTTCTTCCGCGGCGGTTTTAACCACCCGGACAAATTGTTCCGGGGGCATGGCTCCCAAGGTGTCGCCATTGTTCAACCGCACGTTGATTTCGCCGCTGCCGGCCTCTTTATCGCCGACAACCAGAATATAAGGGATTTTTTCCATTTGCGCCTGGCGCACTTTATAGCCGAGCTTTTCATTGCGCAAGTCGGACTCCAGCCTGATGCCCCGTTCCTGAAGCTGTCTGGCCATATTTTCCGCAAATTGTTCCTGGCTGCCGGTGACATTTAATATTTTGGCCTGCACCGGGGCCAGCCATACCGGGAATTTGCCCGCCGTGTGTTCAATCAGTATCCCGATAAAACGCTCCAGCGAACCCAAAATTGCCCTGTGCACCATGACCGGGCGGTGTTTTTCCCCGTCTTTGCCTATATAGGTCAGATCAAAACGCTCAGGCAGCGTAAAATCCACCTGCACGGTGGAACACTGCCACTTGCGGCCTATACTGTCAGTGACCTGTCCGTCAATCTTCGGTCCGTAAAAAGCGCCCTCGCCCCGGTTGAGCACAAGCGGAACGCCAATCCGTTCCAGAGCGCTGGTCAGGGCGTTGGTGGCAAGTTCCCAGGCTTTGTCCGTACCTATGGATTTGGCCGGGCGGGTGCCGACGGCCAGAGTGTACTCAAAGCCGAACAGACCGAACAGGTCGCGGACAAGCTTGATAACATCAAGAATTTCATCTTCCAGTTGCTCCGGAGCGCAGATGATATGCGCATCATCCTGGGTAAACTGGCGCACGCGCAAAAGACCGTGCAGGGCGCCGCTCATTTCGTGGCGGTGCACCACCCCCAGTTCCGCAAGGCGCACAGGCAGTTCTTTATAGCTGTGCAAGGCGCTTCCGTAAATAAGCATGTGTCCGACGCAGTTCATGGGTTTGACCGCGTGTACAGCTCCTTCTATTTCGGTAAAATACATGTTTTCGCGGTAATTATCATAGTGGCCGGAAGTGACCCAGGCTTCTTTACGCAGTATTTGCGGGCCTTGAACCAGTTGATAGCCGCGCTTCAGGTGTTCTTTTTTCAAAAAATCTTCCAGAATGGTGCGCAGCATCATGCCCTTGGGATGCCAAAAAACCATGCCCGGAGCATATTCTTCATAAAAATCAAACAGCCCCAGTTGCTTGCCCAGTTTGCGGTGATCGCGTTTTTTCGCTTCTTCAAGCTGGTCAAGATACTTTTCCAGATCGGCTTCTCCGGTAAAAGCGGTGGCATATATACGCGAAAGCATTGGGCGTTTTTCATCCCCACGCCAGTAAGCCCCGGCCACGGAGAGAAGCTTGAAAGCCCCGATGCGCGCCGTGCAAGGCACATGCGGACCGCGGCACAAATCCGCAAAATCGCCTATGGTATAAAGGGAAACCCGGTCGTCGGCAATGGCTTCAACCAGTTCCACCTTGTAATTTTCACCCAGCCGGTCAAAAAATTTCACCGCCTCGCCCCTGGGCATGGTTTTACGCTCAAAGGGCAGGGACGCATCGGCAATGGCGCGCATTTCAGCTTCAATAGCCGGAAAATCTTCCGGAGTGAAAGGGCGCTTGTAGTCAAAATCGTAGTAAAATCCCTGGTCAATGGACGGCCCTATGGTTACTTTTACCCCCGGAAAGAGATGGCGCACGGCAGCGGCAAGCACATGCGCCGCGCTGTGCCGGATAAGCGCCAGACCTTCCGCGCTTTCGCCCTGGACAGGTTTCAGCTCGGCGCAATTTTCCGGAAGAGGGGCGGATAAATCCAATAAATTTCCGTCCGCGTCCGCGGCCAGAGTATTTTTCATACGTTTGCCGGACAGAACGGCCTTGAAAGCCTCGCCGCAGGTAAGACCAGCGGCGAATTCTTTTTTTTCGCCGTCAATAATTACACTTTGCACGATAAATCCTTTTTGGTTCCGGTACGCCGTAACGCTTTACAGGTTTCCGCATGGAAATCTGAACATCAGCCGTCCGGCTGATGTCGCCGCTTCGCGGCGAGAGTCAACGTTAAATGCTCTATATATAAAAGGGAGGCAAAAACCTCCCGTGAAACTGCCCTCAATTTTACGGGAGGCGTGAACCTCCCGTAAATTATGTGAATGGTAGGCACGAGCAGTCTCGAACTGCTGGCCCCTTCCGTGTCAAGGAAGTGCTCTACCCCTGAGCTACGCGCCTGTTTGTTTATTATTAATAAATGAGGCAAGTAAAAATAATTATCCTAAGGTTGAAAAACGGTCAAGCTCCTTTTTGCATCCCTCCGCTTTTTCTCCCGCACTCTTTTTTTGCCCTATTTAAATTACTGTGCTATGTATTATTCAGACTTTGCCGGTACCGCGGAATCAATATGAACCTGCCGTCCGGCTGATTTATTCCGATTTCAAATTACAGATTTCCGCACGGAAATCTGAACATCAGCCGTCCGGCTGATGTCGCCGCTTCGCGGCGAAAGTCAACCGAAAACCACGTTTTTCGGTTGACGATCCCCCGCAGGGAAAAGTTTACTTTTCAATGCGGATATCAGTAAAAACGCGTTAATTTTTAATTCGGAACCGGAATCCGAATTGCCGGATAGTTCCGGACACTGCAAGGCGTCTGTATGGCTGACCAAACCTATAAAATCGGCGAAGCTTCGGCTTTGCTCAACCTGAAAAGCTATGTGCTGAGATTTTGGGAAAGCGAATTTCCCCAGCTTAACCCCCTGCGCACGGAATCCGGCCAAAGGCTTTACTCTGAAAAAGACATCGCTCTCTTGCGCCGCATTCGCAATCTTTTGCATGACCGGGGTCTGACCATTGAAGGCGCCAAAAAAGTTCTTTCCGAGGTGCAGCTTGGCGATGAAGGCTTGAGCAGCAACATTTTGCGGGAAGGCTACCAGGATACTTTCAGCGAGTTGGATACCGACGCCTCTTCCGCCCTTCCAAGCGCGGAGCAGGAGGAAACATCCGCGCCGGAAGCGCCGCCCATGCGTAGCGGCCCCGCCGCGGGCAGCCCGCAAGCGCTTTTGGCAAGCGTGCTTACGGACTTGAAAGAACTACAGGCTTTCATCCATCAAACCGCAACCAGAATTTCCTGACCGGAAAGACCTGCAAACATGCTTCTGTCGCCCTCGCTTTTATCCGCTGACCTCGGCCGCCTGGCGGAAGAACTGCAAGCCCTGGAACAGGCCGGCCTTTCCTGGGCGCATTGGGATGTAATGGATGGACTTTTTGTGCCCAACCTTACTTTTGGCGCGCCGGTCATTAAAAAATTACGCCCGGTCTGCAAGCTTTTTTTTGACGTGCATCTGATGATTGAACACCCGGAGCGTTATTTACAGGACTTCGCCGAAGCCGGGGCGGATCTCCTGGTGGTGCATGCGGAGGCCGCAACCCACCTGCCGCGTACTTTGGAGGAGATAAAACGCCTGGGCATGCGCTGCGGCGTTGCCCTGAACCCGGCGACTCCTCTCTGTTGCCTGGAACATATCCTGCCTGAACTGGATCTTGTCCTGATTATGAGCGTAAACCCGGGCTTTTCCGGGCAACGCTTTATGCCCGGCGCCTATGCCAAAATAGGCGGTCTCAGGCAGCGGATTGACAACTCCCCCGCAGCCGGGTCTGAAGTTCTGATCCAGGTGGATGGCGGGGTAGACCCCCAAAACGCCCCCCTGCTTGTAGCCGCCGGGGCGGATGTGCTGGTTTCCGGATCCGCTTTTTTCGGCTTTCCGCCTTATGCCCAAAGAGTAAAAATTTTTCAGGATGCAGTAGCGCAAAAGTGCTGACACTTGGTGATCCGCGGAGGGAAAACATGCTTACCCGTAGAGACTTGGCCAATGCTGTGCGTTTTCTGGCTATGGACGCCATTCAAAAAGCCAATTCCGGCCACCCCGGCGCGCCTTTGGGCATGGCGGACATGGCTGAAACGCTTTGGAACGATTTTATGTCGCATAACCCCGGCAACCCCGCCTGGTTTAACCGTGACCGTTTTGTGCTTTCCAACGGGCATGCCTCCATGCTTTTATATGCGGTGCTGCATTTGACCGGTTATGACCTGAGCCTGGATGACCTCAAAAATTTCCGGCAGCTTGACGCCAAAACTCCGGGGCACCCGGAATATGGAATTGTCCCCGGAGTGGAAACCACCACCGGCCCTTTGGGACAGGGCATTGCGACGGCTGTGGGCATGGCTTTGGCGGAAAAAATTCTGGCCAAAAAATTCAACAAGAAAAATTTCCCGGTGGCGGATCACTACACCTATGTGTTTGTGGGCGACGGCTGCCTTATGGAAGGGATTTCACATGAAGCCTGTTCTCTGGCCGGAACCCTTGGCCTGAACAAGCTCATCGTCCTTTGGGACAATAACGGCATATCCATTGACGGTGAAACCTCCGGCTGGTTTTCCGAAAACACCCTGGCCCGTTTTGCAGCCTATGGATGGCAGACGGAAGAAGTGGACGGGCAGGACGGCGAGGCCGTAAAAAAAGCCCTGGCCAGGGCGAAAAAATCTACCGACAAGCCGGTTTTCATTTCCTGCCGCACAACCATCGGTTTCGGCGCTCCGACCAAAGCCGGGAGCAATTCCACCCACGGCGCTCCGTTGGGAGAAGCTGAAATTGAACACGCGCGCAAACTTTTGGGCTGGCGCAGCGCTCCTTTTGATATTCCCGCTGAAATACGCCAAAAATGGGATGCCCGGCTTGCCGGACAGCAAGCCGAAAAAAAATGGCAAAAACTTTTCAGCGATTATGCAAAAAAATACCCCCGCCTGGCTGCCGAATTCGGGGCCAGGCTGCAGGGCGACCTGCCGGGCGACTGGCGCGCTCCGTTGCTCGCCCTGGTGGAAGAAACCCTGAAAAGCGGCGGGCCGGAAGCCACCAGAAATTCATCCAAAAAAATTCTTGAAGCCCTGGCTCCGCTGTTCCCCGCGCTTATCGGCGGTTCAGCGGATTTAAGCGCCTCTGTCGGCACGAAATGGAGCGGAGCCAAAGAGATCACTCCCGGGAATTTCAGCGGGAACTACCTCAATTACGGGGTGCGCGAATTCGCCATGGCCGCGATTATGAACGGGCTTGCCCTGCACGGCGGTTTTCTGCCCTACGCCGGAACTTTTCTGGTGTTTTCCGATTACGCCAAACCGGCCATACGCCTGTCCGCCATGATGAAACAGCAGGTCATCTGGGTGTTTACGCATGATTCCATTGGAGTGGGCGAAGATGGCGCCACGCATCAACCGGTTGAGCAGCTCGCTTCTTTGCGCATGATCCCGGGCATACAGGTCTGGCGCCCGGCGGATGCAATAGAAACCGCCGCCGCCTGGGAAGAAATCCTGCGCCACAAACATATTACCTCCTGCCTTGCTTTAAGCCGGCAGAACCTGCCTGTTTTAAGCCGCGCAAAAACAATTACGGTCGAAAAAGACAGTACGACCAAAGACGCCACCCCCACGCAGCTTCTGCTCTACACCATGCACAAGGGCGGGTATATTCTGCGTGAAGCGGCAGGCGAACCCCAGGCCGTTATCATTGCCACAGGCTCGGAAGTGGCTTTGGCCGTCAGCGCCGCTGAAATACTGGAAGAAAAGAAGCTTCCGGTGCGCGTTGTCTCCATGCCCTGCGCCGAAGCCTTTGATCAACAGCCCGTGGCCTGGCGCTGCAAGGTATTGCCCCCGAACATCCGCGCCCGTGTCGCTCTGGAAGCCGGAGGCAAGGACTGGTGGCGCAAATATGTGGGTCTGGATGGAGCGGTAATCGGAATGCACGACTTCGGAAAATCCGCTCCCGGAAAAGTTTTATTCAACCACTACGGCTTCACGGCGGATAACGTGGCCAAAACAGTGGAAACATTACTCAAATCTAAAAATACAGAGACAAAATAGCTATGCCTTCCCAGCGGTTATATGCCGTAACCAATACCGTCCCCTGGAACCTTTTTTTAATCTCTCTGGGGGGCCTGTTTTTTTCCCTTGGGGTTAAATGCTTTGCCCAGCAGCACGGCTTTATTTCAGGCGGCCTGTTCGGCACGGGAATGGTTATTTATTATATAACCGGCCTTGGGTCTTCATCCATCTGGTATTTTCTTTTAAATATTCCCATGTTCATCCTGGGCTTGATGTTCCTGAGCCGGCGCTTCGCCTGGTATTCCTTGTACGGCATTATCAGCACCACGCTTATTTCCAGCCTGATTACCTATAATTTCAATATGCCCGACCCCCTGCTGGCCTCGGTGGCCGCCGGAGTGCTCTGCGGGGCGGGTTTCGGCCTTATTTTGCGCTCCTCCGGAAGCGATGGGGGAACAACCATCGTCGCCATCATTTTACATCAAAAATTCAACCTGCGCGTGGGGCAGACCACTTTTTTGTACAACCTGCTGCTTTTTCTGGCCAGCGGCTTTCTGGTAATGAGCATTGAGCAGATCATGTATTCCCTGATCCTGGTGTTCATCAACTCCACTATTGCGGATTCTTTCAGCTCCCTGTTCAATCAGCGTAAAATGGCCATGATTATTTCCACCCGTTACAGAGAAATCGCGGCGGATATTTTTACCAGGCTGCACCGCGGCGCGACTTTCCTGCGCGGGCAGGGGGCCTTCACCGACCAGGAAAAAGTGCTGATTCTGACGGTGGTTCATAATTTTCAGTTGCGCGCGCTGGAAGAAATTGTTTTCCAGCACGACCAGAGCGCTTTTGTGATTATTGAAAATACTTTCAATGTGCTGGGCAAGGGCTTTTCCATGCGCAAACTGTATTGATTTATCCGTCGGCTGCGGCATCAGCCGTTTGCCAGCAGAATATTCAGCAGGGCGGACTGCTCGGCAAAAGCGGCCATGTCGTTCAGGGCGGCAAAATCGTTAAACGCGCTTGCCTCCGCTACAGTCAATCCGGCATCGCTCTCTCCGGCATATGCGGCAAACAGGTCGCAGCCGCCGGACGGCTGCGCGGCGGGGTTATGCGGCAAAAGACCGTCCAGCCCGGCATGCTCGAAATCCAGCATGAAATGAAGCCCGGAACCCTGGCTTGCGTCCAGGTCGTTCAGCGCTGTTTCCACATTGGCCGAGACAGCGAGTTCCATGATGGCCAAAAAATCGTTCCCCGGCAGGATGGTTCCGTCTTCAAGCATGAAATCAGGCAATTCATGGCCTTCTTCCGCAAAGAAACCGCGCATGACCAGGGAAGATCCCTGCGGGTATTTCATGACCAAATCATTGGCTGAACGCCCGAAAATGAAATCCGACAGGTCAAAGGTAAACTGCACCAGCAGCCCGGGGCCGAGATTGATTGCCTGCTCGGAAGTTTCCGTGCTGCTTTCCGGCTGGTTGATCCGCACCACATTGCCCGAATAACGGCTGGTGTCCGCATACCGCATGATGATGCCCCTTTGCTGAAACGGTTGTTTCCCGGAACAATTTTCCTGCCGAATTTTTATGCAAATTTTGAGCCAATGGAGTTTTGCGCCGGCCGAAAAAACCCGCGCCCTCGCGGGCGCGGGTTAGAGCGATTTGACATTGAAAATGTATAAAGCGCGCGGCAAGGATTTGCCTGCAAACCCTTGCCGCGAGATTGTCGCAAGGCGAACTTGCTTCAGCCGTTGCTGCGCAGCAGCTTACGGATGAAGACAGCAGCGATGCTTCGCCGGTAAGCACCGGAGGGAGCGTCTCAAAGTTAAATTGCCTTAGAGTATTATTCTGAAAGGCGGTGGTTTTTGTTTATTACACGGCTGCGCGCCCTGATTCGCCGGTGCGGATGCGCACCACATTTTCCACGCTGCCGACAAAAATTTTGCCGTCGCCCACACTTCCGCTGCAGGCGGCTTCCCGCACCGCCGCAATCACTTTATCCACCAGTTCCTGTTCAAGGACGATTTCCATTTTAATCTTGGGGACGAATTCCACATTCAACTCCGCGCCCCGGTAGATTTCTTTATGTCCTTTCTGGCGTCCGAAGCCTTTGACGTCTGATATGGTCATGCCGTGTACGCCAAGAGCCACCAGGGCATCTTTAACCGCGTTGAAGCGCGAATGGCGAATAATAATTTCCACTTTTTTCATGTGTCAACTCCTTGAATTATGCCGTCAGATAGCCGAATTATGCCGTCAGTTAGAGCAATTTAATTTTGAGACGCACCCTCCGGCGCTTGACGGCGAAACAGGTTTCGCCTACGCCTGCGGGGCGGGCGGCGGTGCCCGCCGCCAGAGCATTTCAACATTTTCAATGTTAAAATGCTCTGGCCCAAGATGAGAGGCGAACGAAAGCCCGCCGTCAAACAAGCATTTCAAGCGTAAAAGGCTTTAATACAACCTGTAGGCGTTTTCGTTGTGTCCCGTTATATCCAGGCCGAGCGCCTCCTCGTCTTCCGAGGCGCGCACCGGCGAAACCACACCTATAGCCGCCAGAATAACGCGGCTTGCCCCATATGAAAAAATCCAGGTTGCCGCTACCGACACGGCCTGTACTCCCAGTTGCCCGGGGTTTCCCTGGAACAGTCCGTCGGCGCCGGCGGGATTTACGGCGAGAGAGGCAAAAAGGCCGGTGGCCAAAGCGCCCCATGTGCCGCCGACGCCGTGTATGCCTACTACGTCCAGAGCGTCGTCATAGCCGAGTTTGCGTTTCAGGACGACGCCGCCATAGCATACAACGCCGCCGATAAAGCCGATAAACAGCGCGGCTTGCGGAGTTACAAAACCGGCGGCCGGGGTGATGGCCACGAGTCCGGCCAAAGCTCCGGAGGCCGCTCCCAGAGTGGTGGGCTTGCCGGAATGGCGACTTTCCACCAGGAGCCAGCCCAGCATTGCCGCGGCAGTGGCCATTTGGGTGGTTGCCAGGGCATTTCCGGCCAGGGGGCTGGCCGCAAGGGCGCTGCCGGCGTTGAAGCCAAACCAGCCGAACCAGAGGAGACCGGCTCCCAGCACGGTTAAAGGCAGGTTATGCGGGGCGGTGTCCCCGTGCGCCAGAGCCATGCGCGGGCCGAGAACGTGGGCGCAGGCCAGGGCGGCGGCCCCGGAACTCATATGCACGACAGCGCCTCCGGCAAAGTCCAGCGCGCCCAGTCCGGCCAGCCAGCCCCCGCCCCAGACCCAGTGGGCCAGCGGACAATACACAATAAGGAGCCAAAGCAGAGAAAACAGCGCCATGGATTTAAAACGGATGCGTTCCGCATAGGCGCCGGAAATCAGAGCCGGGGTGAGGCAGGCGAACATGCACTGAAAGACCATGAAAACCACGTGCGGAATAGTATCCGCATCGGTTTTCACCTCCATGCCCACCCCGCTGAGCAGGGCATACTTCAAATTTCCCACCAGCCCGCCAATATCGTCGCCAAAGGCGATACTGTAGCCTATGACGGCCCAGACTACCGAAGCTATTCCCAGCAGAACAAAACTGTGCATGGTGCTGGAAAGCACGTTGCGCCGCTGTACCAGACCGCCATAAAACAAAGCCAGTCCTGGAACCATGAGCATGACCAGGGCACTGGATATGATCATAAAACCTGTATCCGCAGCGTTCATAATTTCTCCTTGTTCAAATCCGTTGAATGCGACCTGATAGCAAAGAGCAAAATAT
Source organism: Deltaproteobacteria bacterium (assembly GCA_031266055.1). Lineage (GTDB taxonomy): Bacteria > Desulfobacterota > Desulfovibrionia > Desulfovibrionales > Desulfovibrionaceae > WRHT01. Next base: position 41,971 of record JAISBT010000046.1, read on the forward strand.
GGGCCATCATATAACATCGTAAAATAATAGCATTTAATTGCGGAACCAAAGTAAAAATACAAAAATGAAATAAATTTTGAAACCGGGCTGGCCGCAGCCCGGCAATATATTACAAAATTGTAACATTTGTCCGATCTCCAAGCCGGATAACTTTTCGCGGTCAATTACGCAAAACCGCTTGCTCGACGCTTTCCATAGGGATAGTCTTAGACCTTATTGCAATCCCCAATCAAAAGCGCATGCATTTTGTCTGGAATCCGGATTGCAGTGCGCCGGTTTGAACTTACTGATATCCGCATTGAAAAGTAAACTTTTCCCTGCGGAGGAAAGTCAACCGAGAAACGTGGTTTTCGGTTGACTCTCGCCGCTGCGCGGCGACGTCAGCCGGACGGCTGATGTTCGGGTTTCCATGCGGAAATCTGTAACCCGGCATAAGGTTGGTATTTGTTGATGTTGAAGAAGATTAAAGATCGGGCGCAGGGAACAGGTTCCTTCAGCGCCAGCGGGCCGCAGTTGCTCTGGACTCGCGCGTTCGTGAGTTTTTTGTTCGTGAATTTTTTTATTTTTATGGGTTTTAATGTTCTTTTACCCACCTTGCCCCTGTATTTGGAAAGCCATCAGGCCAACGAAGCCGAAATCGGCCGTATTTTTGCCATTTTTGTGGTTTCCGCGGTTTTGATGCGTATGTTCGCCGCGCGTCTGGCGTTCAGGTTTTCCGCCTTCAGGGTGGTCGAGGTCGGGCTTTTGCTGTGCTCCATCGCGGCCATCGGGTACTACTGGGCCACGTCCACTCCCCTGGCCATGGTCTGCCGTTTTGTCCAGGGAGCGGGCGTAGGTCTGGCCTCCACTCTTATAACCGCGCTGGTTTCCCAGGTTATCCCCCTGCACCGCATGGGAGAAGGCATGGGGTTTTTCGGGGTGGCTCCGGCGCTCGCTTTGGCTGCCGGGCCGTTTTTCGGGCTCTGGCTCATGAATGAATGGGGATTTTTCATCATGTTCCTGGCCGTGGCGATTTTTTATGTTCTGGGCATAGCCGTGGTTGCGGTTATGCCCAAGGTAACTTTAAGCTCCTATGGAGCAGCGCCGGAAATGCCGGATAAATCTTCCGCCGGGCTTGCGCCTTCCGTTCAACCTGCCGCGCCCGCCAAACCCAAACTTGTCCTGTTCAGCCGGATGGTGGCGGCGCCTTCCATTTTGATGCTTATGCTGGGCATTACCATAAGCGCCGCCATAACCTATATGGCTCTGTACTGTAAAGAACGCGGCCTGCCCTATGCCGGGCATTTTTTTGTTTTGTCCACGGTGGGCATTTTAACTTCCCGGCTCAATGCCGGACGCATCTACGACCACAGGGGACACCCCTTTGTGATTCTTCCTTCCGGGTTTTTGCTGCTGGGGTGTATGGCTCTGCTGTACATAGCGGACTCGCGCAACCTGCTGTTCGCGGCTTCTTTGCTCTATGGCTTTTCCGTAGGCGCGATTTTTCCGAGCCTGCAGGCGCTGGCTATTTCTTACGCCCCCATAAACCGCCGGACAGAAGCGTCAGCATCTTTCATGAATGCATATGACGTCGGTTTCGGCCTGGGGGCGGCTATAATGGGCCAGATCGCGCATCTGGCCGGAAATTACGGAATTATCTACCTGGCTGCCGCCGGAGCCATGCTGTTTTTTTTGATTTATTACATTGTCTACTACCTGCTCATCAATAAAACCGCCGGACGCCCCGCCCGCCGCCAGAAACCTGCCGGATAAAGTAGCGTCCGCTTATTACTGCAGGCGCTTGCCGCCTGAACAGGGGCCATACATGCAAGCAGCACCCAAAACCAGGGCTTCCGCCGCAAAAGCGCAGCCGCGCCGCCGCATTGCGGCGCGCGTATTCTTAAACCCCGGCGCTTCTCCGGGAAGCCTCAACCCTGTGCCCGGATCGGCTCCGGCAACCGTGTCGGTGCTTTCCGCAACGGGCAACGTCTGCTCTGTAAGTTCGCCGGTAAACCCGGAGAATCTTTCCGGGCTTGCCGGCAAAGGTCTGCGCTGGGTGCGCGTGGTCGGATTCGGGCAAATTGAGCCGCTCTTGAACATAGCGCAATTGTACGATATCCGCCGCCTGACTCTGGAAGACATTTTAAGTCCGGGCTGGCGAACCAAGCTGGAAGATCAGGGCGATTCGACTTTTTTTCTGCTCCAGGCGCCGCCCAAAACCGGCATGGCGCAAAAGGGAGATCGCCTGGGGCTCTTTTGCAGACGCGGATTGATTGTAACCTTTGAGGAAGCGCCCACCAGGCTTGTGGACAAGCTTTGGGAGCGTCTGCAGGAAGAACCGCTTCCGGCGTACATTGCCCATCAAGCCGAATTTTTGACTTATATGCTGCTGGACGGCATTATTGACGAATTTTTTCCGCATCTGGACGTAAAAGACGAAAAACTGGCCGAACTTGAGGATAAAATTACCGACCATGTGCCGACAAGGGAGGAACTTGCCCTGTTGCACACCGTGAAACGCAATCTGATCACCCTGCGCCGCCTGCTTTCTCCCTTCCGGGAAGTGCTGGCGGGCCTGCTGAAAATGCAGGCCCCGGACTCTTCCGCAGACTTGCGTCTGTACCTGAATGACCTGAACGACCATATCGTCCAGGCGTGGGAATTGCTGGATACCTACTATGAAGTGGCCAAATCCCTGGATGAAATATCCCAGGCTTCCATTTCCAACCGCATGAATGACATTATCAAAATGTTGACGCTCATCTCCACGGTTTTCATGCCCCTTTCCTTTGTGGCCGGAGTTTACGGCATGAACTTCAACACTGAACACCCCCTTAACATGCCGGAACTTGACTTTGCCTACGGCTATCCCCTGGTGCTGCTCTTTATGGCCTGCATAGTCGGCGTGATGTTCTGGTTTTTTAAAAAACGCAACTGGCTGTGATTCCGTTTCTCAATCAAACATGCTTTTATGTTTTATTGAGAAACGGAATCCGCAACGGGATGTCGCGGCGAAGCGGCGAGAGTCAGCCGAAAACCACGTTTTTCGGTTGACGATCCTCCGCAGGGAAAAGTTTACTTTTCAATGCGGATATCAGTAATGAGCGGACGGATGCTGTAGGGAGATTGTCGGTATGCAAACCAAATGCACGGCCCGGCCGGAAAAAGCGGCGCAAATCGGGAAAGCGGGCAAGAAGGGGAAGCGGCCCGTTGTGGTGGCAGTGTCCGGGGTGAAAAATTCCGGCAAGACCACCCTGATTGAGGGGATGCTCCCCCATCTGGCCGCCGCCGGGCTGCGGGTGGCGGTGATCAAGCACGACGGGCACAGCTTCCCCGCCGACCCGCCCGGCACGGACACCGGGCGCTTCATGGCAGCGGGAGCATTGGGCGCCGCCATCTTTGACGGCGCGAAATTCAAACTGGTCAAACATGGACAGGCGGATGAAACCACTCTCATCGCCCAATTTCCGGAAGCGGATCTGATCCTGCTGGAGGGATTCAAGCATAGCTCCTGGCCCAAGCTGGAATTGGTGCGGGCAGGCAACTCCGTCGCCCCCGTATGCGACCCGGCCACCTTGCTGGCTTTGGTCACCGATCTGTCCACCGACTTGCCCGGCGTACCCGGACTTCCCCTTGGAGATGCGGCAGGAGCGGCAAAAACTATTCTTGATTATGTCAACTCTTTTCGTTGCTGAATGGTTTTTCCCTTATTTTACTTGAAATTATTCCGTAACTTATGGTATAAAAAATTTTGTGCCGTATGCAAGCGCCCGTTTCCCGGCGGCAACTCCGGGTAAGCGCGGGCGGACTAGTACCATGTCACACTTAAAACTTCGCTTCGCTACGTTTGAAGTGTGAAGATCGCAAAGCAAAAAACGTGGTTTTTGCTTTGCTCTGCCGTTTTATAATCGCTTCGCTCCGTGTCTTGCTTCGGCGGGAATGAATCCCGCCTCGCGCCGGCGGCATAAGCCGCCGCGCCGCCAAATGGCGGCGGAGCAAGCCGGACTTCACGTCCGGCGTAGCGATATATGGTTCAAAGTACGGCGCGCCGGGCTTGTTCGCCCGGCGTCAGTACGCTGTTCTATACGAACTTTTAAGTGTTACAGCGTACTAGAGCCTGCGCGGCGCATCTCAATCGTCAAATGCTGTAGTTGAGGTATGATTTATGATTATGGATATACTGTCTCCAGCGGTGCTGACGTTGGTTGTTCTGGCCGGAATGGCCGTTCTTTTCGTTACCGAGGTCATTCCTCTGGCCGTGACCGCCATGTCCGGGGCCATTGTGCTGGGATGCCTGGGCATCATCACCCCGACTCAGGTCTTTTCAGGGCTTTCCAATTCCACGGTGGTTCTTTTCGCCGGCATGTTCGTGATCGGCTCGGCCATGTTTCACTCGGGGCTGGCGCAAAAAATCGGCACCACGGTAGTAAGAGCCTGCGGTTCCGGCGAAAAAAACCTGATGTTCGGCACCATGCTCATCGCGGCCATGCTCTCCTCCGTCTCCTCCAACACGGGCACCACAGCCGCCCTGATGCCGGTCATCGCCGGCATCTGCACGGCGGCGAGCATGTCCCCTTCGCGGCAGCTCATGCCTCTGGCTTATGCGGCCGGTCTGGGCGGCACCATCACCCTGGTGGGCACTCCCCCCAACATTATCGCCAACGCCGCGTTAAAAGCCGCGGACGTGGCGCCTTTCGGGTTTTTTGAATTCGCCAAAATCGGCATTCCCCTTACCCTGGCCGGGATGCTGTACATGATGTTTGTCGGGAAACGCCTGCTGCCCAAACACGCGGAAGAGAAAACGCCGGAAAGGGACGAAGAGCCGGCAAGCGGGAAAGATCTGTTTTGCGAGCCGGGGCAGGCGCAAAAAGAAGCCGCTGAAAGTGAATCCGGCCAATCCCGCCCGCACAGCGCAAAAAAAATGCTCATAACCGGTAGTACCCTGTTGGTGGTCATCGTCGTCATGGCGCTTGACATCAAGCGTTTTCCATTGGAAATGGCGGCGGTGGCCGGCGCCATCTTTCTCGTGCTGACCAGGTGCATATCGGAAACGCAGGCCTACCGGGGCATCGACTGGGTGACCATCTTTCTTTTCGCGGGCATGATGCCTGTGGCGACCGCCCTGGACAAAAGCGGCGCGGGCATGCTCATTGCCGACTCCGTCATCGCCCTGGTCGGCGACCATCCTTCGCCCTATGCCCTGTGCGTCGTGCTTTTCCTTCTGTCCGCCATATTGACGCAATTCATGTCCAACACCGCTTCGGCGGCGTTGCTCTGTCCCATAGGCTTATCCATAGCCAAGGGCATCGGCGTGTCCCCGCAGGCGGTGGTCATGTCCATAGCCATTGCCGCCTCCTGCGCCTTCGCCACCCCGGTGGGAACCCCGCCCAACACTCTGGTGCTCGGGGCCGGCGGCTACCGGTTTATGGACTATGTGCGCGTGGGCGCCCCGCTGGTCGTGATCTGCCTCATCGTCAGCGTGTTGCTCATTCCCGTGTTCTGGCCGTTCTGATACGAGCCGGGGCCATATTCTTTTTGATTGGCCGAGCTTAGGAAATACTGATTTTTTACCAAAAGGAAGCGGATATGTTTTTAAAAGAATTTGCCGTCGGCAAAGAAGATCGTTACCTGGAAGATTATACGGCGGGATGCGTTTACGAATTTCCTGAAACCGTAGAGGTGAGGGAGGCGGAAATCATTGCTTTTGCCGAAAAATTCGACCCGCAATATTTTCATATCGACCCCGCGGCCGCGGCCGCGAGCCAGTACAAGGGACTTATCGCCAGCGGCGCGCACACCATTGCCGTTACCTTCAAACTGTACGTTTCTCTTTTCCTCCCCGGCAAATCCAGTTTGGGTTCCCCGGGTTTTGACGAACTGCGCTGGCTCAAGCCCCTGCGTCCAGGAGACGCGTTGCGCGTGCGCATTACCGTTCTGGAAGTTAAGCCCTCGCAATCCAGAAATGACCGGGGAACAGTGCAGTCGCTGCTGGAAACCTTGAACCAGAAGGACGAAGTGATTATGTCCTGCAAATGCAAAAACATAATTGCCCGGCGTAATCCTTGAAAAATTCCCGGCCGTTGACACAATCATGCAATAATCCGGGTATAACAAGAATCCGGATGGAAATCTGAACATCAGCAGGAGAACAAACAAGGTCATGCTTACTTCCATTGCGCTGTATGCTGTGCTGGGCGGCTTTGTGGGCATACTCGCCGGACTTCTGGGCGTGGGCGGGGGTCTGGTCATTGTGCCCGTTCTGCTTTACACCCTGCCGCTGCAAGGCGTAAGCGAGAACATCAACCACCTGGCCCTGGGAACCTCCCTGGCCAGCATCGTGTTTACATCCATATCCAGCGTGCGTACGCACAACAAACGCGGTTCCGTGCTCTGGCCGGCGGTTTTGCGGTTTTCGCCCGGCATAGTGGCCGGCACTTTTGCCGGCGGCTATGTTGCCTCTTTGTTGTCCGCAAAGTTGCTTTCCGTGATTTTTATAATTTTTCTGCTTTATATGTCGTTCCAGATGTTTCTGGATATCAAACCCAAAGCTTCGCGCCATCTGCCCGGCTCCGCCGGACTCGCCTCCGCGGGCGCGGGCATAGGCTTTGTTTCCAGCTTTGTCGGCATAGGAGGCGGGTCAATGACTGTTCCTTTCCTGACCTGGTGTAACATTGAGATGCGCGCGGCTATCGGCACCTCCGCCGGGGTGGGTTTCCCCATAGCCATAAGCGGAGCGCTTTCTTATATCGTAAATGGATGGGGAAAAGCGGGATTGCCGGAGTATTCGCTGGGTTTCATCTACCTGCCCGCGCTTCTGGGGCTGGTCTGCGCCAGTGTGCTCACCACCCCCATAGGCGCGAAAATCGCCTACACCATCTCCACGGCGAAGCTCAAGCGCTTGTTCGCCCTGCTGCTGTTCTGCATGGCCGTAAATATGATTTACAAACTGGCGTAGCCGGTTTTTTTAGAGCATTTTAACATTGAGATTTTAACGTCGAAAGCGTCCCGGTAAGCCCCAGGCAAAGCTTGGGGTTTACTGTTTTTTTGTCGCCTTTAGAGCAGTTTGATTTTGAGACGCTCCCTCCGGCGCTTTACGGCGCAACATCGCTGCTGTCTTCATCCGTAGCTTCCTTCGTCGCAACGGCTGAAGCGCGGTAGCCGTTAAGCGGCTTGCCGCTTTACGGATAGCGACAGCGATTGTCCAAGGCGGAATGTATAGCAACTATTTGCTGTCTTCATCCGTAAGCTGCTGCGCAGCAACGGCTGAAGCGCGGTAGCCGTTAAGCGGCTTGCCGCTTTACGGATAGCGACAGCGATTGTCCAAGACGGAATGTATAGCAACTATTTGCTGTCTTCATCCGTAGCTTCCTTCGTCGCAACGGCTGAAGCGCGGTAACCGTTAAGCGGCTTGCCGCTTTACGGATAGCGACAGCGATTGTCCAAGGCGGAATGTATAGCAACTATTTGCTGTCTTCATCCGTAGCTTCCTTCGTCGCAACGGCTGAAGCAAGTTTCGCCTACGCCTGCGGGGCGGGCTGCGGCAGCATGCTGCCTGTTGCCGCAAAGCGCGTGTGGAACGAAAAAGCTTGCGCGAGAATATGGGGAGTGTGCCCGCCGGCGGCAAAGGCCTCTTTTGCGTAGTCCCGGAGCGCTTCCCGGTAATCCGGGTGCGCCGTGTTGTCAATAATGACCCGGACTCTTTCCCGCGGCGCCAGACCGCGCAGATCGGCAAGACCGCGTTCAGTGATGAGGATATCCACATCATGTTCGGTATGGTCATGGTGGGTCACCATGGGAACCACCGAGGACAGGGCTCCCCCCCTGGCGTAGGATTTGGTCACAAAGCAGGTATACAGGGCATTGCGCGCAAAGTCGCCGGAGCCGCCGATGCCGTTCATCATTTTTGAGCCGAGCACATGCGTGGAATTGACGTTGCCGTAAATGTCGTATTCAAGCGCCGTGTTGCAGGCAATAACCCCGAGGCGGCGGATAAGTTCCGGGTTGTTGGAAACATCCTGCGGCCGTAAAATGAGTTTGCCGTGCAACTTTTTTACGTCTTTAAGACGGCTGCGGTATTTTTCAGTCAGGGAGAGGGCGGCGGTGGAAACGACCTTCATCCTGCCGGAGTCGAGAAGATCAAGAACAGTGTCCTGAGCCACTTCCGTGAACATGGAAAGGCCGGTAAAAGGAGAATCCTCAAAACCCCGTAAAACCGCGTTGGCAACAGCTCCCACTCCGGATTGCAGCGGCAGCAGCGCATTGGTCAGCCGGCCTTTTTTGACCTCATGTTTTAAAAATTCAATTAAATGTCCGGCAATGGCATCGGTTTCCGCATCGCCGGGCACCAGTGAAACCGCTTCGTCCGGGAGCTGATGCACGACAATGGCCGCGATCTTTTCCGGGTTTACCGGGATTACCGGAACGCCGATTTTATCCCAGGGGTTGACCAGAGGGATGGGTTTGCGCCCCGGACGCGTTTCCGGCACATAGATGTCGTGCAGCCCGAACATATCCGGAGAGTGCGTTTCATTGACCTCAACAATGACTTTTTCCGCCGTGAGCGCATAGAGGGCATTGTTGCCGACAGAGGTGGTGCAGACAATTCCTCCGTTTTCATCAATGCAGGTCGCGTCAATTATGGCCACGTCCGCTTTGGGCATATGCCCGAAACGCATATATTCCCCGGTATGCGAAAGATGCTGGTCAAGGTACATGACCTCGCCCCTGTTGATATGCCCGCGCAGTTTCTCAGAACCCTGATACGGGCCCCTTCTGGCGATAACGCCAGTATCGCCCAGGTCTTCATCAAGATTGGAGCCTATGGATGCGCCGGTCATCAGAGTTACGGCTATTTTTTCCCCGTTTTGCGCGCGTTTGACCAGAGCGCGCGGCACAGCCCTGGCATCGCCGAACTTGGTAAACCCTGAAATGCCCAGCACCATGCCGTCTTTGATCAGCATTGCCGCTTCCTCGGCGCTGCAAATTTTGCTGTGTAACGATTTTTTGCGTATACGATCCAGATTCATCAAAAATTCCTTTATGGTTTAAAAGCTCCCCCTTGCAGGGAAATTTCCGCTTGAAACCCGGCCATGCCGGGTATTCCTTACTTGGCCCCTCCACGCGGGGAGGGAGCGTCTCAAAGTTAAATTGCCTTAGAGCGTTTTAACATTGAAAATGTATAAAGCGCTCTGCAAGGATTTGCCTGCAAATCCTTGCCGCGAGATTGTCGCGAGGCGAACTTGCTTCAGCCGTTGCGACGAAGGAAGCTACGGA
>JAISBT010000042.1 GCA_031266055.1 Deltaproteobacteria bacterium
TGTGTAACCAATTGCTGTCTTCATCCGTAAGCTGCTGTGCAGCAACGGCTGAAGCAAGGATTTGCAGGCAAATCCTTGCAGAGCGCTTTATACATTTTCAATGTTAAAACGCTCTAAACAAACAAAGGCAGTCTTCCGCCGGTCAAAATGCCTATGTAGCCCTGGTCGGTCAATTTCAGTTCAGGAATAACCGAAAGAGACAGAAAGCTTAAAGCCATAAACGGGTGCGCGCTTGTTCCGCCAAGCCCGGCGGCCGCTTCTTCAACCGCTCTTAAAGCGCGTACGAGCCCGGCTGGCTTAAGCGCGCTCATCAGTCCTCCTATGGGCAGAGGCAAGGTTTGTTTTATTTCATCGTCCAGAGCGACCGCAAACCCGCCCCGGTTGTCCGCCAGAAACTTCAGGGCGGTGAGTATTGACCTGTCGTCAACGCCCACGGCAATATAATTATGCGCGTCGTGCGCCACCGAGGAAGCTATGGCGCCTTGTTTGAATCCGAACCCGCGCGCGAACCCGAGGGCAATCCTGCCGGTTCCGCGATTTCTTTCCAGCACCGCCAGCTTCAGGATGTCCCGTTCCACATCGGAGACAACCTGATCCCCTCTGATCAAAGGCTCCACAACAAGCTGCCCGGTAATAACCTTGCCGGGAATTACCTTGATCACCCGGATGTTTTTGCCCGGTTCGGCCTGAACTTTGAGCCTTTCTTCAGACAGAGGAGTTTCCGGATGTACGGACAGCCGCAAAGCGGACAAAGCACAAACATCCGGCTCCGGCACGGCGAAAAGAGGTTCTCCTTCCTCGGCCGCAAGAACTCCGCGTTTCCATACCCTGATGACCCGGCACTCTTCCAGCGACGAGACCATTACAATATCCGCAATCCTCCCGGGCGCTATGGCCCCCCGATCCCACAGGCGAAAATAATTGGCGGGGGTTATGCTCACCATAGCCGCCGCAACAAGCGGCCGCACGCCCTTTTTGATCATTTTGCGCACGAGATGGTCGAGGTGCCCGTCCGTCAAAATACGCTCGGCGCTGATGTCGTCGCTCACGGCCATAAACCTTGAATAGCGGGCTTCATCCTCCAGAAGGAGTTCAAGCAGGCTGTCCAGGTTCCGCTCCATAACCCCTTCCCGCAGCATCACCCACATGCCGCGGCGGAGTTTTTCCCTTGCTTCTTCCACGTAGTTGCTTTCGTGGTCGCTGTCGCAACCGGAAAGCAGATACGCGCAAAGATCGCGGCCGCTTACGCCGGGCGCATGCCCGGTTTTGACCAGGCCCTGCGAAGCGGCGAGAATGTTCCATACCTCAGCCTCGCCATTGATGACCCCGGGGAAATTCATCATTTCCCCAAGATGAGAACAAAGGCCTTGGGCGTAACATTCTTTCAGCAGAGTTGAATCTATTTTGCAGCGCGGAGTTTCATAGGCGGAAGCCGGCACGCACGAGGGAGCGGCAAAAAAAGCGTCCAGCGGAGTACGCCGCGCTTCCCTGCACATGAATTCAATGCCCGGCAGACCGCAGACATTGGCTATTTCGTGGGGATCACACATTACGGTGGTCGTACCGGCGGGGACAACAACGGAAGCAAAGCCGCCGGGGGCAAGCAGGGTGCTTTCAATATGCAGATGCCCGTCTATCATGCCGGGCATGAGTACGGCATTATGCGCATCCACCTCTTTTTTGCCGTGATACCCCCGGCCCGCGCCGACGATGATCCCCCCGGAAACGGCAATGTCAAGCTCTTCATACTCCAGCGAGAATACATTGGCTACCCTGCCGCCCCGGATGACCAGATCGCACCGGGCCTTGCCTCTGCTTGCAGCCAATAGTTTTCGCATATGAACCTTATTATACGAAAAGTTCCTTGACAATGAAGACCAAGGCAAGCGCCCACGAGATTATGCTGATATCCTTTATGCGGCCGGAAAGCAGCTTGACCGCGGCATAAGTGATCATGCCGAACTCTATGCCGCTGGCTATGCTGTATGTGAAGGGCATGGTAAAAATCGCCGCTGCCGCCGGGAGCAGTTCTGTCCAGTCGTCAAAATTGATATGCCGGATGCCCATCAGCATGTAAATTCCGACAAAAATCAGCGCCGGCGCTGTTGCGCATGCGGGCACTATGCTTATGAGCGGGCTGAAAAAGATGGACAGGAGAAAGAGCAGGGCCGTAACCACCGCTGTCAGGCCGGTTCTGCCGCCCACGCCCACGCCTGCCGCGCTTTCGACATAGCTGGTGACGGTAGATACGCCCAAAACAGCGCCGCCGACCGTACCGATGGCGTCAGCGAGCAGAGCCTCCCTGGCTTTGGGCAGCTTGCCGTTTTCATCCATCAGGCCGGATCTGCTGCACACACCCACCAGAGTTCCCACCGTGTCAAAAAAATCGACAAAAAGAAAGGTGAACACGATCAGCCAGAAATTGACCACAGCCGGATCCGTAAAGTTAAAGCCGATGCCGGAAAAATCCATGGCCATAAAAATAGGGGAAATGGAGGGGGGCGCGGAAACTATGGCCGAAGGAAGCTGCGTCAGACCCAGCGGTATGGCCAGAGCGGTAATGATGAGGATCCCCCACAAAATTGCGCCTTTGATGCGAAAAGCTTCCAAAGCGCCTATAACCACCAACCCGGCGAGGGTGAGCAGGGCGGGCAGGTTATCTTTAAAATGCGCCTGGCTGACCAGGGTTGCCGGGTTGTCCACCACCATCTGCCCGGACTGAAAGCCGATGAAAGCGATAAACAGGCCTATGCCGGCGGAAATACCGTATTTGAGCGAGGAAGGGATGCCGTTTACAACTTTTTCGCGTACCTTGGTCAAGGTGAGCAGGATGAAAATGACGCCTTCCACAAAAACTGCCGCCAGAGCCGCTTGCCACGAAATATTCATCCCCAGGCATACGGTGAAGGTGAAAAAGGCGTTCAAGCCCATGCCGGAGGCGAGAGCCACCGGATAGTTGGCGAGAAAAGCCATCAGCAGGGAGGCAAAGGCGGCCGCCAGACAGGTGGACACCATTAACGCGCCCGCGGGCATCCCGGTTTGAGAAAGAATGCCCGGGTTGACAAAAATAATGTAGGCCATGGTCATAAAGGTCGTAACCCCTGCCGTGACCTCGGTGGAAATATTTGTCTTCCTTTCTTCAAGCTTGAAAACGGAAGTAAAGAAATTACCCATCACAGCTTCCCCTTAAGGGCCGACTATTTTATGGTTTAAGCCGGGTATGCGGAGCATTGCAACATTTCGCGGCAAGGATTTGTGAACAACTTCTTGCCGCAGTACAACTTTTCAAAATTAAACCGCTCTATGGCATTTTACGCTTGAGATTGTCGCTTAACGGCGAAGCATCGCTGCTGTCTTCATCCGTAAGCTGCTGCGCAGCAACGGCTGAAGCAAGTTCGCCTCGCGGCAATCTCGCGGCAGGGATTTGCGGGCAAATCCCTGCAGAGCGCTTTATACATTTTCAATGTTAAAACGCTCTAATCGGCCTGGTCAAACAAATCGCCGCCACGCGAAATTCTTTGCGCTGTGCCGACCAGCTTTTTCATATTGGGCAAACGTTCCGGCTTTACGGTAAAAACCTGGGTCAGAGCATTGCCGGGTTCCGCGGGGTTTTCCATTCCTCTGAGGTTTTGTACCTCAAAAGCCTGTGCCGCTCTGGCATCAAAATCCGCAAGTTCTCTGCGGCATTCCGGGCCGTTCTCCCTGAAAACGGCGTGTACAAAATAACTCTGGCCTTCGTTGGTGCCGGTTTCAATGCAGGCGGGCATGGGTTCCCGGTATTCCATCACCACGCGGTAATAGTTCGCATAATCGCGGGACCAGCGTTTGCCTATCCACTGTTCAGGCACGCTGCGCCCGTTATTCCGCCAAAACGCGCTGAACCAGTCATCGGCGCTGTCGGCGTACAGCAGGTGTTCAGTCCACTCCTGCCCGTTAAGCTTTATTGCGCGCAGGTATGCTTCATTACGCGTAGGGTTGGACTCCACATCAAATTCCCAACTGTGGTTGTCCGAAAGCTCTGTGACCAGAACATGCCCATGCCGCCGCACCGGAGCGGGCTTGCCGGTTTCGCCGGCAGCGGCGTCGCCGAACAGCGCATAGTTAACCCTGGCAAAGGCCGGAAGGCTGGCATCGGTTTCCAGGCTTGCCATCAGCCTGCCCGCAACCATGGGCGTGAGGCCGGAAGCCGGGGCCGGAGCAATGGAAAGGGCGGGCAGGCCGCCGGAAAACATTGCGTTTCCGAATACTCCCACCCTGGCGGGAGTACACCCGCCAAGCAGGAGAAAACCCGTGAAAATAACCGTTAAACCAATGGAGGAAATCAGCGTATGCGCTCTGGTCATGTTATACTCCTTACGGCTCTGGTTTGTCGGCAGCCGCGTGAACATTTCATACTCATTTTTTTAGAGCATTTTAACATTGAAAATGTTGAAATGCTCTGGCGGCGGGCGCCGCCGCCCGCCCCGCAGGCGTAGGCGAAACTTGCTTCAGCCGTTGCGACGAAGGAAGCTACGGATGAAGACAGCAAATAGTTGCTGGACATTCCATCTTGGACAATCGCTGTCGCTATCCGTAAAGCGGC
>JAISBT010000136.1 GCA_031266055.1 Deltaproteobacteria bacterium
GCAAACTGGCTGCGCTTTTTCGCTGCCGAAACTGCGGAGGAATACGCAATGATTGCTCAAACACGACCCGCGATAGCTGAGGCATGGGGAGTTGTCCAATACCTTAGCGGCGATGAGGAAGCCCGGCGTTTGGCCGAATACGAGGAAATGTCCCGCAGAGATCAGGCGGACAGGCAGAAAGGCGCGTATAAGCAAGGATTGCAGGAAGGACGGCAGGAAGGATTGCAGGAAGGACGGCAGGAAGGATTGCAGGAAGGACGGCAGGAAGAAAAATTGGAAGTCGCCCGGAATGCTCTGCGGAAAAAAATGGATCATAATATGATTGCTGACCTTACCGGCCTGTCTCTGGAAGAAGTGAAACGGCTTGCCTCCGATTGACCGGACTTCTCAACCTCACCGCCGAATACTGCGTCTTCATGAACTATTCCGGCAATATAAAAAGTTTCCATGCGTTTTTTCCTTGATATCTGCATTTGGAGAGGTTTCCTTAATAATAATGAACGATGATTGCGGCGGAACTTCCTACGCAAACCGTTTCCGGTGGGAAATGCCCCGCAGAATACTTATGAGCAGCACACAACCGAAGGCGGCGAAAAAAACGAAGTTGGTAAACCAGGAGGCCGTAAGCGGATCAAGCTGACCTTTTTCTCCCAAGGTAGTAAAAAAAGTGGAAATACCATAATAAAAAAAGGTTATGGTTATGGAAAGCAGAAGGGAGGCGTAGATATTTTGCACATGCATGGTAATGCTTAAGGCCGCTATGCCCATAATGAAAAGCGAAACGGCATAAGCAAAGCGGTTGTGAAAATCCGTGCGCATTGCCTCCACGTTGGTTCCGGAATTTTTCATATTGTCTATGTAGTCGCTCAGTTCAAATATATTCATTTCGGTAATGGTTTTATTTTTGCGATCCAAGGTGTTAAAGCTTACCAGCGAATGATTGACCGGCAGAGAGTAATCGCTCTGCTCAATAACCGAATATGTTTCCAACAGCGCTATGCTCACCTTTTTCAGTTGCCAGTCCTGGTCGCCGCTATTAACGCTGTCCGCGTAAATTTTACGTATCAGCCGGGTTTTTTGAGCGTCAAGTTCGTATATGACCACTCCGGAAGCTTTGTCCTGATTGGGCCAGGCTTTTTTCAAATGAATGACATACTGGTTTTTGTTGAACCATAAATCGTCCAATTCAAAGGATGCGGGGTTTTTCCCCTGAGCCTCCGTAAGCCAGATGGCGTTGGCGCGTCTGTTGCCTTCCACCCCCAGGATCTGGGCAAACGCGAACTGCAGGCAAATCCAGGCAACGCCATAGATAAACACGAATTTTATCATGGAGACAAAAGAAATCCCGCCGGCCTGCAAAGCCAGGATTTCGCGATGTCTGGTCATCATGCTCAGTTGCAGCACCATGCTCAGTAAAAACACCGGCGGCAGGATTTGGGCGATGATAAAGGGCAGCTTGAAAAGAAAATAGAGCAGGATGGTCTGCGCTCCGAGTCCGGCATTAAAAAATACGTCTATGCGCAGAAAAAAATCTGTGAGTATATATATGGTTGAACCAAGAAGCAGAATGATGGTTAATAAAAAAAGATTGCTCCTGACCAGGTAGCGGTTAAGTATAGTCATGCGCCTGAAACTATACAGCTTGCCGGTAAAAAGCAATCATAAAGTTGGGTGTAGTCCGTAATGGGCCGAGTTCGCAATTGCCGTCAACGGATAAATGCTTTATGATTCAGCCTGCCTTTCTGAAGAAGCCGTTTACCGGCTTTTTCAGCATCAACATAACGGTAAACCAACGGAAACTTATGCCGACTGAACTAAAAGCGAACCTTGATACAAAAACCAAGCTGGAAAATCTGTGCGCGTGGCTGACGGAAAAAAAAGCCGGAGCGGTGGTGGCGCTTGACCTTTCTCTTTTGCGGATAAAACAGGATAAAAACCTGATCACCGAAGGGTTCATCATAGCCGGTTCAACCTCTGCCCGGCATGGTCAGGGTCTGGCGGATTTTGTCCTGGAACAGGCCAAAGCCAATCACTACGAATTTTTCCAGATGGAAGGCTATGCCAACGGCTTGTGGATTTTACTGGATTTTAACGATGTTATTGTCAATATTCTCAAGCCGGAACAACGTGAGCTTTACCGGCTGGAAGATTTATACCCCGGCGCGTCCATAGTGCGCGACGACCGCTAGTACGCTGTAACGCTTGAAAATGCGGATAAAACAGCGTACCGGCCGCCGGGCGGACAAGCCCGCCGCGGCTGCTTATGGAGGATGACCGTCAATGCCAGGATTGAAACCGACTTTTCTCGTTATATTGGACGGCTGGGGTCTGGCTGCGCCGGGCCCGGGCAATGCCGCCACCCTCGCCCGGGCGCCCGCCCTGAACCAAATTCTTGCCTGCCCGGCCAGGGCGGATTTGACCTGTTGCGGGAGGGATGTGGGGCTGCCGACCGGTTTTATGGGCAATTCGGAAGTAGGGCATATGAACATGGGCGCGGGACGTATCGTTTATCAGGATATGACCCGTATTGACCTGAGCATTGAAAACGATACCCTGCGCAAGAACGCGGCGCTTGCGGATTTGTTCCGGAAAGCCGCCGCCGCATCCGGAGCGCTGCATTTTATGGGTTTGTTGTCCGACGGCGGCGTGCACAGCCATCTGGAACATCTTTTCGCTCTTCTCTCCCTGGCCGCGGAATACAAGCTGCGTTCATACGTGCATGCTTTTATGGACGGGCGGGATACTTCGCCTACCAGCGGCGTGGATTATGTGAACAGACTTTTGCGTAAAATGGAGGAATTGCGCTCCGGACAACTGGCGTCCCTTATAGGACGTTACTATTCCATGGATCGCGACAAGCGCTGGGAGCGCGTCAAGCTGGCCTGGGATCTTCTGGCGCACGGAGAAGGGCAGGGCATAAGCGACGCGGCGGAAGCGCTGAACGCGGCTTATGCCGCCGGCGAAACTGATGAATTCATCAAGCCGCGGATCCTGTTGCAAAAAAACGGCGAAAAAAATTTCATCCGGGATGGTGACGCGCTTTTTTTCTTTAATTTCCGCGCGGACAGGGCGCGACAACTGAGCAGTTGTTTTGCGAGTGAAGATTTTGCCGGATTTGAGCGGGGTAGACGCCCGGCTTTGTCCGGTTTTGCCGTAATGACGCAATATGACGAGCAGATGCCTATTCCAGCCGCCTTTGGGCCGGAATTTGTTCCCAAAGTGCTGGGAGAAGTGGTTTCCGCTTTGGGGGTGCGGCAACTACGCATTGCTGAAACCGAAAAATACGCCCATGTCACTTATTTTTTTAATGGCGGGCGCGAAGAGATTTTTGCCGGAGAAGACAGGCAGCTTGTTCCATCGCCCCGCGACGTGGCGACCTATGATCTCAAACCGGAAATGAGCGCGGTTCAAGTAAAGGACACCTTGCTGGCGGAATGGAAAAAACATCGCTACCCCCTGGTCGTCTGCAATTTTGCCAATACGGATATGGTGGGGCACACCGGCGTTATTCCCGCTGCCGTAAAGGCTGTGGAGACTGTTGACCGGTGTGTGGCCGAACTTTGGAAATTCGCGCGGGAAGAAAAGCTGCGGCTGATTATCACCGCCGATCACGGTAATGTTGAAGAAATGCTGACCAGGGACAATAAGCCCATGACCGCGCATACGCTGAATAAAGTTCCGTTTGTGATTCTGGATGAGGAGCTGGAGATAAAGCTTGCCCCGGAAGGCAAGCTTGGCGACATCGCCCCTACCATTCTGGATTTGTGGGGAGTCCCCATACCCGGCGAAATGACCGGGAAAAGTCTTCTGCAAAACGGAGGCCAAAGATGAGCGACAACGTCCGGCCCCTTGATCCGGTGAAGCCCTCGGACATGGAGCTCCTGTTTATTTACGTCTGCCCCTTTTGCTCTTGCCGGTTGAATCTGCTGGCGCCAACCGTGGCCGCTATTGTGCAGTGCGGGGCATGCGGCGGAAAATTTCCCATAGTTCCGATAGAAAGCAACACCGCGAATTTTGTTAAAATTGTGCTGAATAACGGAATGGCTGCCATTGACGCGGATTATATGTAGCCGCCGGAGCATTTCAACATTTTCAACGTTAAAATGCTCCAAACCAACCGCGCAACAGCGTTATGCCGTCGGCAGCCCGCGCAAACAGCGGGAAAGCGAACTTACTCCGCTGGAGTGCAGAAAGATGACCGGGATCCCCAGAGCTTTGCTGCGTTGTAAAATTTTCGTGCGGGCTTTATGTGAAATCATATCGGTAAACAG
>JAISBT010000181.1 GCA_031266055.1 Deltaproteobacteria bacterium
GGCACTACATTGACTTTTTAAAACTATGCCCCCTGTAATTGTTGAACTTTTTTGCAAAATATGCTGAAAAAGTATATTTTTGGGCTGTTTTCAAGGGAGGAATGTTAAACTTGGGTTAATGGAGCACCTCAAAATTAAACAGCTCTATTATGAGGAAAGGCAAATTGGCCAATATTCAAGCCAAATTCACATTTTTTCTTGACATAAATCAAGGATAGGCTATTTTTTTAATATCTAATAATTAGGCCCTCAAACGGGTCTTAAGTACTCGGTGTCCCAAAGACATCTTAGTTCAGGGGGAGGGCAACCTCCCCTTATTAATTGGAGAAAATATGCAGCGTGTTGCTGGATTTATTGATGCCGGGTATTTTTGGGTACAGCTTTCACAGCAAATTTTAGGACAAAAAGGTTTGCGGTCAGAAATCGCATTAGACTACGATGCCCTGCATCGAAGCTTTTTGGAATATGTCAGCGTGGAATTCAGCAGCATCCCTTTACTGCGGATTTACTGTTATGATGGCCCAAGTGCAGATGGTCGGAAAACTTATTTTCATCAGCATATGGAAGAATTGAACGATTTCAAGCTACGTCTTGGAAGCAGAACCGCAGAAGGAGGACAAAAAGCCGTTGACGGGCTTATTATAGCTGACATGATCAGCTTGACGCAAAATAAAGCCATTACGCACGCTTTTTTAGTTTCAGGAGACGCCGACCTTGTTCCAGGTGTTCTTGCAGCGCAGTCACAAGGCTTACGAGTACATTTACTCTCACTTGAACCTATGGTTGCCACATCACCATATCTGAAGTGTGAAGCTGATCAGCAAAAGCGGTGGGGGATAAAAGAAATTTCTCGCTTCGCGGCAAAACGTGAGCCAGTTTCAGTAGTACCTGCCTTTGCAGGTAATCAGCCTGATCTTGCAGAAATTGCCGAAAAAATTTTCACGGAGTTAAATTCTGAACAAAAGGAACTGATACACGGTTCGTATATCCCGCAAGATATTGACAGGCGGCTCTTGCGGACGGGATTGGAGGCTACTGGAAAAGCACTGGATGAGAAACAAAAACGGTTGATGCGGAAAGTACTTTTGAATAAAGCGAAAATATAAGCCTATACACCGTACGGTTAGAATTACAGCGTACTGACGCCGGGCGCAACCCGCCGCACAGCCGGTTATCCGAAGTCTCCTCAACGTTGCTCATTCCATCAACCGTTTGCGGCAACATTACAATTAGCCCATCCGCCGTGGCAATGTCCGGAAAAGTTCGCATTTTGCGCGGCATGGAGTCGGGGTTAAAACGCTCTAACGGCAATTATTCGCGATGTCCGCGAAATACCCGGCCACCGACTGGAAAACGTCCACCAGAACAGGATCGAAGTGGCTGCCCCTTTCCTCAATGATGATCCGTTCCGCCTCCGCGGTTGTGACCGGCTGTTTGTATGGGCGCTTGGAAATCAGGGCGTCGTACACGTCGGCAATGGCCATCAGCCGTCCCTCCAGAGGAATGTCCGCACCGCGCAGACCGGCCGGATACCCGGTACCGTCCCACTTTTCATGATGCGTGCCGGCTATGGTACGCGCGTGGAGCAGAAAGGAGTGCTCGCTTGTTTTTTTAGCGATGCGGTCAATCGCCTCCACGCCGATCGACACATGCTTCTGCATCTGGGCGAATTCTTCCGGCGTCAATCGGCCGGGTTTGTTCAGGATGGCGTCGGAAATGGCGATCTTGCCCACATCGTGGAGCTGCGCCGAGGCGATCAGAAAATCCATGTCCCAGGCGGCGATCTCCCGGGTGTAGATCTGCTCCTGCTGCAGCTTGTCCACCAAAAGCTCCAGATACATCTGGGTGCGGGAGACATGCCCGCCGGTAGCGTCATCCCTGAATTCCAGCATATCCGCCACCGTGGACAGCACCGCGTTCTGCAACTCAAAAATTTGTCCGGTCTTTTTGTTCACCATATCCTTCAGGTTGTCATTGTAATTTTTCAGCGACTTTTTCTGGGAAACGAGCAACAGGTGGTTTTCGATGCGTCTGAGCAGGAGCGCGGCGGAAAAGGGCTTGCCGATATAGTCGATGGCTCCCAGACTCAATCCTTCCAGTTCGCTGAGCTCATCGTTTTTTGAGGTGATGAAGATGACCGGGATATCGGCAAGTACCGGGTCGGCCTTCAAGCGCCGGATTGCCTCGTAACCGTCCATTTCCGGCATTATGACATCCAGCAGGATCAGATCCGGCGTCACATGCTCCAGCAGTTCAAAGAGCTTTGCCGCCGAAGGCATGGCATACACTTCATATAGATTTTTCAGCATGGTTTTTCCCATGGTGAGATTCGCCATATTGTCGTCTACCAGCATAATTTTGTGCCGCCGCGTTTCCATGCGCTCCTCTCCTTTCGTCAGAACTCCGCCGGAACGGTTGAATGTATAAGTGTCATTATGGCATTTTACGCTTGAGATTGTCGCTTAACGGCGAAGCAAGTTCGCCTTGCGACAATCTCGCGGCAAGGATTTGCAGGCAAATCCTTGCAGAGCGTTTTATACACTTTCAATGTTAAAACGCTCTAGAATGTTGAGAATCTTTGCAAGATCTGGCGAAAGTCCATCATATCGACCCGTTCCCTCAGCCAGGCGACCAATTCCGCCGCGCGCGCGTAACTGAAGGCTTCCAGTTCTCCCATGGCCTTGTCCACTCCGTCCATGTCATAGCGCTCGCAGGCGCATCGCAGCCTGTCCAGGACGGCGGCGTCCGGTTCATCCTTTTCCGGCTTGCCGGACAGGGCGTCATGGTCGCGCAGCAGATCGCGCAACCGGGCAATCAGGGTTGCGACGGTTTCCAGAAACATGCCGTTATGCATGGCGATAAAGGCGGTATCCCCGGATTTTGCCGCAAGCTCCAATTTTTCCGCCCGGTTCCCCGCCACTGCCGCGCAGATGCCGTAACTGCTGCTTTTAAGGCCATGCAGGGTGATCGTATACTGCGGCAGAGTCTGCGCGGTGGGTTCCCGCACCTGCTCAAGCAACGCGGGCGTGGTCAGAGCGTATGAACGCAGAGCCTTCAGCATGGCCCGCGCGTTCCCGGAAAAGCGTTCCAGGCATGCCGCAAGGTCAAGGCCGTCAATCGGGGGACGCGCCGCGAGCCATTGCGCCGGATCCGTTTCCGCGATCGGGTCAGCCTGGACGCGTTCGCAATCCTGTTCAAGGTTCCGGTCACGCACCCACTGGGTCAGCACCAGATCCAGACGCATGATGCTGACAGGTTTGGAAATAAAGGCCTGAAACCCATGTTGCAGGAACATCTGCTCGCTGCCGACAATCGCGTTTGCAGTCATGGCGATGATGGGCACGCTCCGCGCGTAGGGCGTGCCTATTTCCTCCCGGATGACGCGCACGGCTTCTATGCCGTCCATGCCCGGCATCATGTGATCCATAAAGATCGCATTATACCGGATCTTTTCTTCCCGCACCAGCTCAATCGCCTGTTGGCCGCCGGCTACGCAATCCACACGTATGCCGTAGGGTTTGAGCATGCCCCGGGCAACCTCCAGATTGGCCGGAATGTCGTCCACAACCAGAACCCTGGCATAGGGCAGGCGGAGGATCACCCTGCCGGCGGTTTGCGTATATGCTTGATCAAGATAGTGGAATTTTTCCAGATTTTCCACAATATCTTCGCCGATGGGCACATTCGTGGCGCATTGCTGGCGGATGCGCGCCGTGAAGACGGAGCCCTTGCCGTACTCGCTCTCCACCGTGATCTCGCCGTCCATGAGTTTCGCCAGTTCCCTGGCTATGGACAGACCCAGCCCGGTTCCTTCGATCGCCCGGTTGCTCTTAGCATTTATCTGGCTGTAATCGGAAAACAGCTTGGGCAGATCTTCAGCGCGGATGCCGATGCCCGTATCCTGCACGCTGACGGTCAGCCACACGCTCTCGCCTTCCACCGCGCCGGACACGCGCATCGTGACCTGCCCTTCCAGGGTGTATTTGCAAGCATTGCTGAGCAGGTTGTTGCAAATCTGCTTGACCCGCAGTTCGTCGCCGATCATGCGGCAGGGAATGGCCGGGTCGAGCCGCAGGACGAATTGGATGGGTTTTTGCCGGATGCGTATGCGATTCACGGAGATCGTGTCGTTGATGAAGCTTGCGATGCCGTATTCGGCCGGGACGAGTTCAAGTTTTCCCGATTCAATTCTGGAAATGTCAAGGATATCGTTGACAATGCCGAGCAGAGCCACGCCGGCCGTATGGATTTTTTGCAGATTGGCCCGGTTTTCCTCCTCGCCGGCGGGCGAGAGGATCATCATGTCGGAGAAACCGATGATCGCGTTCAGCGGTGTGCGCATTTCGTGGCTCATGTTGGCCAGGAAGCGGGTTTTGGCGTCCGAGGCGGTTTGGGCGATCCTGCTCAGTTCGGTGAGATGGATGTTCTGTTCGTGGATGATGCGGAACGGTTTGGCGATAAGGCCCGAAGCCATGAAGGCGGCCAGAGTTCCCAGGCCGAGAAAGCCCAGTCCGGTGAAGAGCAGGAGAGCGTAGACCTGCGCGACCGGACTTTCCGAAAGAGGCACGGATACGCCCAGCATCCAGCCGTCGTTCGATCCGGTGAGGGGAGTATAGGCGCAAAGGCGTTCTTCATCGAACAGCAGATACCGGCCAACCCCCTGCTTGCCCCGGATCATGCGTTCGACAAAAGCGCCCAGCGATGTGATCTCCGGGTTCCGTTGCGCCACCGTAATGAAGTTGTAGCGTTCAAGCACCAGAAATTTGCGTTCGTGGGCAAGTACCGTGCCTTCCGAGTCCAGAATGAACACGGAGCCCGTCTCCCATATCTTGAACGACGACAGCAAATCGGCGAGGAACAGGCCCGGAACCGTCACCGCCAGCGCCCGTTCCTCCATGGGTACGCAGATATGGAAGACAAGCGCTCCCGTAGGATCCTGGCGGGTGGTGGAAATGGCCATTTCTCCGGCAAAAGCCCGCCGCATGTACGGGCTGTCCGCCAGATCGGCGGGTACCGTAGCCCGGCCCGCGCTCTGCACAATAGCGCCGTTGCGATCGAACACCGTCAGAGCCATGAAATTTTCATAGAGGCGGATATGCTCGCGTATGATCTGCGGCCATTCCTGTTCCGGCGTATGGAGCAGATCGACCGCCACCGTGGAGGTTCTGGCCTGGAGCAGCTTGATTTCGCTGGAAATCAGATCTTCCGCCATCTCGACCATTACGGAAATGTCTTTTTCGACCGTTTCCTCAAGGCCTTTGCGGACGAAAGACAGGCTTATCCCTATCGAAGCCACGGTGATGACCCCGACAATGGCGACGATGATCACTATTGTTTTCACACGGATGGACATGGCGGCTCCTTTCCCTGCGGGCACGAAGGCCGTGTTTCCCCGTCAATATGTCACTATTATGAAATATCTTAAGTTCTTATATTCCGTTTGAAGAGTTTTTGTCAAATTTTTTCCAAAAATCGCATGAGGGCTTTCTGCGCGGGGGATTCTCATGCAAAAAAGGGAGAAGCTCCGCCGTTTTACAAGCGCTTCGCTCCATGTCTTGCTCCGGCGGGAATGAATCCCGCCTCGCGCCGGCGGCATAAACCGCCGCGCCGCCAAATGGCGGCGGAGCAAGCCGGACTTCACGTCCGGCGTAGCGATATATGGTTCAAAATGCGGCGCGCCGGGCTTGTCCGCCCGGCGGCCGGCAGTTTTTACCGTTTCATGTTGATTACGGTATCCAGCATGGTATCCACGGTGGTAATGGATTTGGAATTGGCCTGGAAACCGCGCTGAGTGGTGATCATCTGCACGAATTCCCTGGCCAGATCCACGTTGGACTGCTCGATGGAATTGGAATGAACGGTGCCGAAACTGCCCGAATTGGCCGCGCCGTTGGTGGGGTCGCCTGATTCGCGCGTTTGGCTGAAGAGGTTGCCGCCTTCACGGTGCAGATTGGTTTCACTGGGAAAATCGTACAAAGTAATTTGGAACAGTTGCAGGGTTACGCCATTGGAGTAGCGCCCGCTGAGCACCCCATCCTGGTCTATGAACACGCTGCTGAGTTCGCCGTAAGTATATCCGTCCTGGTGGGCGTAGCGTTCAAAGAAATTATTGCCGTCCTTGGAACCGTACGCGGTGGAAGAAGGCTGGCTTCGCGCGGCATGTCCGTCCATGCTGGCGCGGGCGGCGACGTTTTGGTTTATTTGATCCATGGTCAGGCCTGTGTAGGTGCCGGGGGTGGCGCCGGCGGGTATCGTCCACCAGTTGCTGGTGCTTTGAATGCCCAGATTCAGTTCGGTAAGAAACCCCTTGGTTTGCAGGTTAAGTTTGCCGGGAGCCGCTCCAGTGGGCAGATTGAGAGGATCCCATATTTCGCTGGCATGCGGCTGGCCGGTGAAATTCGCGGCAAACATGGGGTAACCGCTGGAAGATATGGGGGCCGCTATCCAGGTGGACATATTGGCAAAGTTCGCGCCGCCTTCAGTGGGAACATAAGCGCTCATATTTTTTATTTCGCCGCTGGTGCTGAAGGAGATGGAACCGGCCATCAGCAGCCCCTTTTTAGCCACCGGAACAGTGCCGCCGGTATCAAAATTCCTTATGTCTTCAGTGGGATCCATGGTGACGATATACTCCCAGTGATTCTGCGTGGGGTCGGGGGGGCTGATCGTGCTGTCCTGCACCGGGTCGAAGTATATAGTCAGGGTATGCGGGGTGCCGCCTTCGTCGTAAACCTTGATGCTGTTCTGGTAAGTGAAGCCGTCCAGACCGAGGGGCGGTTCGATTGTGCCCTGGGCGTTGGGGGTGGCGTCCCAGTTTTGCCACATGGCGGCGAAAATATTACTGGGAAGCACATGCGAGGTGGTTCCTATAGGATTTGTGCTGTCCGTCCAGGTTGCGCCGTTAAAAGTCCATTCCGTGCCCGTAGTCGTGTTATCCACAAAATTGCCCGCGGCAGCAGTCGGAAAGGCGGCGGCGATTGCGCCCGCGTTGGCATATGCCCCTGCTCCCAGATAATTTGGATTGGCTGCGCTGTTGGAAGCTTTTTCCGCCCCGCAGTTTTGATCCAGGTTTACCGCCAGAGTTATGCTGGTGGTATGGCGCGGGTCGCAGCTGAAGGAGGCCAGGCGCACGTCCTGCGGCACGCCGGTGCCGATGATGCGTGAACCGGTTCCGGACGAGGCGCTGATGACTCCGCTGGTAGCCATGCTCAAAGTGGGTAGTTCCACCTGCCAGCCTTGCAGAATATAACCGTGCGGGTCTACCAGATACCCCTCCGCGTCAAAGCGGAAATTGCCCGCCCGAGTGTAATAGGCGTCGTCGCTGGTTCTGGGGCGCACGCGGAAAAAACCGTTGCCGCCTATGGCTATATCGGTGGCTTCGTTGGACATTTCAAATCCGCCTTGGGAAAAGTCGCCGTAAATGGCGTTTATGGATACGCCGCGTCCTACCTGCGCCGGCCCGCTGGCCGCATTGACGGTCTGATAGACAAAATCCTGGAAATCCATGCGGGAACTTTTAAACCCTATGGTGTTCACGTTGGCGATATTGTCGCCGATAACGTTCATTTTTTCTCCATGGGCAAGTAATCCTGAAACGCTGGTCCACATGCTGGCTGTAAGGCTCATAGTTTTCTCCTCTTGGGGCATCATTGCAATTTGGCGGAAGATGCCCGGTGCGTTTGATTATAAAATTCGCAGCCCGAAAGCTGATATGGTCAGCTTGCCGACGAAGCGGAGGCCGGCACTCCGACCACGGTTACGTCGGTATATTTTACGCTTCTGCTGTCTTTGAGATGCAGAATATGTTCTCCGTCCAAAACTTCCACACTGTATACATCGCCGAAAATTTCACTGCTGACGAGCTGGGAGTTGCCCCCGGCATCTTTGGCGGAAAAAGAAATAATATAAGCGCCGTTGCCCGCTTCAGCTCCGGAACTGTTTTTGCCGTTCCAAGTATAATTGTACTGTACGCCGGCCTGCTTGTTGCCGAGTTCTTCGGTGTAAACGACGGAGTTGGTAGTTGCGTCGCGAATGCTGAGCGTACAAGAGACGACATCATAGGGGCTGTAGTATAAAAAGGGCAGGGTGGCGGACACGGTTTCCATCACCGGGTCGCCGTTGCCGTCCTTTATCGGCTGTCCGTCGGCGTCTTTGGACTGCTGTTCCACCTGATATTTTACGATGGTGTCGCCCTTGGCCGCCACACGCGCGCCAATCAGGTTCACCGCGCTGATGAGCTGATCTTTTTCGTTGTTGGCGAGAATATCTTTTACCCCGGAATTGATGTTCTGCAATTCTTCAACCTGGGTAAACTGGGCGAGTTGGGCTATAAACTCTTTGTCTTCCTGCGGGTTGAGCGGATCCTGATAGGTAAGCTGGGCTATCAGGAGCTTGAGAAACATTTCCTTGTCGCTGGTCACTTTGTTGGTTTTAGTTTCAGCGGCTTTTTCAGCTTGTCCGAGAATCGCGTCTATGCTCATGTCAAGTTTACCTCGTTACAGGCGGGAAGCGGCTCTTGCTTTACGCCACCAGATGCAGCCCGGTTTCGGCAATAGTTGCCGTATGGGTATTATTGTGCATAGACCATGCCAACGCTTCCTTGTCTCTTTCCCCCAAACGGGCCAGACGTAAAAACTCGGCTTCAGCTTCCATTTTTTCTTTCAATTCCTGTTGCCCGGAACCATCACGGTTCTGCATATCCGCCTGATCCTGCGTTCTGGTCTGCACATCCAGGTCGGCCACCTTAAAGCCCTGTTCTTCGAGGCTGTTTTTAAGCTGCGCCAGTTGCTCCGCAACCGCCTGGGTCACTTCGCTGTGTTCGGTGCGGATGAGGGCTTTAATTTCGCCATTGGCGACCGTGAGGTTCAAGGTCAGGCGTCCCAGATCCGGAGGGTCAAGACGCAGGATAATCTGGCGCGATCCCTGGATGGCATTCTTGATAATGCCCTGTTCAAGCCGTTCATATATACGTTCACGATAGATTTCGGCCGTGTCCGGTTGCGGGTTCCGGGCGGAGGATGCCTCGGCCGCGGGCTGGGAAAAAATTATTCCGGCGGGGGCTGTTTTTGCCGTCAAGGCTTCTTTGCCGGGATCAATGTTTTCATTGACCTGAGGTTTGGCGGCGGCCGGGGAGCGTTCCGCCTCCTGCCTGCGGCCGGAACCGAAGCGGTGGGCGAGGTTTTCGTCGAAAGCTTCCCGCTGCTCTTCGCCGGATCTGGAATTTTCAGTTGTCCGGGTTGCCGGATGCGCGTCCAGCGTCGTTTCCGCAATTTTGCCTGAAACTTCCGCTTTCACCGGCTTGCCGGCCTTGTCCAAAATATCGCCCAGCACGGTCGATTTGCGGATATTTGAAACTTTTCCCCGCTGGCTGTCTTCGTCTTCATCCAGGAGGAGCGCGGTTTCACGGATAAGCGCCTCGGAATTTTTGGTTTTGACGCTTGCGCGATTATCCGCGTCAGCAGCGCTCACCTTGATAATTTTGGCGTTTTGCAGCATGGCGCGGACGGCTTCGGGGACGAGCGCTCGAATTTTGTTCATTTGCGTTTCTTCCTTGTCCAGTTCGAACCCGGCTTCCGCAAACAGTTTGCTGAATTCCTGGGAATTCATCTCCAGTTCGGCTGCGTCGTCAAAGCGGTTCAGGATATTTTCACTTGTCCGCGGCGAGAGGTTTAAAGCCTTGGTTAAAGCCGCAGCTTCCTCTTTGGTTATATGTATGAAGCCGTCCAGAGTAACGGCGGGAGTTTTTTGGCCGTCAGCCGTTACTTTTCCGGTATTCTCCGCAACCTTGTCCACAGCTGTTTTTTCTTTATTTTGCAGGTTGTTGTCAGGCTTTATTTTTCCGCTGTTCCCCAGGCGGGAAGCAGCAGGCGTTGTTCCGTTACTTGCCGGAATATTTTCCAGCGTTGTGTTTACGCCATTTTCCAAAGCATTCACCCAGTGTTCAAGGCTGCGTAAAAGGGCGGAACCTTTGCCTCCGGCGGACAAGTTTTCCAGCCGGGCAATTTCTTCAGTGGTGAAACCCAGACGCTGCGTAAAATTGGTGAAGGCAATTTTTTCCTGATCATTCAAAAATACGTCTGTGGGAACCGAATTGCGCGCCGCGCCCATAATTTTACCCACCGAGGGCAGTTCCGGGGCGGCGTAAAAGACGGACATGAATTTTTGCAGAACCTCTTCATCCACGCCTTTTTCCAGTAATTTGCCCTGGAAATAGTTCAAGTCTCCGGAACTGAGCGGGCTCTTGTCGTCTTTAACCGACTTGAAGCCCGGAGCTATGCCCGGAGTATTTTCAGAATTAAATTCCTGAAGGAGCAGGGCTTTTTCGCCCAAAAGTTCGGCAAAGCGCACTCCGGAAGCTTTCAACGCTTCCGGCATACCTTTCAGCAGGTTCTTGCCGCTGAAAATATTTTTTACGGCATTGGTTTCGCTCCGGGCGGCAGCGGGAAATTCGGAGGCGGTTAAGGCAGGCAAAAATTGCATGGTAGTTCTCCTTGGCACATATATATACAAGGTGCATGCCAAGATGGAGGTAGTGTCCAGAATTTTCCGCACTTTTTGCAGCAGCCATGCGGCATCGGTTTTGGCGCTGCCGTAAGGAGCCGGCGTGAGCCTTGCAAGCGGGATGTGGTCAATATGGCGGAAGGCGAAGCAATGGGGATAAGGCTTTTTAAAACGGCTCTAATTTCGGCCGTAGGCGTCCTGGTAGCGTACGATATCGTCTTCGCCCAGATATGAACCGGATTGTATTTCTATTATTTCCAGATCGATATGTCCGGGGTTGATCAACTGATGTCTGGCGCCCAGAGGGATATAGGTGGAGGTATTTTCAGCAAGCAGCTGTTCCCGGTCTTCCACCAGCACCTTGGCGGTACCCCGCGCCACTACCCAATGTTCGGCCCGGTGGTAATGCATTTGCATGGACAGGGAGGCTCCGGGCTTTACAATCATAATCTTGACCTGAAAATGTTCGCCCAAAACCAGGGTTTCATATGATCCCCAAGGCCGGTATACTTTCAGATGCGTTTCAATTTCCGCGCGCTGCTTCGCCTTCAGTTCATCCAGTAAAACCTTGACCTCCTGCCCGCGGCCCCGCGGCAGAATAAGCACGGCATCCGGAGTTTCAACGGCCATCAGATCTTTCAGGCCGATGCCGGCAAGCAGCCGGGAGGTGGAATGCAGGTAACAGTTTTCACTGTCCAGCAGCATGACGTCGCCCACGGTGCCGTTTCCGTCTGCGTCGTGCGGACTGGCAGCGTAAAAAGCTTCCCATGTTCCCAGGTCATGCCAGTCAGCCGCAAGGGGAACAACGCAGGCGTTTGCGGTATGCTCCATAACCGCGTAGTCTAGAGAAAGACTTGGGTTTTGCTCAAAAGCTCCGGCATCTATGCGTATAAAGTCCAGATCCCGTTGCTGTTTATTCCAGGCTTCTTCCGCAGCCGCGTATATTTGCGGAACAAAAGCCTTCAGTTCCTGCAAGATTGCGGAAGCTTTAAACATAAACATGCCGCTGTTCCAAAAACAATTTTTGTCGGCCAGAAGCGCGCGCGCTTTGTCCTGAGCGGGTTTTTCCACAAAACTCCTGATGCTGAATACGCCCGGGTCAAGTTCGGCGCCTTGGACAATATAGCCATAACCGGTTTCCGGGGCAGTAGGGACAACGCCAAAGGTAAGCAGAAAGCCTTTTTCAGCGGTTTCAACCGCGCGCTGTACCGCTTGTTCGAATGCCTTTTGCGGAGCAATGCTGTGGTCGGAAGGGAGAACCAGCAGCAGAGCGTCTTCGCCGGATCCGACAGCGGCAAAAGCCGCAATAGCCACAGCTGGAGCGGTATTACGCCCGCAAGGCTCCAAAATGATTTCGGCTTTATTGCCGGCGTTCATAAGCTGCATTTTTTGCAGCAGATTAGCCGCAAGAAAACGGTGTTCCCGGTTACAGATGACCAAAGGCGCCTGGCTGCCCGGCAAATTTATGACCCTGCGCACGG
Source organism: Deltaproteobacteria bacterium (assembly GCA_031266055.1). Classification (GTDB taxonomy): domain Bacteria; phylum Desulfobacterota; class Desulfovibrionia; order Desulfovibrionales; family Desulfovibrionaceae; genus WRHT01. The sequence continues at coordinate 11,982 of JAISBT010000181.1, forward strand.
TATTTTCAAACAGGGTGCTGCCGTCCAAATCCATAAACTGCTTGGGGTACAGTCCGCGCGAAAGAGGCCAAAGCCGTGTGCCGCTGCCGCCGCTCAAAATTACCGGCAAAATTTTTGTCATATGCTTTACACTCCGGAAAATGAACCGATCAAGGCGGAAATTTCCGCGGTCTTGTCCCGCATCAGAACGGCATCGCCTTTGCTTTCCACGTTCAGACGCAACAACGGCTCTGTGTTTGAAGAACGCAAATTGAACCGCCAATTGCCGCAATCGGCGGAAAGGCCATCCAGATAATTTTCATTTTTTATTTCAGGCGCATAGCGTACTTTTAGCGCATTAAAAATTTCTTTTGCCGGTAAAGCGCGGGCAAGCTTGAAGTTGATTTCTCCACTGCACGGGTAAGCTTTGATGCGTTCAGCCAGCACTTCCTCCAAAGGCTGTTTGAGTTCGGCCAGGATATTCATCAGGGTAATCCAGGGGAGCATGCCGCTGTCACAAAAGTAAAAATTCCGGAAGTAGTGGTGCGCGCTCATCTCGCCGCCGTAAACAGCCTGTTCTCCGCGCATGCGCTCTTTCATGAAGGCATGTCCGGTTTTACTCTGCACCGGCACTCCGTTAGCTTCTAATACCTGCTCAATTGTATTCCAGGTCAATCGGGTATCGTACAAAATTTTTCCGCCCGGACAGGCGCGCAGAATTTTTTTGGCAAAAAGTCCGATCAGGTAGTAGCTTTCAATAAATTCCGCCTGGGCGTCATAAAAAAAACACCGGTCAAAATCCCCGTCCCAGGCAAGCCCAAGATCCGCTTTATGCGTAAGTACGGCTTGCGCCGTATCCGCCCGGCATTCCGGCAGAAGCGGGTTAGGTATGCCGTTGGGAAAAGTTCCGTCCGGATCTCCGTGTATAACAATAAATTCTCCGGGGAGCGCCGGCAAAATTTTTTTTAAAAGCGCGCCGGCGCTGCCGTTACCGGGGTTAAGCACAATTTTCAGAGGGTGTTTTTCAACCGGCGGTTCCAGACAGGAAAGGATAAAAGCAATATATTCATCTTGATAAGATACTTGCCGCAACTGTCCTCTGTGCTGTCCGGCAGCGGGCTTTTCCGCAAATTTTTTATTCAGGATTCTGTCGCGCAGGGAAAAAAGCCCGGAATCGCCGCTTAAAGGCACCGCTCCGGAGCGAACAATTTTTATGCCGTTATATTCAGCCGGGTTGTGACTTGCCGTAAACATCACGCCCAAGTCAAAAGCATGGCGGGCAGCGGCAAAATAGACTTCTTCGGTGCCGCACACGCCTATATCGGTTACCCCGATCCCCAGGCCGAGCAGGGCTTCAGTAAAAGCAGCGCCAAGCTCAAAGCCGGATGGCCGCACGTCGCGCCCGCAAACTACCGTGGAACCGGAACCGGAACCGAGCTTGAATTCAGAAGCCAGAGCCAGCCCCAGCGCATAACAAAATTCCGTATCCAGTTCCTCCGGAACTTTTCCGCGGATATCATACGCTTTGAAGCAAGCGGTTATTCCCTGGCTGTTCAATATTAATTTCCGTTGAAGTGTGAAGATTGCTTCGCCGATTTGCGAAATGACGCCGCCTTTCGCTTCGCTCAAGATCGGCTGAGCGCTTTCCGGCTCGCTCCACCGTTTTATCCATGTCTTGCTTCGGCGGGAATGAATCCCGCCTCGCGCCGGGCTTGTCCGCCCGGCGGCTGGTACACTGTCTCATGTGCATTTTTAATAGTGGATCGTCAGCCGCAAAGCGTACGTACCGCAATGCAAAACCGGAATTACTGGGCTTGAACGGGCCCGTGGCTATGCGGAACATTGCCGAGGTCATGTCCGGAATTGCGCAGTTGCAGGTATAATTGCACAGGTTCGTTAATGTGTTCAAAAAGATTATTCTGGGCGCCCAGAATAGCCTTGGGAAGTACCTGATCCACATTGTCCACCAGTTGTATGTTCAAAATCCGCATAATGGCCTCGGGCACCTCTTTGAGGTCTTTCTCATTTTCCGCCGGGACAAGAACGGTCTTGATCAGCCCGCGGGTGGCGGCCAAAAGTTTTTCCCTAAGCCCGCCTATAGGCAAAACCCTGCCTCTCAGGGTGATTTCTCCGGTCATGGCAATGTCGTTGCGCACCGGCAGACCGAGCAAGGCCGAGACCATGGACGTAGCCAGCGTAATGCCCGCGGAAGGGCCGTCTTTAGGCGTAGCCCCGTCCGGCACGTGGATATGGATGTCAATATCTTTGTGAAAGTCATCGCGTAAGCCTAACATGGCCGAGCGGGAGCGGACGTAAGACAGAGCGGCTTTGGCCGATTCCGTCATAACATCACCAAGTTTGCCGGTAATATTCAGTTTTCCGGTACCCGGCATTATGGCTGTTTCCACCATAAGCAGATCGCCGCCGAATTCAGTATAGGCCAGCCCCGTACATACTCCGACCTGATTGGTGTTTTCACGTTCGCCATATTTGAATTTTTTTACCCCCAGCAATTTGGGCAGGCTTCCCGCGCCAACCGTAACGCAAGAATCAATCTTGTCCGTTTCCACAAGCCGCATGGCTGTTTTTCTGCAAATTGCGGCTATTTCGCGCTCAAGGCCGCGTACCCCGGCTTCACGGGTATAGCTGCGAATCACTTCAGTAATGGCGTTATCGGAAATATGCAGGTTTTCCGGCTTGAGTCCGTTGGCTTCAATTTCCTTCGGCAAAAGAAACCCGCGGGCAATATGCTGTTTGTCCGTTTCCAGATAACCGGGCAGACGGATGATTTCCATGCGATCCTGGAGAGGAATGGGAATGTCATGCAGGCTGTTGGCCGTGGTAATAAAGAATACCTTGGACAAATCATAGTCCAGGTCAAGGTAATGGTCGTTAAAGGTGTTATTTTGCTCCGGATCCAGAACTTCCAGCAAGGCGGAAGCGGGATCTCCCCGGAAATCGGAACTCATTTTATCTATTTCATCCAGGCAGAACAAAGGGTTACTGAATTTAGCCCGTTTGAGAGAGTGAATAATTTTTCCCGGCAAAGCTCCGACATAAGTGCGCCGGTGTCCGCGAATTTCCGCTTCATCCCGTACGCCGCCCAAAGAAAGGCGCACAAAAGCCCGTCCGGTCGCGCCGGCCACAGAACGGGCCAGAGAAGTTTTGCCCACCCCCGGAGGGCCTACCAGGCACAAAATAGGCCCTTTAAGCTTGTGTGAAAGTTTTTGCACCGCGAGATATTCGAGAATCCGTTCCTTGGGTTTTTCCAGCCCATAATGGTCTTTATCCAGAATTTCTTTGGCGTTATGGATGTCTATGCCGGTTTCTTTATGGATATTCCAAGGCAGCTCAAGGATCCAGTCAATGTAGTTACGCACGACGGTATATTCAGCGGCGGAAGGCGACATATAGCGCAGTTTTTTAATTTCGCTTAACCCGCGTTCTCTCGCCGCTTCCGGCAGGTCTTTTTCTTTTATGCGTTTTTCAATATCCGCAAGTTCCGTCTGCGGGTCGTCTTCGCGCCCCATTTCTTTGTGAATGGCTTTTATTTGCTCGTTCAGATAGTATTCACGCTGATTGCGCTCCATCTGGTTTTTCACGCGGGTCTTGATGGCGCTGTCCAGCGTGACTGTGGTCAGCTCATTGTGAATATAATTATAGACAACGGCAAGCCGTTCTTCCGGATTAAGAATTTCAAGGACGTCCTGCTTCAGCCTGTACTCCAGCTTCAGATAGGACATAACAATATCCGCCAGCCGTCCGGGAGAATTTATGGCGAATATGGTATTCAAACTTTCCGCGGGAATTTTTTTATTGACTTTATTATATTCCTGCAGTTCTTCAATTACCGATTTTATAAGCTGCGCGCCATCGACAGTCTGCACTTCCGTTTCCGCCAAAGGCTCTATACGCGCCAGAAAAAAAGAGTTGTCGTCATTATTCGCCGTATTGACCGTCCGGGCGGTGGACGTTACGACAGGTTTAACTTCACCGTGCGTATTCTGGGTGGTAACTATGGAAAAAGTAATTTTCGGCGTATTCGCTCTTTCCACATGCCAGTGCGCTCTGTGCAAACCTTCGAACAAGACCTTGACCGTTCCGTCCGGCAAACGCAAAACATGAATAATTTTTGCAATCGTGCCCAAGGCAAACAAATCGCCGGGCGCCGGTTTTTCCTGATCAGGCGAACGTTGCGCCACCAGCAGAATTTTTCTGTCGTAATCGGCAATAGCCGCATCCACGGCTTTAATGGAAGAAATGCGGCCTACAAATAACGGTAAAACAGAATGGGGAAAAAGAACAATTTCTCTTAACGGCATAAGCGGCAGGCGTTGTCCACCCCCTGAAAACCCATTGCTCATAAAAACTCCTGATGAAATACCCTGCGGACGGTCACATTCCCACCGCGTTGGGACTGTCAGTCCTGTATAAAAACAGCGGCGCCTTGCCTTTGTCTATCACCGCGGAATTAATAACGCACTCTTTCGCCCCTTGCATATCCGATAAAGAATACATGATATCCAGCATGGCTTTTTCCATGACATTACGCAAGCCCCTGGCCCCGGTTTTTCTTTCCGTAGCCTGGCGCGCCACGGCCAGCAGAGCGTCCTCGGTAAAGGTAAGCTTTATATTGTCAAGAGCGAACAGGGCTTCGTACTGTTTTACCAGGGCATTTTTAGGCTCGGTCAAAACACGTATCAAATCCGCCTCAGCCAGCTCTTCCACATGGGCAAACACCGGTATGCGGCCGACAAATTCCGGAATTAAACCGAATTTTACCAAATCACTGGGGTGCACCTGGCCGAGCAGATCGCTTTCCGCGCTTTCAGGCTGTATCTTAGCGCCAAAACCCATGGAACGTCCGCGTATGCGCTGTTCGACAATTTTTTCCAGGCCGACAAAAGCCCCGCCCACGATAAATAAAATATTGGAGGTATCAATGCGTATATATTCTTGTTGCGGATGCTTGCGCCCGCCTTTGGGCGGAATATTGGCGTCCGTTCCTTCGATTATTTTCAGCAGGGCCTGCTGCACTCCTTCCCCGGAAACATCGCGGGTAATGGACGGACTGTCGCCTTTACGGGAAATTTTGTCGATTTCATCAATATAGATAATGCCCTTGCTTGCGGCGTCCAGTTCATATTCCGCATTTTGCAGGAGCTGCACCAGGATGTTTTCCACATCTTCGCCCACATAGCCGGCTTCAGTCAAAGTGGTGGCATCCGCTATGGCGAAAGGCACGTTAAGAATACGGGCCAAGGTTTTAGCCAGCAGGGTTTTGCCGCTGCCTGAAGGCCCCATAAGTAAAACATTGCTTTTTTCAAGTTCCGTATCGCCCGGCAAATGACCGGCAAAAAAAACGCGTTTATAATGATTATGCACCGCCACAGCCAAAATTCTTTTGGCCTGGTTCTGTCCTATGACATATTCATCCAAACGGGCTTTTATTTGGGACGGCGAAAGAAGTTTTCCCTCTTCTTTAACTTCAGCTATGGATTGCTCCAGCATAATATCATTGCATAAACGCACGCACTCATCGCAGATGGCGACAGAATCGCGTCCCGCAATAAACCTTTCCACTTCATCGCCGCTTTTTCCGCAAAAGGAACAACGCAAGCTTTCCTGGCCGGTTAAATTTTTTGGTGTTTTGGTCATGGCTTTTCCGCTCAGTTTTGTCTGGTTACAGCAAGATCGTTGCGGGAGTTCAGCACCCTGTCAATCAAACC
>JAISBT010000005.1 GCA_031266055.1 Deltaproteobacteria bacterium
TATCCTCTGGTTTTATCCCGCTATATTCAGCAACTTGTTCGATAATAAATTCGGGGTTGATGGCGCTTGGCGGATACATCAAGGCATTTTTAAGAATAAGTTCCATATTGACGCCGGAATATTTTTCATTATGGGTTTTAAAAGCCATAATTTTTAAAAGAATACCCTGAATTTGTCTGAATTCTCTATATAATCGTGCAAGACTGAGTACATCGCCCTGCTTAAGTTTTAAATCAAATAAAGCATTTTGCGTTTGAATATATTGTATTTTGACTTCCAAATCCGGTTTTTTTATTTCTATAATCAAACCGCTCTCCAGCATGGAGCGCAGCTTAGTACACATAAAATCCCAGTCATTGGGCGCTGAGTCTATGGATATGGCCATGTGAATATTTTGCTCCAGGCAAAATTCCATGAGATTGATGAATGTTTTTTGCAAATCATCTTTGCCGGCGCAATCTTGAAAATTATCAATAATAAAAATTCGCGTTTCAAAAAAGGGAATGTAAAGTGAATTTCCTTGTTTGGCGTTATTATTAATTATTGTTTCTAATTCAGTTAACTTGCCGAAAAAAATATATTTTTTAGAAACAAAATTGGTTAATTCCTGATAGATTGAATGTAAAAGATGCGTTTTTCCGCGTCCTGTCTGAGCATGAAGCGTAAAAGGACTTGGACTTTCCAATTTGGCAAAAGATTTTGCGGCGGAAAGCGGCAATTGATTTTTTTTATTAAAAATAAAATTTTTAAAGGAATAATTATTGGAAAAAATGTTTGCCGTGCAGGGTTCTTTTGTGTGCAGGAGGTTTTCAGATTCACCGGTGGAAATATTTTCATATTCAATTATTTTATTTTGCTGAAAATGTTTTTGTTCACACGGGCGGATATTGTATAGAAAAATAAAATCCGGCTGATGAAAGCTTTTTATTTTTTCTTCAAAAATTTTTTTAAATTTATTGTTGAACCAGTCCAAAAAAAGCTGGTGCGGAAATAAAATATTGACGGTTTTTTTATCCAATTTTTCCAAGCTTAACGGATCATACCATTGCTCAAGTTCTTGGTCTGAAAAATTTTCCAGGAGTAAGTCGCGCAATTGCTGTTTCAACACTTTTTCCGCTCACATTTTAGTAGAACTATATAGCATAAAAATAGTTCCGGCACAAATAACTTTTGCGAATATCCCGGGCAGGAACATCTTATAGATCCTGCACCGGGCGATGTGAAACATAGTCCTGACGATTCAAGCGCAGCATGGATACCGTTGCCTATGGGCGTATCTCAATGGTAGTACCCACCGGGGTGTGTGCGTAGAGTTCGTCAATTTCCTCATCCGTTACCGCGATGCAACCGAGAGTCCAGTCATAGAGCCATTGCATGGAGCCGAGTATTCTGAATTTCGGCCCCAGGCCGTGTATTTTGATGTCTCCGCCGGGGCTTTTACCATATTGCGCCGCATGCGCCCGATCCGCCGGAGAAGGATATGAAACGCCCAAATTTTTGTAGTAGCGGCTGCGGGGATTTTTGCCATCGACGAAATATATGCCTTCCGGTGTTTTGCAGTCGCCCTGGAATTCTTTCGCTCCCTCGGGAGATGTTCCCAGAGATACGCGGTACGCACGCACGGCCTGCCCGTCGGCATAGGCCGTGAGCAGGCGTTTGCTTTTCTCGACGAGCAGATAATCGAAACGAATCCCTTGGGGCAGGGGCATCTCACCTTCGGCCCGGACGGATCCGGCGGCGAACAGACCGCAACAAAACACGAACGCCATAATCCATTTATTTCCGGAACGTACCCCGGTGCGAAAACGCGTATGCAACATGATTTTTTGCCTCTTATACCATTTCTACATCTCAAACATAAAAGCATGTTTGATTGAGAAACGGTATTATTTAGCCGATCTGACTATTTATAATTGTCCGACACGGGAGGCATAGTCAAGGGTGTCTTTTTGTTTTTTCACTGCTAAACAGGGTCAATATTGAAATACTCCAACCCGTATGCATGAATGCCTCCGGCGGCCGGGGGAAATCATTTCCCCCGGACCCCCTGATCTGCCGAGGCCGCGCAGCGGCCCCGGCTAGAGCAGTACAACTTTTCAAAATTGTACTGCTCTGCAAGGATTTGTGAACAAATCCTTGCCGCAAAATGCTTGCAGGCGAGCTTTGCTCGCCGTTAAGCAAGCATTTCAAGCGTAAAATGCTCGAAACAGACTCAAGGGACGTAACGTCCCTTGCGGGGATTCCAAAGGGGCAGCGCCCCTTTGGTGTTTTTAAGCATAAACGCTGTCAAGACACGGATATTGTTAGAACGGTCACTTTACGATAATTGTCTTTTACGCTAGTATCGCTTGACGCGGCACTATGGATGAATATGAAATATTCCGCTTGCATGAAGGATGAAAACATGAGTGATGAATCTTTGACCTATAAAGAGCTGGCGGCGCTGCTGGGAGTTTCTGAAACCACCGTCAAGAGCTATCGTAAAAAATTTCCCGGATCTTTGTCTGTGGCAAGTAAAGGAAAACCTATACGTTTCAAGAAAGATGCGGCGGATATTTGTTTGAAAATTCGTGATTTGTTTGCCACCGGCGCCTCTGTGGAAGAAGTGCAGGAACACTTGGCCAGGGCTTTTTCCTGGTGTAAACCCAAAAAGCAGGAAAGCGGCGATAAAAAGTTTCCTGTTGCCGCAGGCGATCCGAATGCTTTGAATTTACCGCAAAGTTTTGCCGCCGCCCTGGGCAACATCGCTAAAAATATAATTGCCCTGAATCAGGCACAGGCATCGCTTCTTGCGATTCTGCAAAAAGTGGAGGCCGGAGTAAACGCTTTGGATCTTAAAGTTCAAAAATATTTAATGGGCGATTATGGCGCTGCAACTAGCCGGGCGGCGGCATCCGCCGTACCGATCCGGGCGGAAGAACGCGCTCGGGCCTGCGCGCCGGAGATCCTTGCAAAAAATTGGTTACAACTCCCGCTGCTTATGCGGCGCGGCGACGGCACGTATACAACAGCGGGAGGAGAGAAATTCGGGCGGCTGTCTTTGCAGGATGTAATGACGCTGTTGGACGAAACCCATCCTGCTCCGGACAATTATATTTTGCGCTGGAAACATGACGAATACGGCGATTGGGCAGTGTTTACAAGACAGAGCGGACATAGTGCGCAACCTGCCCGGGAAATACGTTTTACCCTGCACGAAATAACTTCCGCCAAGGGGTTCAGAGTCCTTGAAATAAAAAATTGTATGTATAATAATGCGCCGAGGCCAGGGACTTTTTTGGCGGATTTTTTATGTTCAATGTAAAAGAAAGCGAGCTGCTCAAGCACATAAAATGGAGTCACAATGAAAAAAGCTTTTAAAACAGCGGGAACCGGTTTGTTTATTTTATTTTTTGCGTTTTTAAGTTCGGCAGTCTTGAACAGCGCGGCCAATAATTTTTGCCTGGCCGCAACAGCCGGAGCTGGTGTAAAAACGTTTGTCATACTGCCGTTTAGCGTTAACGGCCCGTCCAATTACAAGTATCTGGAACAATCCATACCGACGATGTTTACTTCCAGATTGGACTGGAGGGGCCATGTTGAAGTTTCTCCCAATCAGGAAAAGCTTGCTAAAACTGTTCCGCCCGGCGAAGCGGAGGTTAAGAAAGCCATGCTGAATGCCGGAGCTGATTATGCGGTATGGGGCGCGCTTACCATTCTGGGCCAGGAGTATAGCCTGGATGTATACGTTATGGACAGCCAGGGCAACAAATGGCCGAAATCGCAGCAAAGCAAAATTGATTTGCTTATTCCTTCTCTTTCCGGAGTCTGCGACGGTATTAACAATGAGGTGTTTAAGCGTCCTTCCAGCGGGGCGGTGGCCGTTGCCGCCAATACCCCTTCTGTTCAACCGTCCGGATCGGCGTCAGGCGCTGCCCCGCGTTCCATTAACCCCTCCATCCAGTATTCAGGCGGGAGCTCCAGGGATGAGAACCGTTTGCGTTCGCAGTTGTTTAATTATACGGCAAGCGGGATGGAAGTTTGTGACGCTGACGGAGACGGCCAGAATGAGGTTTTCATTTTTGATGATTACAACCTTTACGCCTACGTCTTTCAGAACAGCCGCCTTACGCCTTTGCATAACATACGGGTAAGCCTTGTTTACACCAATATTGCCATACGTTCCTTTGATTTTTCCAATTCCGGCAAAAAATATGTAATTCTGACCTCCATGGACAAGGAGCAAAAGCCCCTCAGCCGCATTTACAATTTTGACGGCAAAAAATTGAATCTTGAAATGGACGGCATACCGTACTTTTTAAACGTGGTTAAAGATTACAGTACCGGCAAGGATGTTCTGATCGGCCAGCCTTATGACAAATATTCCATGTTCAGAAATAATGCTGTAACCATGATGATCAGAAACGGCAAAGAGCTTGTGCCGGGTGAAAAATTAAATTTGCCCAGAGGCGTGAATCTTTATGATTTCGCTTTTTTGCCGGCCGGACGGGAAGTTTCCAATGACACAAAAATTGTAAATATCGGTAAATTGGAAAATATGAAAGTTTTTACCCTGGCCGGAAGTTTGCTTTCCGCCAGCGAGGAAAAATACTCCTGTTCCTCGGTGGGGCTTGATATAAACAGTATGCTGCCGGGCATGGGCGATGACCTGGAGGCCATGCCTTCACAGTATTATCTCCCCATACGTATGCTGCCGGTGGATTTGAACAGAGACGGAGATTATGAACTGATAGTCGCTAACGGCATATCTTCCTCCGCGCATATTATTCAGAGATACCGCCAATATCTCCAGTCTGAAATTCTCTGCATGTATTGGGATGGAGTCGGCATGAGCCAGCAGTGGAAAACCAGAACTCTCCAGGGCGGTATTGTGGACGTGGCGCTGAATGATCTTGACAATAACGGCAAACCGGACTTGATTGCCTGTTTGAATGTCGGTGATGGGTTCAGATCCAGAAAAACCATGGTTGTGGCGTATCCGCTGGATCTTCAAAATATTGAATCCGGTGAGGGCGAGTTTGTGTCTGGAAAATAAAGAACATCTCTATATAATTACAAAGGCCGAGGCAGGGATGAAGGCGTTGCGTTTTTTGGAACGCAGGCTGTCTCTGCCCCGGCCCTTGCTTTTTAAGTTGCTGCGTACCGGAAAGATCAGGGTAAACCGGGCCAAAGTCGAGGCAGCGTATATTTTGGCCGCGGGAGATGCTGTGCAAACGCCGTTGCCGGCGTATGTACAAAGCGGGAATGCCCCCGCTGCGAATCCGTCCGCGTTTTCTTTAGCGCAGACCGCAGGCCGGGAATGTGAACGGAAATGCGGAGGCCGCGCTGCCGATTCTGCGCCGTTTTTGGGCCCCGGCCTTGATGTTGTTCATATGGATGAGTATTTACTGGTTTTGAATAAAGCTCCAGGGTTGCCGGTGCAACCGGGCAGCAAGCATATAGATAGTGTCAGCGCCAGGCTTAAACAGTTTTTCAGGGGCAGCGCCTTTATTCCGGCGCCGGCGCATCGCCTGGATAAACAGAGCAGCGGGATTGTTCTTGCCGGTCGCGTTTATCTGGCTCAACGCCATTTACACCGCCTTTTTTCCGCGTGTAAAGCGGAACTGGACAGAAGATACCTGGTCTGGGTGTCAGGCGTTTGGGACTTGCCGGATAAAACCCTGTTCAGGGATTGTCTTGGTCAAAAAAAAGGCGCGGATAACCTGGAGAGAATGTATGTGTGCGCGGACACGGAAGGCGGCGTTGAGGCTGTTGCTGAATATAGGGCTTTGAAAAGTTTGCGCGCTGTTGCGCCCTGGCCGGGTAAGGCCGGCCAAAAAATATTTCCGGCGGGAAGAGCTGAACTGAGGAGCGCTACTTTGCTGGAAGTACGCCTTTTAACAGGACGCAAGCATCAAATCCGGGTTCAGTGCGCCTCGCGCGGGCACCCGGTAATCGGGGATACGCGCTATGCCGGCCCGTCTTATGCGTCAATGTTGTTACATGCTTGTAAAATTACTCTGCCCGGAGTAAACCCGGTTTATACCGGGCCGGCGGAAGAGCCGTTTTGTTCCGGTCATTTTGAGGCAAGACCGGCCTGGCCTGAACCGTTTACAATAACGGACGGCCTCTGGAGCAGCGTATTCCAAGTCTAAATTAAAAATTCGTTAATTCAGGGATACACTGATTAATTGGGGCTCCGCCTCAAACCCCGCCGGGGGAAATGATTTCCCCCGAACCCCCTCATTATATCGCATTGAAATAACAATGAGAGTGCAAGGGGAATCATTTTAACATTATAAGATAAATATGAAAGCATTGCTTGAAAGCTTGACCGTAAATTCGGATTTATTATCGCGCCCGCTTTTTCTTGTGCTTTGCTTTGCCGCGTATCTTCTGGGTTCGGTTCCTTTTGGTCTGGTCATCGCGAAAATTTTCTGCCGGATTGACCTGCGTACGTCCGGTAGCGGCAATATAGGAACAACCAATGTTGCGCGGTTGTGCGGACTGCATTTTGGAATAATCACCCTTTTTTGCGATGCCTTTAAAGGCGCTTTGCCGGTGTATCTGGCCTTGCGTTTTTTTCCTTCGGTTTTGTATGCCAGCTTGGTGGGTTTATGCGCTATTTTGGGACATCTGTATTCCCTGTTTTTGCGTTTTAAAGGGGGCAAAGCTGTAGCGACCACAGTGGGCGTTTTTTTGCCGCTGGCCTTGCTGCCTCTGCTCATTTCCGGGTTGAGTTGTCTGCTGGCGATTGCTCTTTCCGGTTTCGTTTCTCTGGGCTCATTGGTTCTGGCTGCCGTGCTCCCGGTCTGCCTGTGGCTGCTTGGCCCGCTGGAGGCGTTGCCTTTAAGTCTTCTGGTGTGGTTTTTGGTTGTATTCAAGCACCGGGAGAATATACGCCGGCTTATTCGAGGGGAGGAAAAAACTTTTTTAAGGAAAAAATACCCGACTGCAGAGCCGCGTGATTAGAGCGTTTTAACAAGGATTTGCGAACAAATTCTTGCGGAACGGTTCACCACTCTCCGTAGCCGGCAGGATCAAAACTGCGTGTACGCAGTTTTGATCCTGCAACCAAAGGCTTTAGCCAGTTGAGCGAGCGAAGCGAGTGAAACAATGGGCCACCCGCTATGCGGGTGGGGACATAAAGTTATACAAAGAACCACCTTTTCAATATTATTGGGATGTT
>JAISBT010000024.1 GCA_031266055.1 Deltaproteobacteria bacterium
CGTTGAGCGGCTTGCCGCTTTACGGATAGCGACAGCGGTTCCCCGCTTCGCGCTCTGTGTAACCAATTGCTGTCTTCATCCGTAAGCTGCTGCGCAGCAACGGCTGAAGCAAGTTTCGCTTGCGCCTGCGGGGCGGGCGGCGGTGCCCGCCGCCAGAGCATTTCAACATTTTCAATGTTAAAATGCTCTTAATTGAACATGGAACGTGAATATTCCGCAAGGTTGCGCTTTTCTTCCAAAAATGCGCGGAAGCTTTCCTGGACAGCCATAAAGCGCGGACGTTCGGCTTCGGTTACCGGGTTGTCTCTGGGGGTCAGTTCCTTGAGCGGGTTGACATAGCTGCCGTTTTTTTTCATGCGGAAATCCAGGTGCGGGCCGGTGGCGCTGCCGGTTTGACCGACAAAAGCAATGACCTGCCCCTGGCTGACCGCGCCGCCTACGCGCAAATTTCCGGCAAAAGAGGAAAGGTGCATGTAGATGGTTTCATATTTATTCATGTGGCTTATTCTGACAAAATTCCCCGCGTCTTTGTTATAGCCCATGGCGGCAACGGTTCCGTTCCCCACGGTTTTTACGGGCGTTCCGGCCGGCGCCGCATAGTCAATGGCCGGGTGGGCGCGCCAGATTTGGTGGATGGGGTGCAGGCGGCGGCTCGAATAACCTGAACTTATGCGGCTGAAGGCGAGCGGGGCTTTCAGGAAGGCCCGGCGCAGGCTTTCCCCTTTGCGGTTGAAATACTGGCTGCGCCCGGCATCGTCGGTGAACAAAAAAGCTTCGTAGGCAGTGCCCCGGTTGGTAAAGGAAGCGGCCAGAATTTTGCCGTAATCTTTAAATTCTCCGTTGCGGTAGCGTTTTTCCACCAGCAAGGCATAACTGTCGCCAACTCTCAAATCACGGATGAAATTGATTTCCCAGGCAAAAACATCGGCCAGGGCTGCCGCGAGCAGCGCTTTTTCCCCGCTTTCAGCCATGGCGGCAAACAGATTGCTCCGGATTTCGCCTTGAACCCGATGCAGCACAATTTCATAGTCAATTTTTTCAACGGCGGCGCTGAAACCCTGATCTGTCCTGGCAACAACCAGTTTGCGGTCACGGTCAATTTCGTATTCAAAGGCGGTAAATATTTCATTTTCTGTGTAGACGACATAAGGCCGCCCCTGTTTGATCCGGTTAAGGTGGAAGATGTTTTCGGACGATTGGGCGATCAGGTGAATTTCGGATCTGGTCAGCCAGGACGCGAGGATGCCGCTTATGCTGTCGCCGGAGTTGACCGTGCCGTGGAATTCCTCCGGCGCGGGTTTGTCTTCTTCCAGGTTGTCCGGGTTCGGCTCAAGAGAGGCGGTCTTTCCGTTTTCCGCCGTGGGGGGCGGTACAGCCGTTGACTCAAGCGGGATTGCGCCGGAGAATTCAAGGCCGGCGACCACCGGGTCGGGGTCGGGGTCGGAAACATTCTGCAGGTGGTACAGGCAGGCGTATATAAGAAACAGCGCCAGAAAGCCAAGCGGAAATATTATCCGCCGGGGCGGCGGCCCGGAAATGCTTCCGGGCGCGGATTTGTTTGCGGTGTCGGTGTTGTCCACAGCGTTGTTATAAAAACTGATACCATGTCACACTTATAGTATTTTACGCTTGAAATTGTCGCTTGACGGCGACGCTCGTTCGCCTTGCGACAATTTCGCGGAATGGGTTTGCGCGGCAAACCCTTGCCGAGCGGCTCGACATTTTCAAGTCAAACCGCATTTAAACCACTCTACAAAACCGGAACGGGGTCATTAACGGGGTCATTGCGCAGTTCATTGCCCTTGCGCTCTTCAGCCCTGTCTTTTTCGTTTTTACGGTGCGTATATGCGGGAACGTCCAGAACAATTTCTTCCAGATAAATGGCGCGGTTCTCATCCAGTACCCGCAAAAACTGGTTGTTGAGGGTATGGCCGGAGCAATGCACGGTAAAGCGGCCTTGCAGCGGCAGATTGATCATGGCCATATCGCCGATAAAATCAAGGAGTTTATGGCGTACAAATTCATCGCTGAAGCGCAGTCCTTCCTGGTTGAGCACGCCATGCTCGTCAAGGACGACGGAATTGTCAAGGGAGCCGCCCAGAGCCAGACCGCGGGAGTAAAGGTACTCGACTTCTTTGAAAAAACCGAAAGTACGCGCTTTGGCAATTTCGGAGAAAGTTTGCGGAGTTATCTCCAGAGCCAGGTTTTGCACCCCAATCAGGGGATGGGCAAAATCTATGGTGTAGTCCACAAAAAATCCGTCGTATGGTTCGGCATAGATGGATTTTTCACCCTGGGTATGGTTGATGGGCTTGGCAATGCGCAGCACTTTGCGCGCGGCGGTTTGTTTTTTGATGCCCGCGCCGTTCAGCAGCATGACAAAAGGCGCGGCGCTGCCGTCCATTATGGGCAGTTCGCCGCCATGCACGTCAATGCGCAGATTGTCTATGCCCAACCCCAGAATGGCCGCCATAAGATGCTCCACCGTGGAGATGGAAGCCCTGGAGGTTCCTATGGTGGTGGCAAGCCCGGTGGCGATTACGTGCGCCGGTTCGGGAACAATGCGCTGCGAACCTTCGGGGGTGAAAACATAGAAATTGATTCCGCTGTCTTCATCCGCCGGGCGTAAAGCCATATTGACCATTTTACCGCTATGTAAACCAACGCCTGAGCATTGGACAGGATGCTTGATGGTTTGTTGCTGCATGTATATTGTCTCCTTGCCTAGAGCAATTTAATTTCGAGACGCTCCCTCCGGCGCTTTACGGCGAAACATCGCTGCTGTCTTCATCCGTAAGCTGCTGCGCAGCAACGGCTGAAACTTGTTTCGCCTACGCCTGCGGGGCGGGCGGCGGTGCCCACCGCCAGAGCATTTCAACATTTTCAATGTTAAAATGCTCTAAAGCAATTTAATTTTGAGACGCTCCCTCCGGCGCTTTACGGCGAAACATCGCTGCTGTCTTCATCCGTAAGCTGCTGC
>JAISBT010000041.1 GCA_031266055.1 Deltaproteobacteria bacterium
TGATCCACGCGCACGTGCTTTCCGCCCTTGGCGCCGAGGCTGTGACACACGTGGAGAACCACCACAACTTCGCCTGGCGGGAAGAACATGACGGTGAAACGGTGGTGGTGCACCGCAAGGGCGCCACTCCGGCCGGCGCGGGTGTTCAGGGCATTGTGCCCGGTTCCATGGGCGCGCCCGGATTCGTGGTGCAAGGCAAGGGAAACGAGGCGGCGCTGAGTTCCTGTTCACACGGGGCCGGGCGCCTGATGAGCCGCACCGAGGCCTTCAAGACCTTGGACAAAAACGAGGTACGCGCCTACCTGCTCGAATGCGGCGTGGAGCTCCTCTCCGGCGGGTTGGACGAAGCGCCCATGGCCTACAAGGATATCCACGCCGTCATGGCCGCCCAGGACGACCTTGTGGATATTCTGGCGCGCTTTGAACCCCGTCTGGTCAAAATGGCGCCGGATGAGAACAACCGCCGCTTTTGGAAAAAGAAGTGATATGGCGGTGGGTCCCGTTTTAGCCGGAAACACCAGATATGACGCGGAACATCCCGCGTAAAGGAGATTGATATGAAACTCGCTGAAGCCCTGATCCTGCGGGTTGATACGCAAAAGAACATTGCCCGACTTCGGGATCGCTTGTTGCTCAACGCCAAGGTCCAAGCCGGGGATACTCCGGCTGAAGAGCCGGAAACACTGATGCGTGAACTTGATAACGCGACCGGTTCCCTTGTGGATCTGATTTGCTCGATCAACAGAACCAACGCGGCCACCCTTGTGGGCGACAAGACAATTGCCGAGCTTCTTGCGGAACGCGACGCCAGAATAGCCCAAGCGAATATCCTGCGCGCGTTTCTGAAGGAAGCAGCCAACAAGGTGGACCGATATTCCACGAAAGAAATCGCTACCGTAAGCACTGTGGACGTGGCCGCAAAGCAGCATGAGTTGGATGACCTTGCGAAGAGAATCAGGCAAATGGATACAAAAATTCAGGAATTAAACTGGCTTACTGAAATCGTATAATCCAGGATGCGTAACGGCAGCAGGGGCGGATACATACAATCGACCAAGCTGTAAACTTGTCGCAACACGGAGCGGTTGCTTTGCAACAGATCTGCTCAGGACAGTTACATGCGTATTGTGACGATGTATAGATACTACCACGTATCGACCTGTACCGTGAGGGTGGGATCGGGGATGCCTGGACAAAGATTTTGAACAAACGGCAAGGAGGCCCTGCGGGATCCGCCGAAGCCGAAAATGGAAACCGCGTCGCCAAGCTGGCGCGGCGTTGCTCCACGCTGAATTGACAGGGCATTATGCCCATAGTAAAAGTTTATACATATCCGCCATTAACATAATGCTTTCCGTATACCACGCGCACAAGGAACGCCATGCCTCTCGCCGTCAGGCAGGAATGCCGCATTTTTTCCATTCTCGCTCTGGTGCTGTTTTTCATCAGCCAGAGCCTGGGCGTCTATGTGGCCATGTCCTATCGGCTTCAGCAGTCCGGGATATTCCTGTTCGCGGCGGTGTATTACGCGGGAACATTTGGTTTCGCGGCGGTTTTGTCTTTCCTGTCCCCCACAAGGACTCGCGCAGGGCGGGGCCTGTTTGCTCCTTTGCCGTTGTTCCTGGCCTTATGCGCTTTGCTGGCCTTTACCGGGCATCTTTTGGGATTCCGGGGCTATGTTTTCGCCTTTGCTTTCCGCGCGGTCGCGATGGGGGTATTCGCGCTTGCCGCGATCCATGCCTTTTTTCTTTTCGCTCCACCGCAGCGCAAGGGATTGCTCCTGGGGTTGGCCGTAGCCTCCGGAGAACTCATCTGGATAGTGGTGCTGCCCGTCATGAACGCCGGTTTTTCCTATGATCCGAATCCGGCTTTGCTCGGGCGTCTGCACATGCTCCAAATGACGCTGCAATGCTCCATCGGCATCCTGCTGGCAACGGCTTTCGCCATCAGGCGAGACAGGGCACTGGCCGACGTTCCGCCCGATCCTGTCCCAGATCATGCTGTGAAAGCTTCCGCGTTGCCGCTGCTGTTCGCGGCGGCGGCGCTTTTCTATATCGCCTACGGGCTGGCCTCCGGGCTGTCTTTTCCCAAAATCGGCCCTGGAATATCGGAGAACGCGCATTTCCCTCTGCTGCTCACCTTGCCGCTGGCGGGGGCGCTTCTGGACAGGGGAGGCCGCGGCTGCCGCATGTTGCTCATCGTCACGGCCTTTCTGATAGTTGCCGCTCCTCTCATGGTCTTCATACGCGAAGCCGCAATGAGGGAAGCATTGTACGCCGCGCTCTGCGTGGGGCGGCAATGCGTGTTTATCGCCACATTGCTGCTGGCGGTTCACCTGATACGGAACCGCAGGCGCTTGCCCCTGCCGGTAGCCTTGGCCTTTGCGCTGCCCTCCGCGTCCATGATGGGCAGCGCCGTTTCCCGCATTGGCGGCGAAACCGTCCTTGTGGGCGGGATCGCCATTGCTCTGGCTCTGGCCTTCGCTTTTTTCGCCCATCGTCTGCGGGGCGCTCTGGCTGATCTGCCTGCGGCGGGGGATGAGGACGCGCTCCATCCAGACCGCCTTGCCGCCTTTGCCGCCGCCTACGGCTTGAGTGAGCAGGAAACCCTGGTCATGAAAATGCTGGCGCAACGCCGCTCCTCGGAAGAAATCGCCACGATCTTGAATGTGAAGGCAGTTACCGTCCGTACCTATATTTCCCGCCTGATGCATAAAACCGGCGCGGGCAGCCGCGCAGCGCTCATGGCGCGGTATGCCGTCCACAGTCCGGCAGTGGATTCCGGTACGACTGATTTTTGATCATCCTCGATTTTGTAAACAATGCGGTTTGCCGTTTCCGCCTGCTCCAGTATCCTTCGCCGCCTGCTGCTATGGGCTGAAGTCATGTCATCATTCCCGCGCATCCTCCTCCATCGCATTGATCAAATCCCCAGGCCGGACGCCTAACGCGGTTGCAATCCTGAATAACATGTCAATGTTCGGCCAGCGGCGTCCGACTTCCATCATGCCGAAGAAACCGACGCTCACACCCATCCGTTCAGCCATTTGTTCCTGGGTAAGACCAGCCTTGTGCCGAAACCGCCTAAGTACGGGATGAAAATAGCGGCGTGTTATCTGCTGGTTTTTTTCCATCCCTCATTGATACCCGTGTGGAGGACACTTGTTTATATCTTATGAGTTGCAAAATTATATCCTATACGATAGAAATTGATTCCGAGGCGTCATTCCGTTATGCCGTCCGATTTTTGAAAAAATACTATCAATTATTTCCTGCTAATACACTGTGCGTTGACAAATGTTGACAAGCCATCCTCTTGATCTTTTTCAAAATTCATCATTTATAATGGAATATTTCTGTACGCCGCGTCAGCCGATCTTGCGCTCGTCGTACTGTCCGCCGTGATTGAGACTTGAATGCCGATTTTGGCAGAAGTTGCGCTTTCCACCGCCTCAATGAATCAAGGAGGTGAACGTATTATGGAAAATTCCCGCCGACTGATCATGCTGGTGGACGACAACCGCACAAATCTTCAGACCGGTCAAACGGTGCTGGCCGAAGAATACACGGTGATGACGGTTCCGTCCGCTCAAAAAATGCTGGAAGCTCTGAAAACCCTGGAATGGCGCAAGCCGGAACTCATTCTCCTGGATGTGGATATGCCCGAAATGAGCGGTTTCGAGGCGATCAAAATCCTCAAGGATACTCCGGAGACACGGGAGATTCCGGTTATATTCCTGACCGCTCTGAACGAAGACGCCGATGAGTTGAAAGGACTGCGCCTGGGGGCCGTTGATTACATCATCAAACCGTTTTCGCCGGCGCTGTTGCGTCAGCGCATTGCCTTACACCTGCTTTTGGCGGATCAGAAACGCACCCTTGCGGATCAGGCGCACCAGCTTCAGGACTACAACGACAATCTCCAGGATATGGTTGCGGCAAAAACAAAAACCATTTTCAAACTCCAGAATAAAATCCTTGCGGCTATGGCTGAAATGGTGGAAGGCCGCGACGGCACAACCGGCGACCACATAGCGAATACGCAACGATATCTGAGAGCTATTCTGTCCGCTGCGATCAATGCGGGCCTCTGGCCGCAAGAGTCCTCCGGTTGGGATATTGAACTGCTCACCCAATCCTCCCAACTGCACGATGTCGGCAAAATATCCATCAGCGACAGCGTTCTCAAAAAACCTGGAAAACTGACAGCGGAAGAATTCGCCGAAATGAAACAGCATGTGCGCTTTGGAATAGGTTTTATTGAGAGGCTGGAAGACGGTGAAGAGGACAGTCATTTTTTGCGGTACGCAAAAACTTTCGCCGCTTTTCACCACGAAAAATGGGATGGCTCCGGATATCCCCACGGACTTTCCGGCGAGAACATCCCCTTGCTTGGCCGCATGATGGCCATAGCCGATGTATACGACGCCCTGACTTCCGAGCGCCCTTACAAAAAAGCCTTCAGTCATGCGGAATCGGTAAGGATCATCGTGGAAGGCAAGGGAACGCACTTTGATCCCGCGCTGGTCGGTTTGTTTGAAAAAGTGGCCGGGACGTTCAGGCAGAAATCGTAGGCCGGAAAATGTTCCGGTATTTACCGCCTTCGATATGACGCTGGCATATGAGAGATACGACATGGAAAAAGCACGGAAATTTTTATTAGCTGTGCTGCTTTTGTTGCCTGTGGCCGGTTTTTCCCTCGCAGGCTGTGAAAACCATACCGAGGCATGGCGTCCGGGTATGCCGCTTGCCAAAGAGCGCATCATTATAGGGGTTATCCATATCTCCACTATTGAGGGCGAAACCAGTGGATATGCCTATGCGCATGATATGGGAATCAGGGAGATGCAGGCTGGAATCGGGCTTGGGGAGAATCAGATTATCCGAAAATTCAACGTGTCCGATACCGATCTGCCCGCTACTGAACATGCGATACGCGAATG
>JAISBT010000104.1 GCA_031266055.1 Deltaproteobacteria bacterium
CGCGACAATAGCCGCACTTCGCCGCTTCAAAAGCGAACTGTTTCTTTCAGACGAAAAATGATATGTCAAGGAATGTTATCTTGCAAGAAGGTTTTGAGACGATACGAAAGCTCCGCGCCTCGCGGGTCAGCGGGCAATTGCCAACGGGTCAAGTTTATTTTATATAAATTTCGGCGGGAAGCGCCGCCTGTCGCGTTTCCACCCTTTTTACGGTCTTTAACGGAGAATTATAACTATAATGCTGAAATATTTGATACGTAAAATTCTGGGTTCCAAAAACGAACGCTACCTCAAACGCATTCAACCGCTTGTAAAAGCCATGAACGCGCTGGAAGAAAGGATGCTGGAGCTTAAGGACGAGGATTTCCCCCGGCTTGTCGCCGAATACCGCGACCTTGTCCAGAATCAGGGCCGCAGCCTTCAAGACTTGCGGGTGGAGGTTTTTGCCCTGGTGCGCGAGGCTTCCAGGCGCGTTCTGGATATGCGCCATTTTGACGTGCAGCTTATAGGCGGCATTACCCTGGACGACGGCAAAATAGCTGAAATGCGCACCGGCGAAGGCAAAACCCTGGTGGCGACCTTGCCGGTGGTCTTGAACGCCATAGCCGGCAAAGGCGTGCATGTGGTTACCGTGAACGACTACCTTGCCAGGCGTGACGCGGAATGGATGGGCAGAGTCTATAAATTCCTCGGCTTAAGCGTGGGCGTCATCGTCCACGGGCTTAACGACGAAGAACGTAAAGCCGCTTACGCCGCCGATATAACCTATGGCACCAATAATGAGTTCGGCTTTGATTATTTGCGCGACAACATGAAATTCTACAAAGAACAGCTTGTGCAGCGCGGGCATTATTACGCCATTGTGGACGAAGTGGACTCCATTCTCATTGACGAGGCCAGAACCCCGCTGATTATTTCCGGGGCTTCCGGCGAATCCACCGAGTTATATCGTAAAATAGACGCCATAATCCCCAGGCTGAAAATGGAAGAACATTTCACCGTGGATGAAAAAGTGCGTTCCGCCATGCTCACCGAGGCCGGGGTCAGCCGGGCGGAGAGCCTGCTCGGGGTGGACAACCTTTTTGACGCGCAAAACGTCACCCTGCAGCACCACGTTTTGCAGGCCCTGAAAGCCCACAATCTGTTCAAACGCGATGTGGACTACATTGTCAATGAAGGGCAGGTAGTCATTGTCGATGAATTTACCGGGCGGCTTATGCCGGGACGCAGGTTTTCCGACGGCTTGCACCAGGCTTTGGAAGCCAAGGAAAAAGTCAAGGTGGAAGCGGAAAATCAAACTCTGGCCTCCATTACTTTTCAAAATTACTTCCGTCTGTACGAAAAACTGGCCGGCATGACCGGCACCGCCGATACCGAAGCCGTGGAATTTCAGGAAATTTACCGGCTGGAGGTTATTTCCATCCCCACGCACAAACCCATGATCCGCATTGATGCTCCGGATCAGGTCTACCGGACAAAGACGGAAAAATACGCCGCCATAGCGGAAAGCATCCGGGAGTTGCACCAAAAAGGGCAGCCCGTGCTGGTAGGCACCATTTCCATTGAAATATCCGAGCTTTTATCCGGCATGCTGAAAAAAATCGGCATCCCGCATAATGTGCTCAATGCCAAACAGCACGAAAAGGAAGCCGCCATCATTGCCGAAGCCGGACAAAAAGCGCATGTGACCATTGCCACCAACATGGCCGGCCGGGGTACGGATATTGTGCTGGGCGAAGGCGTGCGCGAGCTTGGAGGACTGCATATCCTCGGCACCGAGCGCCATGAAAGCCGCCGCATCGACAACCAACTGCGCGGCCGTTCCGGCCGCCAGGGCGACCCCGGATCTTCCCGCTTTTACATCGCTCTGGAAGATGATCTCATGCGCCTGTTCGGGGCTGACAAACACATGAAGCTCATGCAGACCCTGGGCCTGAAAGAAGGCGAATCCATTGAACATCCACTGATTTCACGCGGTATCGCCACCGCCCAGAAACGCGTGGAAGGACATAACTTTGAAATACGCAAAAGCCTGCTGGATTTTGACAATGTAATGAACCAGCAGCGCGAGGTCATTTATTCCCTGCGCCGGGACGCCATGTTCGAGGATGATGTGGACGCTTTGACGCGCGAGTTCATCACCGACGTGCTGGACAGCGAATACGCCCCGGTGCTGGCGGCCAAAGGAGAACTGGAGGACGAGCAGGCGGATCTGGACAAAGGCCGTTTGCAGGATTTGTTCAACCTTTCCCGCATCTGGCCGCGCGGTTTCCCGGACGGCAAAACCCTGCCGGACTACGAGGAAGCCAGGGACGGCGTTTTCGGCCTGCTGGATGAACTGAAAACCACCGCTCCGGAATTGTATGTTTCGATTTTACGCTACTTTTTACTGGAAGAAATTGACCGCTGCTGGAAAGAACATCTGCTGACCATGGATCAACTGCGCGACGGCATCGGACTGCGCGGCTACGGACAACGCGACCCCAAACAGGAATATAAACGGGAAGGCTTCAATTTATTCCACGCCCTGCTGGATCAGATTAAGGAAAATGTCTGCCGCGATTTAACCCGCGCCAGAATTAAAGTTGAACAAGTCGCGGAAGCAGGCGGCCAGGAACGGAGCGGTTACACGGGTTCAGACGCGACCCCGGAAGATCGGACGCAGGAAGGAACCCGACCGGAACAGCGAGGAAAAAAACCGGGCCAATTTAAACATAAAGAAAGCAAAGCCCTGTCTTATTCGTCCGGCGGCTCGGCCAACCCGGCCAAACCCGCCACCGTCAAACGCGAAACGCCCAAAGTGGGCCGCAATGACGATTGCCCCTGCGGAAGCGGGAAAAAATATAAAAAATGCTGCGGAGCAAATAAATAGCCGGACTTTGAATATAACAAGAGCAGTAAAAAATTTTAATGCCTCCGGCGGTCGGGGGAAATCATTTCCCCCGAACCCCCTGATTTGCCGGGGCCGCTATGCGGCCCCGGCTAAACAGTCGGCCCTGAACAAGGATATAATATATTTATATCCTTCATTATAAATGTTAACTCTCTGGTTTTTCGACCAGAGTGGAACGCTCCACCTGCGCAGCAAAAGAATTTTAATGCCTCCGGCGGTCGGGGGAAATCATTTCCCCCGAACCCCCTGATCTGCCGGGGCCGCTGCGCGGCCCCGGCTAAAC
>JAISBT010000150.1 GCA_031266055.1 Deltaproteobacteria bacterium
AACTTTGAGACGCTCCCTCCGGCGCTTTACGGCGAAACAAGTTTCGCCTACGCCTGCGGGGCGGGCGGCGGTGCCCGCCGCCAGAGCATTTCAACATTTTCAATGTTAAAATGCTCTAAAAAACCCGGCGGAGGGGACTGCCCCCCCCCGCCATACCCCCAAGCCCGCTCCGGGCAAAGCCCGGATGCGTCCTTCGCGCCTCAGCGCGCTCCAGGAGGAACTCATGTCCAGTAGATGGGAATGCTCCGGAACTTCCATGTCGGGAAGCAAATTGCCGGATTTACGCGTACTGGCCTTCGCCGGAGAAGAAAATATCGGCCGGGGCTACACCTTTGATCTTGTCCTGCTCTCGGAGCCGCTTCAGGCGGGACGGGCCGTCCAGTTGCAAAACGATCTGATGCAGGCCAAACTGCTGACCCTTACCGGCAGACGCGATACGGGAGAGAGCTTTGAGCGCCACGGCGTCGCGGAAGAAGTGCGCCTGCTGTTCAGCGCCGGAGGGGCCGCCCTGTTCCGCCTCACTTTGCGGCCGCGGGTATTCAGGCTTGACCTTTCGCTTCATTCCCGCATCTTTATGAACATGGCCCTGCCGCAACTGCTGGACAAACTCATGCGGGAAGAAGGGTTCACCTCCGGTTCCGACTTCGAGGTCAAATTCGGCTCCGGCTGCAAGTCGCGCCCTCTGACCTGCCAGTACAACGAAAGCTCGTTCAATTTTCTCTCCCGCCACCTGGAACGCGTCGGCGGCTACAGCTACCTGGCCCAAACCGGAGGAGGAGACGTGCTGATCCTGGCGGACGAAACGACGGAGGTTCCGGCCTTGCCCGTCCGGGACGATTTGACCTGGAGCGAACAAAAAGCCGACGAGGTGGTGCATGCCTTTGTCCGCTCCCTCAAGGCCGGGCCGGCAAAAGTATGCGTGCGCGATTACAGTTCCGACCGGCCGGGCATGACTACAACCCGGGCCGAGGACGCGCGCAATTTGCGGGGCGGCGGAGAGTTGAGCTGGTACGCCGGGTTCGGCCTGTTCGGTGAAGTGGATGCCTCCGGCAAGGCTTTTTCCGCTCAGGACGCGGAAGAACAGGCCGGAAAACTGTCCGCGGCCAGGCTGCGCGATCTGGTGAGCCGGAGCAACCGGGCCACAGGGGAGAGCAACGTGCCCTGGATGCAGGCCGGCCACGCCTTCAGCCTCAGCGGCGAGCGCTTTCAGTTGATTACGGTGCGCCATGTCTGCAATCAGGCCGGCGACACGGAAGACGAAAAATTGCTGCTCCGGGCGGCCGATTTGGGTTCCGGACTCGACGGCGCGGAAAAAGGTTATCGCAATTCCTTTATTTGCCACCCTCTGGCGCTCGGCCCCTTTGCGCCGGAACTCCGGGCGGGGCGGCCGTCCGTCGGCGGGCTGGTTCACGCCAAAATCGACGCCTCCGGCAGCGGCGCATACGCGGAACTGGACAAGGACGGCCGCTACAAGGTAAAGTTTTTCTTCCCGGAAAAAGTCATTGCCGCCGACGCGGTGGTGGAGCAGGACGGCAACTATTCCATCCCCCTGCGCATGATGCAGGCCCATGCCGGCGCAAGCTCGGGCATCCATTTTCCCCTGCTCAAGGGCGCGGAAGTGCTGGTGGCCTTTACGGACGGAGATCCGGACAGGCCGGTGATTATGGGGGCCATGCCCAACCCAGAACACCCCAGCGTGGTGGTGGATGAAAGCAGCCGGGAAAATATCATCAAAACGCCGGGCGGGCATACGATCAGCCTGACGGATACCGAAGGCAAGAAAAATATGACTCTGGAAACCCCCGGCGGGAACAAGATCGTCATGAACGACGAGGCCGGCAAACGGGAATTGCGGCTGCAATTTCCGGGCGGCGGCGGCTTCATCCGCCTTCACGAAAAATAAGCGCAGGAGTATGAATTATGGCCGATGAAAACGACGAAGAAGGAACAGGTGGCGGGGGAGAAGGAACAGGTGGCGGGGGAGAAGGAACAGGCGGCGGGGGAGAGGGGACAGGCGGCGGGGGAGAAGGAACAGGTGGCGGGGGAGAGGGGACAGGCGGCGGGGGAGAGGGAACAGGCGGCGGAGAAAAGGAAAAAGACGATGAGCAAGGGATACTTTATACGGACTCGGGCAAGGCCGGAGCGGCTAAGACTGAATTTGAGGTGGAGGCGAGCCTGAAGCAGGAGATTATCTTTGGCGTCGACAGCGGATTTGTCGGCGGCGATGAATTCAAACTGATTCTCGGGGGAGTGGAATATGTGCATCTCCTCGGGCTGCTTGATTTCACCGCGGGTTGGGCTATTGAGGGCTATCTCGGCCACCAGACGGAAGTCGGCACGGCCAGAACCAAAGCCCATGCCGAGGAGGAGAAAATCTCCGGCATGGAACGAACCATTTCCGGCATGGGACAACAGCTCAGCGGCATCGGAGAAACCGTATACGGCCAATTGACCGAAGCGAACGGCCAGGCGACGCGAGTCAACGGCCTCGTCGACAAGGTCACCGGACAGGAAGGAAAGGTGGCGGCGCTGGAAAACCGCTGCACGGCCAACAGGATGGAGGCCATAGTCAGTTCCGTCAACGCTCTGGTCACCGCAACGAATGCCACAGCAAGCGCGGTTAGTACAATAGCCAGCGAAGTGGCACTGGCCAACAGCAGTATGCAGATGTCAAACATAAATACGGCGATAGACAGCATGAACACCTCTATTTCCTCCTTAACAAGCATAATTTGAACTATGAAAATCCACAAAGACAAAGAACACAGCGTAAGCGTAACTCCCTTTGCCTGGCGGGGGGAGCGTTTTCTCATGCTCAGCGTCGGCCTGTACGCGGCTTTCGACCCGGAGGGCGGCGCAAGCCGCCTGCGCACGGAGCAGGATTTCTGGAAAGAAGCCCCGGCCGTGTTCGCGGCGCTGGGGCAGACTCCTCTCCTGGACGCCGGACTGCTCAAACCCGGCGCGGAAGTTCTGCTGGCCGGATTTTGCCGTACGCCGGGGGCTTCCCCCCGTCCGGCGCAGGAAGTTTCTTTCCGCGTCGGCTCCGTCAAACGCCGCCTGGCCGTGTTCGGGGACAGGGAAAGGCTGCCCGGCGGCGGTCTGTCCGATCCCCTGCCTTTTGCCGCCATGCCCCTGATCTGGGAAAAAGCCTTTGGCGGGCCGGATTTTCCGGCCAACCCTCTGGGCCGGGGGCTGGACAAGGACAACAAGACCGCGGAATTTCCGCCCAACCTTGAAGACCCGGAGCATTTGCTGCTGGCGGGCACGGACAGGCCGGCGCCGGTCTGCCCCTTTCCTCTGGATATGGCCAATCCCGCCCGCCGCGCCTTGTCCGGCAGCTACGATCAAACATGGCTGGACACCCGCTGGCCCGCCTACCCGGACGACTGCGACCCGGAATTTTTCCACAGCGCCCAGGCCGCCCAGCGTCTGCGCCCGGCTCCGGGCGAATCGTCCTTTTTCAAGGGAGACGAGGAAGTGGAAATCATCGGCATGCGCCACGATTATCCGCACCTTCGCTCGCGTCTGCCCCAGGCCCGCGTCCGCGCTTTTGTCCGCACTACGGAACAATTCGTTCCTTTCGCGTTGCCAGCCTCGGAACAAAAGGACAAGGGCAAAACCCGCCTGCCCTACGCCAAGGATCTGGACGGCCCCGGCCTGTTCCGGGAAGCGGATCTGCACCTGGATACGGTCTGGCTGCTGCCCGACCTGTTGGGGGCATTCGTCCTGTACCGCGGGCTGTTGCCGGTGGAAGACGACGAACTGGACGACGTGCTGCGCGTGCTGGTGGTCACGGAAAAACCCTCCGAAGCTCCGCAAAGCCTGGAATATTACCGGGAGGAACTGCGCAGGCGCGCCTACCCCGCTGTGGAAATAGATCTGGCTCCCTTTGCGGCGGCGCAGGCTCAAACCTCCAAGGCCGTCAAAACGGCCAGGGACGTGCCCAAAGTCTTTGCCAAGCTGAAAAAGGACATGACCGGCCAAAGCCCGGCCATGCCTCTCAGCCTGGGCGACCTTGCCCATTCCGGCGGCAAGACCATCGCCACGGGCCGCGCCGTTCTGGATCAGGTCGAAACGCAGATGCTGGACTTGCGCGAGCAGTTCAGCCACCTGATGAGCTTTGACCTGTCCATTTTCCCGCGAATGCGGGCTGCCCTGGACGCGCAGGAACAGAACCTGCACAAAACGCTTGCGGACGTGCAGGAAAAATTGCGCGACAGCGGCGAAAAAGTGGCGAAAGGCCTGGAGGGAGTCAAAAAAAACGCCTTGGCGCGGCTTGCGCCCGCGTTGGATGCCGATCCGGGGACCAAAGCGGCCCAGGCGGTTTTGGCGGGGAAAATACAGGCCAAACTGGACGGTCTGGACAATTTTACCCCCGAAGGTGTGGCCTTCTCCACGCCGGCCATCAACCCCTGGCACGACCGGGGTTTCAAACTGCTGATCGCCGCCCGCCGCGCTCTGCGCCGCAACGACGCCCTCCTGGCCCGGCTGGCCGCTCTGGGCCTGGAAGCGAAAACCCTGGAAGACGGTTGGGTCGGCCATGCTGGCGCGCCCATAGTCGACCGTCCGGAAGCCTGGGGCCTGCCGCCAAATCCGGCCGCTCCGGAATTTACGCTGCCCGCCGGCCTTTACCTACCGCGCTTTGCGGGCAAGGCCCTGGTGGCCCTGCGCGTGTATCCCCTTTCGGAACAAGGGGAACTTCGGGGTCTCGGTCTGGACAACCAGGCCGTGTTCCTAGCGCCGGGTTCCGACCCCAGCCCCCTTTCCCTGCCGGCCGCCCATCCCGGCGGGGCCGTGTGCGTCGCGCCGGAAGACCTTTCCGCTCTGTTCGCGGAACAGGAAGCCGGGGATTTCTGCCATATCGTAGCGGTTGCGGATCCGGCGGAGCTTGCCGCCGTAAAGGATCTGCCCCCCCTGCTGCCGGACGCGCCCGGCCGGGAGGGCGGCCTGCCCCTGGTGGTCATTCTGCCGCCCGGCGAAGCGGGCAATGCGCTTTTCAAGGCCTGGCGGGCTGCCTATCCCGCGTCCATTGCCTTGCAACTGCCCGCAGGCTGCCCCCATGCGCTGGCTCTGGCCGGCCAGGGACGCAGGCTGCGCCGCCTCCTGCTGGACGTTCTGCCGCCGGAACTGGCCCGCAGCCACGATTTCGACATCCCCCTGCCGCCCAAAGACCGTCCGCCGGAGCCGTTCACGCTCAACCTGCCGCTGCCGGGCAAGGAAGAACTCCAGGGACGCGTGGCAGCCCTGATCAAAGACGTCCGCGCCCATTTTCCCGATCCCAAGCAGATGCTGGCCGGGATGATAGCTGAACAAAGGGCTTCCATTCTGGGCAAACTGGAAAAAATGCGCCTTCCGCCCGCAATGCTGGCCAAGGTAACGGCCGCTCTGGACAATCCCCCGCCTCCGCCGCCGTGGGCCAAAAGCGTATCCGACACCACCTCGGCGTTTCTGGAGAAACTCAAAGGCCTGGGCGCCAAACTGTCGCCCAACCTGCCCCCGGACATGCGGGCCAAGATCCTGGCCCGTCTGGCCGAGGCCGAAGGCAAAGCGCTGGATCTGGGCGAACGCCTGGCCCCCCTGGACGCCTTGCGCGCGGACGGCCTGGCCAAGCTCGCGGGCGTGAAGAAAGGCGAATTGCCCCCGGAAGTACAGGCGGCTTTTGACGCCGAAGGCATGGATTCCAAGGCCATGCAAAGGATGACCCGAGAGGAGGTGGCCGCCGTTCTGGCCGCGGACAAGAACCTGGAGCGGAAAAACCTGCAAGGGCTGGATCTTTCCGATCTGGATTTTTCCGGCGCCAGGCTGGGCCACGCCCTGTGCGGAAAAACGAATTTCCAAAACTGCCGCCTGGACGGCGCGGACTTTACTTTTACCCTGGCCCATGAAGCGAATTTCAGCGGCGCGAGCCTGCGCGAAGCCGTGTTTTTGCAAACCGTGCTGCAAAAGGCCGTCTTGCGCAAGGCGGATCTTACCTCCGCCCGGATGGAATTAACGACCTGCGGGGAATGCGATCTGGAGGGAGCGGTCTTCGATAGGGCGGAGATCAAGCTCTGCAATTTCTCCAAAGCTCTGCTGACGGATACGCGCTTCAGCGAAACCCTGCTCTCCCTCTGCGCGTTCAGCCAGATCAAGGCGGCCGGCGCGGATTTTCGCGCCATGCGCGGCTTCAAGTGTCTGTTTCAGAAAAGCGAGCTTGCGCGGGCGCGTTTTCAGGAAGCCGTGCTGAGCGAATGTCTGTTCCAGGGCGCGGAAGCCGCCGGAGCCTCCTTTGCGGGGGGCGATCTGCGCAAATTCTATACGGATGCGGAAACGGACTTGAGTGAAGCCGACTTTTCCGGCGCGGACATGCGCGAGGCCTCTCTGCGCATGAGCCGCTTTTGCGGCGCGGATTTTTACCGGGCCAATCTGGAAAACGCGCTGCTCGTGAGCTGCGATTTGTCCCGCGCCCGTCTGGACGGCCTGCGCGCCTCCGGCTGCCGTTTCATCAAGTGCGATTTGACCCGGGCGGATATTTCCGGCGCCAATCTGCTGAGCGGCGCGCTGCGTAAATGCCGCCTGAGCGGTGCGGATATGACGGAGGCCAGCCTGTACGCCGTTGATCTGCGCGGCCTGACCATCGACCGGGACACGCGTTTTGACGGCGTGAACTTCAAAAAAACCCGCGTTGCCGGGAAAGAGGAGGCTCTGCGTGAACTTGCGCGCCGAAATTCTTGAACGTGTCGCCGCACGGGAGACGGTCGCCGGCCGGGATCTCTCCGGCCTGGATCTTTCCGGAGCGGATCTTTCCGGCGGGCGTTTCGAGAAATGCCGCCTGGCCGGGGCGGATTTTTCACGCGCGGAGGTCAACCGCACCGGTTTCGCCGACTGTGATTTGAGCGGGGCGCGTTTTCGCGGCAGCGTCATCGCCAAAGTCAACTGGATGAACATGCATATGCCGGGCGCGGATTTTTCCGGCGCGCGCCTGTCCATGCTGCTCTTCGGCAAGAGCGATCTTTCCGGCGCGGATTTTTCGGACGCGCATATTCACATGTGTACGCTACAGGAGACGAATCTGTCCGGAGCCGGATTTCGCAGAGCCAGAGTCGAACAG
This sequence comes from Deltaproteobacteria bacterium, assembly GCA_031266055.1. Classification (GTDB taxonomy): domain Bacteria; phylum Desulfobacterota; class Desulfovibrionia; order Desulfovibrionales; family Desulfovibrionaceae; genus WRHT01. Next base: position 7,091 of record JAISBT010000150.1, read on the forward strand.
AACGCCCTGCAGAAAGCGGATTGCACGGGCGCGGATTTTTCCGGCGCGGCCATGATCCGCCTCGCCTTCAGCGAAAGCGACCTGCGTTCTCTCATTCTGGCCGGGGCTACGCTGCGCAAGGTGCTTTTCCGGGGCTGCGATTTTACCGGCTACAACTTCGCCGGCCTGAACATGGAAATCATGCAGTTCGACTCCGCCAAACTGGATGGGGCAGACTTTTCCGGTTGCTGTCTGCCCATGTGCAATTTCAGCGGAGCATCCATGAAGGGCACATCCTTGCGCAACGCGCGGCTGGAAAGCTCCATGTTCATCGGCGCGAAACTGGCTTCGGCGAATCTGTCCGGCGGCGTTTTCCGGCAGTCCGTATTTTCGGAAAGCGATCTGACCCTGGCTGATTGCTCGAACGCGAATTTTGAATTGAGTGTTTTCCAAAAGGCCCGTTTGCAGCGCGCCGATTTTTCCGGCTCAAATCTGAAAAACGCGGATTTTTCTTACGCGGATCTGAGCGAAAGCGATTTTACCGGTACAGCTCTGTATATGGCGCAATTTTACAAGGCGGTGGAAGAAGGGACGCGGTTCGGGCGCAGCAAAAACACCCTGTTGCAGTCGCCGGATCCGGAACGGGTTGAGGCGGAAGCCTTCAGGCCGCGCGCGAAACCCAGAGCGTCTCAAAATTAAATTGCTTTAGGAGGGCTATTGAATGGCTCAAGCAGCGGAAATATATGAGAGTGTTGACGTGCGGCTTGCCACCGGCAAGGTGCTGTACGCGGACGACAGCGGCTTGTACCGCGCGGTTATGGATAATGCGGCTTTTGAGGCCGGGCTTGCCGCAAGCTGCCTGCTGCGGCCGGAAAAGGGGGATACGGTGTTGCTGGCCGTTCTTGAGGACGGTTCATGCGTCATCTTGTCCATACTTGTTCGCGGCGGGCAAGAGGCGCGTCTCTGCCTGCCGCCGGAAAGCAGCCTGGAATGCCCCGGCAGGCTGACTGTGCGTTGCGCGGATGCCCTTGACCTGCAAGCCGGCCGGGAGCTCGGTCTGCGCGCCGAGGATTTTTCCGTGGCCGCCCAAAACGCCGTTCTGCACATGAACAAAGTCAACGCCGTTTCAGACGTGGCGGACGTCTGCTGCCGCGCCCTTTCCGTCCTGGGCGGCACGGCTCTGTCGGTATTCCGCTCGTTGACGCAATGCCTCGGCTCATCCCGCAGGATGGTGGAAGGTAATGACGAGACGCGGTGCGCCAATTCCACTCTGGTAGCGGACGGGAACGCCACCGTTATGAGCAGGAACGGCCTGACCCTGGCGGAGGAAACCGCCCGCACGGACGCGAAGCTGATTCAGCTTGGTTAGAGCATTTTACGCTTGAAATGCTCTGAGAGCCTTTTTTTAATTATGCTCATGCCGATTCGGAAATGGACTTATACTACATACCAATCTTTTGAAGGGAGCAACCCGCTATGTTTATGCTGAGTATGGGAGCCGGAATGGATATGGCTTTTCCCGACGTCTGCCTGACGCCGGTCGGGCCGGTTCCGGTGCCGGTTCCCTATCCCAACATGGCCATGAGCGCCGTCACGGCGCCCATGGCCTTCAATGTGCTTGTGGAGTGTACGCCGGCCTTGAACATGCTCTCCAAGGGCCTCGTCAGCCTGGGGGATCAGCCGGGTGTGCTGCTGGGCGTGGTTTCCCATCTGGAAGCCGGGCAGACCACCTACAATGTCGGTTGCTTTACCATAATGGTCGGCGGCGCGCCGGCCCAGCGCCTGACCAGCGTGACCGGCCAGAACTGCCTGGGGGTGATCCCGAATACGGTCGGCGCGTGCATCGTGCCCAGTGAAGTAACCGTTCTTGCTCTCGGCTGATATTGTCCGCCCGCGGTGTCGGCAGCAAATTATTTACTTGCCTATTCATGCTGCTTGGGCTATTTTTTCAAAATTCCAGGCAAGGTGTGTTGGCTATGCGAAAAGTCGTTCTGTTTTCATGGAATTCTATGACCGGAATTGAATCTTCCGGCCCGCTTTTTGCTACACACACACACACACACACACACACACACACACACACACACACACACACACACACACACACACACACACACACACAACATTAACTCTACCATATAACGCGCTCTCCACCAGGAGCGGCGCGGCTTTGCCATTTTCTGAAACGGCTCTGTTTCCTTCGCGGGACAGGGCCGTTTTCGCGTTTTACAACCACAACCAATCAATGAGGAGTTTATTATGCTCAGAGCATTCAGATGTTGCCTTCTCCTGTGCGCTATTCTCTCCCTGGCGGCCTGCGGAGGAGGAGGTGGTGGTGGCAGCGGCGGTGGCGGTGGGGGCGGTCAGCCTTCCGTCTCTTATGCCCCGGATCTCCCCGCCTTGAAAACGGTTATGTCCAACGACTTGAATCCCGGAGAAGAACCTGCCCCGGTAAGCGGAGCGGAGAATATTTACGTCAACGGGAGCCTGACCGACTCCTCGCAGGCATCCCGGTCTGCCGCAGCATCCCGGTCTGTCGCAAGCAATGGAAATGGGCTGGAACTGATGGATTATAATCATCCTATCGCGCATCAAATTTTCACTCTGACCAAGACGGAAAGAGGGCTTTCCGCAAGCGTATTTTATGATGAAGCCGGGGATATCGCGGATCCGCTGAATAGCAATGACGATGCCGCGGATCGGGTCGTCATTTTTTCCGACGGTTCGTTTGCTCTTTCCGACTTTTATAAGAGCCACAACTTTATCGGCGCGGCCATAACCACTATTAAAAGAGAATATTTCAATGACCTGGAAGTGGACGAGGGTTCCGGAATACTCTACAGCGGCCGCATTGACGCTGAATACACCGACGTCATTTTGCTTGGAGGCAAAATGTTGGGGTTGCAATATTCCGATTTCGGGGTCTGGAAACAGCAGGAAGAGGCTACAGCCGTCGCTTCCGCGCCTGGCGGCCCCGATATAACAGTTTCCGCTTCCACCCATATTGACGATATGGCCTTTTATTTCGGCGATTCCGGCAAAAGGCAGGGTTTTGCCGGTTTAAGCGGATCCAGGTCGTTCAACGGAACGGCGGTGGGCCGGGCCTTCAACTCTTATGAATACACCATATATAAGGAAGTGGTCGGCAGCGCCGCCCTGACCGTTGATCAGAGTCTGAGCAATATAACCAGCCTGGAACTGGCATTTGACGATTACTATACATTCAGTCTGAACGGTTCCGCGTCCGTGGATCGCAGAGGCGGATTTACGGCCTCCGGCTTTACCGTTTCGGATAACGGCAACACGGATCCCCTTCTGGCTTTGACCACTGGGGCATCATCGCCCAGGTTCAGAGATCAGGCGCGTGGGCAGTTTTACGGCGCTTCCTCTCCGGAGGAAGCGGTGGGGGCTTTTGAGTTCAGTGAGTCTTTTCCGGTCAGCGGGCTTCCGCCTGCTATATTCGGGCCAGGGGTTGAAGATAATTATAATACTTATTTACGTGGAGTCACCGCCGCTTTCGGCGTAAAGTAAAGCCGTAGCGTGCTTGTAGTGTTTAAAGTCACAGCGGACTGGCCGCCGGGCTTGTCCGCCCGGCGCGCCGCCGAAGGCGGCGGAGCGAGCCGGAAACCACTCGGCCGATCTTGAGCGAAACGAAAGGCGGCGTCATTCCGCAAATCGGCGAAGCGATCTCCACACTTCAAACGTAGCGAAGCGAAGTTTTAAGTGTGACATGGTAGTAGCGGAGTATGCATGCGTTTAACCGGCATCGCGCTTTTCCTCCTTCTGTTTTGCCCATTCTCCGTTGCCGCCGCCGCGCTCGGAGATTTCGGCGCTGAGGCGGCGGTTCCGGCGCCAGGTGATCCGGAAGCGCCCGTTTGGACTGAACCCTCCGCGTCTCCGCAAAAATCTTTCCATATGTCCGACCCGGAAGGGCTGGCTCTGGCCCGCGCCCTTCTGGAAAGCGGGCGGCAGAACGAGGCCGGGCAAATCTATGTCCTCCTGCTGCAAAGCCGCATTCCGGAGGTGCGGGTGGAGGCGCTGTTCCAATTGGGGCAGATCGCTCTGCTGGAGAGAGAATACAACCGGGCGGTCGAATATTTTCTGATCATCCTGAACCGCTTTCCCGATTTGGCCAGAGTACGCCTGGAACTGGCCCGCGCCTATTTCCTGAATGAAAATTATGAGGAAGCGCGTTTTCAGTTTGAACTGGTCAAGGGCGGCGCGGGATTGCCCCCGGAGGTACTGGAAAAGGTCGATGTTTTTCTGGAGAGCATCCGGAGGCAAAAGAACTGGACGCTGGATTTCGGCCTGAGCCTGACGCCGGATTCAAACATAAATCAGGTTTCCGGGGCGAACCGGGAGTGTATAGCCACCGTCTACGGCCTGCTTTGCCGGGATCTGAAAAAAAAGGAAAGCGGTCTGGGGCTGCGGGTCAACGCCACTGCCGATTATTACCGCCGTTTCAGCAAGGATCTGGGGCTGCGCTCCACCTTGGGCCTGTATATGACGGATTTCCCCGGAAGTTTTTATGACGACTACATCCTTTACGCGGCCAGCGGCCCCCGCTATATCTGGGGAAGCGGGGAAATCAGCCTGCAACCCTCCTTCAGCAAACGCTGGATCGGCGGCAAGCCCTATTCCGAGAGCTATGGCGGACGATTGGATGCGCAAAAAAACCTGGGCCGCCTTTTCCTGAATTTCGGCGGCGCCTATGCCGAAAATTTTTACCACAATGAAAACTTCAACGCGTTTTTACGCGGGGAGACGTACAGTGCCTACCTGCGGCCCCGTTATATCCTGACCAGTCAGAGCTTTATCCAGGCCGGACTGAGATACGAGCGGGACAATACGGCCGATGGAATATACGGCAGCGGCAGTCTGACCTATTCTCTGGGGGGTTACTACTTTTTCCGGCACGGCGTGTCGCTTTTTGTCGAAGGCAGCCTGACCGACGCCCTCTACCACAAGCGGCAGAACTACATCACCGAAGATTACCGCATTGATTCCGCCAGACGCAAAGACCGCCTGCACGGCCTTTACGCCGCTCTGTCCGTGAACTGGCTGGAACATCTGGGAATTACGCCCATGCTGCAATATAACTACACCCGGCGTTCTTCCAATATCTGGTCTTACGACTACGACCGGCACCGGGTGAATCTGGCCTTCAATTTCCGTTTTTAGAGCATTTAACATTGAAAATGTTGAAATGCTCTGGCGGCGGATACCGCCGCCCGCCCCGCAGGCGCAGGCGAAACTTGCTTCAGCCGTTGCTGTGCAGCAGCTTACGGATGAAGACAGCAGCGAAGTTTCGCCGTAAAGCGCCGGAGGGAGCGTCTCAAAGTTAAATTGCCTTGGAGCGGTACCGCAACTTTTCAAAGTTGTACCGCTCTGCAAGGGTTTGCCGCGCAAATCGTTACCGGGTGCTTGGAGTACACGCCGGCCTTGAACATGCTCTCCAAGGGCCTCGTCAGCCTGGGGGAACAGCCTTCTCCGCCGTTTCCGCATGAACCGTCTTGACAGATGGATATATAGCGATACAGTGTATATATAAAATATGACAGGAGCTGGCTTATGTCCCAAACAACTTTGAGCATACGCATGGATGCGGACATAAAAAAGCGTTTTGACGCTTTTTGCGCGGATGCGGGCATGAACGCCACGGTAGCGGTTAACATGTTCGCCCGGGCGGTTTTGCGCGAGCAACGCATACCTTTTGAAATTACCGGCAGCGATGATCTCTTTTACAGCGTAAAGAATCAAGCCCGGCTCAAAGCCGCCATAGAGCAGCTTGAAGCCGGACAAGGCACGGCTCACGATCTGATTGAGGCCGGCCGCGTATAAAATATGGTCTGACGGAGCATGGGAAGACTATCTTTACTGGCAGGAGCGGGACAAGATAACGTACGGTATTTTTCGCACATTGAAAAAATGGAAGTAGCCCGCCAAGTCGGTTAGGTTTGGTCATCACCAAACAACCACCAAACCGACGAGGAAGGGCTACAGATGGAAAC
>JAISBT010000153.1 GCA_031266055.1 Deltaproteobacteria bacterium
CGAAAATATGCAAAAAGCCGGCTGACCCGGCTGGCGAAAGGAGAAGCGCAATTTACTTGCCCGCAACGTTTCTTGGGTGTATGCTCCGGAGAATTGCTTGTCAATATTGTAAGCGCGCCCGTATTTTGAATCATATATCGCTGCGCCGGACGTGAAATCCGGCTTGCTCCGCCGCCATTTGGCGGCACGGCGGCTTATGCCGTCGGCGCGAGGAGGGATTCATTCCCGCCTCGCGCCAGAACAACAGGCGAGGCGTGGCATAACAATGGCACGCGACGACGATTATCTGGAGAGTTCTTCATGGCAGCATATCAGATTCCTCAGTTGGAGCAAATGTATAAAGACGCGCGCAAAGTTCGCCGGAACTTTTATATACCGCTTGTGCTCATACTTGCTCTTGCCGGAACCGGAATTTGGGCCGGCCTTGAATTTATGAAAACCGGCGAAATTGCTCTGCCTATGCCTGAGCAGGCCGCGTCTTTTCTCAGCCGGACGTTGAATTTGGGCGATGAAAGAAAAATCGGCCCTATCCGTCTGGGCAGCGCTCCGCCGCCCGCAGCTCCGGAAGCGCTGGAAAACCCGGAACAAGCCGACGCGCCCACTATAAAAATGCCCCTGTCCAACCAGTACAGCACCGAACCGGCGTTGGCCGTAACCGCGGACAGCGCCGCCGCTGACCTTTCCGCTTCATCTGTTCAGCCTGATCCTTCAGCCCGGATCGCCGCGTCCGCCAACCCGGAAAGCGCGACGGCGGACTCCGGCGCAACCGCCCCGGACGTTGACGCTCCAATTCCGAATGCGGATGCCTCAGCCCCGGCAAGCAGCTTCAATTTTCCCCTGGCCCAAATAGTGGATGACCCGAAGAATACCGGAGAAACCGTCCGGGACGGTTCAGCGGAGAGCCTGCCCGCAACGCCGTCCGCCGATGCCGATTCATCCGGCGCGCAAGGATATGCGGACGCTGTCCCGCCGGGGCCGGAAATATCTGTTCCGCCTCCGGTAGCCACGCCTCCGCGTCCGCCCAGAACGCTTTCCCGGGGCAGGCCGCAAATAAGCAGCCCCGACCCCAACTGGAAAGGCAAAGAACCCGTCACTCCCTACGTTCCTTTGTCCGATGCCCCGGAAACCGCCTCTGCCGTGGATCGGGAGGAAGCTTCTTCTCCGGGACAAGCTAACGCCGGCCGGCCTGATGTGCGCCCGGAAGACAAAGCCCTGTTTGCCGAGCTGGAAAAACCGATCCCCGCCCCGGTTATGGGAAAAGGCGGCGGACCGCGCGTAACTGTTCCGCTTCCGGATGACGCGGCCGGCGCCCGTGGAATAATACCGGCGACTTTTGGCCCGGATGCCGCCGGCGCGGGCGGTTCCGGAAATCCGGGAACTGAAGATTCTGTTGTTACTCTGGGCTTTGTCAAAGACCTGGCCGCTTATTTGACCAGTTGCTACTGGCCTGCCGGAACTCACCCCAATTATCCCAATAAATCCGTCAGCACTGCCAATATCAAGAATATAAACCAGCGCTACGGCATTGATTTACGCGGTTTCAGCGCAAGTAAATCCGGAGCGCGCGATTATTACCGCGACCGCAACCTGATTCTCAACTATGTTTTTATGCCCTCCATGCTGGAGGCGCTGACGCGGATTTACGCGGATCGTTTCGCGGATCTGCTGGCTCAGGCCGGCAGTTTGCCGGTGGTGGACAACACCGGCAAAGAACGCCGGCTCACCGCGCAACAAAATATAGCCATGCTGAACTACTATTCCGCCGATGCCAAAGCACTTGGCGCGGCCTTGCAGGCCTACGCCGAAACGCCTGACGCCTCCGCCAGGGTGGAGGAATATAACAAAGCGCTCAATGCGGCCAATCTGGCCAATACGAAATACCTTGACGCGTCGGCAGTCCTGGAAATTGCCAGAAACAGCGGCAATACAAGCAGAATTGAGGAAGCCCGGCGCAACCTGGAAGCAGTGGAAACCGACTACCAGGCGCGCCTGAATATACAAAAGTCCGCGGAAAACGCCGTATACAAAATGATGCTGAAAGGCGCCGCCACGCGCCTGGACAGCAGCAGCCTGGTGTACATAGCCTGCTGGCTGAACCGGCGCGCTTCCGACCGGGAAACCATTCTGGCGGCCTCCGCAAGCTCCAACCGCATTGCCGCGGCGCTCGCGGCCAGGACGGCACCCACCCAAGCCGCCAAATAGCCGCTACGCTTGTACCGGCCGAAGCGATCTTCACGCCTGTTACGGCAGTACAGGCGTGACAGGATACTACTGGAATTTCTGATGAACAAAGCAATGCCGGCAACTTCCGGGAAAACGGACAACATACGGAAACCCGCGGGTTTTTACGCCTTCGGCGCGCTGGAGGCAGCAGCCAAAGTCGCGCTTCTGGGCCGTCCGAATGTGGGCAAATCCACCATCTTCAACCGTCTTATCCGCAGCAACCGGGCTATTACCCATGATCTGCCCGGAATAACCCGCGACCGGATGGAAGGCCGGGTTAAAGGTTCCGACGGAAAAATTTTTGTCGTTATTGATACCGGCGGTGTTACCCTGGATGCCCACGCTTCGGCGGTGGAAGGGCCGGAGGGTTTACGCGGCTTTGAACAGGAAATTTTGCGGCAGGCCGACGCGGCGGTGGCGGAATCCGCCGTGCTTTGCCTGGTGGTGGACGGACGTGACGGTCTGACTCCCATGGATGCCCACCTGGCCGAATTTTTACGCAAGCAGGGCAAACCTTTGCTGCTGGTGGTGAACAAAGTGGACGGGCCGGAAAAGGCGGAACTGCTCTGCGCCGAATTTCACGTTCTGGGGTTTGAAGTGCTGCCCTGTTCAGCGGAACATGGTTTTAACCTTGAGCTTTTACAAAAAACCATTGAAAGCCTGCTCCCCCGGGACGAAGCGGCCCCCGCGCCTTTGGCAAACTTTCCGGCTGAAACGGCATTGGAAGGCAGCCCGGAATATCCCCTGAAACTGGCTTTGCTGGGCCGGCCCAACGTGGGAAAATCTTCACTGGTCAACGCCCTGGCGCGCTCCGAACGCATGATTGTAAGCCCTGTGCCCGGAACTACGCGGGATAGCGTGGACGTGCCCCTGGAAATTGACGGAACCTATTGCGTCTTTGTGGACAGCGCCGGCGTGCGCAGAAGATCCAAAATTACGGATACGGTTGAAACTTTCAGCGTAAATTCCTCGCTGAAAACCAGTTCCAAGGCCCAGCTCACCCTGCTGGTGCTGGACGGACTGGAAGGATTGACCCAGCAGGACATGCGCCTTTTGGAGCTTCTGGACGGGCGCAAACTCCCTTTCATCGCGCTGATCAACAAAAGCGACCTGATGCGGCCGCAGGATATAAAAGATATTGAAAAAAGCTACCGTAAAGCCCTGGCTTATTGCCGGCATATTCCCATTTTGACGGTCTCCGCGCAAAACCGGCATAACTTGCGCAAAATTATCCCGCTGGCCAAATCAATTCTGGCGGAAAGCCGCTTCAGAGCCGGCACCGGTATGTTGAACCGCTACCTGGAACAGCTTGTGCAGCAGCGCCAACCCCCTTTGATCAAGCAGCGCCGCGCCAAATTTTACTATATGACCCAGGCGGAAAGCACTCCGCCGACCTTTGTTTTTTTTGTGAGCGATACCGAACGGGTAACCGAGGCTTATTCCCGCTACCTGGAACGCGCTTTGCGCAAAGTCCTAGGCCTGAAACACACGCCTATACGCATACATTTTCGCCAGGCCGGAGACAGACGTTCGGCTTGATTTGGAGTGTTTTAACATTGAAAATGCCGAATGCTCCGAATAAAAAATTAACGCATTTCTAATTTGGAATTGGAATTAATCTTTTTAACCTTTTTACTTGCACTTTTTTCGAGGAGAAAAACATGGCTGAGCATAAGTATTTGATTTTGGCGGTTAACCCTGGTTCTACCTCCACCAAGTTCGCGGTTTTTGAAAATGAAAAATCCCTGTTCGAAAAAACCATCCGCCACCCGCCCGAAGATTTTGCCAACTGCGCCAAAATAAAAGATCAAAAAAATATCCGCCTAAAGTACATTTCGGACGCCCTGAAAGAAAATAAAATCTCCATGGAATCCATAAACGCCGTTGTCGGCCGCGGCGGCATCCTGGCGCCCATGGCCTCCGGAACCTATGACGTCAACGAAAAAATGCTTCAGGATCTTACCGAAGAAGACGGGGCGGCCAATGCCCACGCTTCCTGTCTGGGCGGAATCATTGCGGCGGAAATGGCTAAAACCTATAAAATTCCCGCCTATATAGTCGACCCGGTGGTTGTGGACGAACTGATTCCCGAAGCCCGCATATCCGGCTTGCCCGCCGTTGAACGCAGCCCCATTTTTCATGCTTTGAACACCAAAGCCGTAGCCAGACTCGCCGCCAAAGATATGGGCATGAAGTATACCGACGCCCGCTTTGTGCTGGTGCATCTGGGCGGCGGCGTATCCGTGGGCGCGCACCGTTACGGCAGCATCATTGATGTAAATAACGCCGTTACCGGCGAAGGCCCCTTTTCCCCTGAACGCAGCGGGGGACTGCCCTGCGCGCCGCTCATCGAAATGTGCTTCTCCGGCAAATATACCAAGGATCAATTGCTGGGTTTTCTGCAGAAAAACGGCGGCATAAAAGCCTACCTGGATACCAACGACATGCGCGATGTCGAGAGGATGTCGCAGTCCGGAGACGCCAAAGCCACGCTTGTTTTTAACGCCATGGCTTACCAGATAGCCAAGGAAGTGGGAGCCATGACGGCAGTGCTGGAAGGACGTGTGGACGCCATTATCCTCACCGGCGGCATTGCTTACTCCAACACCTTTACCGGCATGATCAAAAAATATGTGGATCGTCTGGCCCCGGTGCGCGTCTACCCGGGAGAACTGGAAATGGAAGCTCTGGCCTGGGGCGCTTTGCGCGTATTACGCGGCGAAGAAAAGCCCTCCACCTATACCGGCAGAAAAATCTCCGGCTGATCCGGCGGGAGAATCAGCAAGCATTTCGGCGCATCCGGCAGATAAAAACTGCCGGACGCCATGTTTGTCCGGAATCCGCATCAGTCAGCCTCCGCTTGCGCGGCTGGCTGATGCCAGGTCGCCGGTTTACACCCTGACAGCATCAAGTCCCTTGTATTTAACGATGGACAATAGGCGCAAAGCCGAACCTCCGGGCTTCTTCACGCCTCGCTCCCAATCCGAGACAAGATTTTTGGAAACATTCAAATAACGGGCAAAGACAGGCTGTGACAGTTTTTCCCGTTCGCGGATGGCGCGTATTTCGTCCGGCGTTATGCCTTTTACCGGAGCAAGGCAGGATTCGTCAAACTCCCGCATGGTCGTCTTGTCAATGACGCCGTGAGCGTGAAGGATAACGTACGGTATTTTTCGCACATTGAAAAAATGGAAGTAGCCCGCCAAGTCGGTTAGGTTTGGTCATCACCAAACAACCACCAAACCGACGAGGAAGGGCTACAGATGGAAAC